>QCUJ01000048.1 GCA_003210795.1 Synechococcus sp. AG-679-B05 | reverse complement strand
AGCACCCTCACCTCTGGGATCCGCTGGGAATGTGTACATCAAGTCGTGCTTACGCAACGCGTCGGCGTATTTGCTCAACGTTTTACGTGTCTTCAACTCTAATTCTTCAGGATTGTTGTGTATTTTTTCTATCCCGGGCAAAAAATCTAGAACCAGTTTGACAATACCTCCCTTTATTCCTTTCGTCATCTCCTTCGGGATGCGATTCTTTTCTTTATCATCTTTTGTCGGCATTCCTACCGGTGCCAGTCTGGTACCTAGATTTTTTAAATCTTGTAGATGTTGTTGTAGAATTGCATACCAATCTGACCGTGACCGTAAATTCCGTTTGGACTGGGATATAAACTTTGCAAAGGCTGACTTGATATCGGAAAGTATCCTGCATACCTGTTCGATGTTCGCGGTGGACGGGATCTTGGGCGCTGGGGTTTTGGATTCGCCACCAGAGCCATCCGTGTCACTCATTTCTATACAAACAAACGCAACTATATACTACTTTTCGGAATCCACTGGAACATCTCTATTTTCTGCGACGGAAACGGCTGGGCGTAGGTGCGCTCCATCACCTCGTCCTTGAGCACGGTCACCAAGTTGGACCCCATCTTCGCCTCCTTGCCGGTCAAAATGCACGCCGAAATGCCCTCCACGGGGTCGGTCTGCCGGTGCAACGCCGCCTGGTGGAACACGTCGACCACCTCCTCGAACGTGCTGCGCTTCAACGGCGCCTCCTGCAAACGCTTCATCCCGTGCCGAGTCAACGGCGTCAACCCACTGTGGGTCATCCAGTCGGCGAGCAAGGTCAAATGACGCACGTTGACGTAAATGCCGTAGTGCGCCAGAATCTTGCGGATCTCCTTCAAAATGCACGCCCGCGCCGCCTCGATGCCGTAGACGCGGTGCATCTCCTGCACGTCGTTCGTGTACACCGAACGGCAGTCCTCCAACATCTCCCACAACTGGTACACTCCCAACGACGTCTCCACGTGGTCCCCCACACGACGACACCACTCGCCCCCCGGCACGCCCTGCAACACCAACGCAGACACGTCCCCCACGAACCCGTACACGTGGCACACCACACGAGGTCCCTGCGTGTACGCAATGTCCACCCCCACGCAACGACGCAGCGCCTCCACGTCGTGCCAAGGGTACAACTCCCAACGCTCCACCGGTCCGTCGTAGTCGCCCGGGTCGGGAAACTCCCAGAACGGTGCCAAAAGCGCGGCGTCCCCGGGCAACGGGGGTCCGCGCCCCACCAACACGTCCGACACCCGCACGTACCGCGGCAACACCGGACCACGGTACGTGCGCAACGGCGTCTTCATCCGCTTGCTCAGATTCAAAATCTCCTCCATCCGAGGAATCCCCAACGTCACGTTCTTGGACGAATCCCCCGCAAAGTGAAACGTGTCGCGACACCCCAACCCGTTCCACGCCACCATGTTCTTGGTCCCCTCCACCGTCAAATCGTACACGTACGGGTGGCTCGACGGCACGTCCTCCACCGTCACAATGCGGTCCACCCACGTGTCCCCCACGCGCTCGGCGGGCACCTTGGGGTGCCAAATCGCACAGGGGTCGGGCAACACCAACCCGCGGGCGTGCAGCGTGTGCGGCACCCCCAACGAAGACAACAACAACGCCAACCCGTCGCGCACGGGCGGCACCGCGTCCACGTACAACCGCTTGTCGAAACACCCACGGTGCATCACGTACCCCACCACGAACAAACGCGCGTGCGCCGCCGACGCGCCGAACATCCGACGCGGAAACACCATGTCGCGCCAACGGTAACGCAACGACTCGCTCTGAATGCACACGCGCTCGCCGCGCTCGCCGCGGTACGCCAACGGACACCGCCACGTGTGCGCGTAACGCTCCACCTCGGGCGTGCACAACAACTCGGGGTACGGGTCGCACGTCCCCGTCGCCAAAAACACACCCAACGCGTGCGCCTCCAACCCAGAGGACAACGGCGCCACCTCGGGCACCACGCCCATCACCGGCACGCCGTCCCCCACCACCACGTCGCAACCGCGCACAGGCACCCAACGGTTCAAACGCAACACCATGAACGACTTGGCACGCGTGCACGTCAACGTGCGCCCCGACGCCGTCGTTATCTTCACCAACGTGTTCGACCCGTCCTCGTTCTCCGGAGGGTGGCGCGTCACCGCACTCACACGGCGCCAAGACACCGCGCCGCACGCGTCGAACGTCAACGCCCGCAAATGCTCCGTCCGCACGTGAATCACCTCCCCCGTCTTGCCGGCGCGGTCGATAATGCCGTCGATCACCTCGCCGATGCAACCCGCCACGTTGTACAACACCAACCGCTCGTGGTAGTCCACCGAGTTGAGCGTGCACTGCGTCGTCCGCTCGCCGATCGACTGCGCCGCAATCGCACCCACCGACTCGCCCGCACACACACGCGCACGCTCCCACTCGCGCATCAACGCGTCGCGGTACAACGAAAAGTTGGCGTACGACATCGTAGGCGTGTGCGCGCGGATCCACGCCCCCAACAACGGAGGGAACTGCGACACGAACATGTCCAACTCGAACGACACCATCTGCGTGTCCCCGTGCGGAATCCGAGACAAAATGCGCGCCACGGGCAACGGCAAATGGTAGTACGGCGTGCCCGACACCGAAGGGTCCTGCGACATCGAACGCACGAACGCCGCGTCGGTTCCCTCGAATCCCGTGAAACGCTGCTTCTCCACCCGCATCGCGTCCACCCCGTCGTCCCCGTACGCGAAACATATCAAACGCCCCGCGTCGCGGCACGAACCGTCGGCGCACGTACGAATGTTCTCCAACGCCTTGGACAACTTGCGCTCGATGTAACCCGTCTCCGCCGTCTTGATCGCCGTGTCAATCAACCCCTCGCGACCCGCCATGTTGTGGAAATACATCTCGGACGGCGACAACCCCTCCAAATAACAACGCTCCACAAAACCACGCGTCCGAGGATGGTCGTCCCCCGGACGGAACTGCGTCATGGTACGGTTCGACCACTCCTTCGGAATACGACCACCGCGCAAATTCTGCTGCCCAATGCACGCCTGCAACTGCGTAATGTTCACCATCGAACCCTTCGAACCACAATGCACCATCGCATACAAATTGTTCGACTCGTCCAACTCGGACATCGCCGCCTTGCCCATCACATTGCGACAATTGTTCAAACGCTGATTCGTACCCGCCTCGTCCAACCCCACGACGTCCGCGTACGCCGACGCACGCTCCGACGCACACAACTGCGTGACGTGCGACGAACGCACCAAATCGCCCAACCCAATCGTAAACCCACGCACCTGCAAATACCCGTGCGCCAAACGCTGCAACGCGTGCATCGTCGACACACACACCGCCGGACCCAAATCGTTAAACATCACGTGCACCAACGAACCGTGCGACGTGCCCAAATCACGCTTCGTCAGACGCCCCGACGTCAACACTCCACGCGACACACACACGTCGCCGCGCACGTAACTCACCGAAGGCAACACAGCACTGATCAACACCCGACCACACACCTCCGGACCCGGCGGCACTGGACCCTGCAACACCTGCATGGCGTCGGCACGGCACAACGTCGCCCCACTCAACAAAAACATGCCCAACAACGCATCCTGGATCAACCCCATCACAGGCTTATTCGACTGCGGTGACACCACCTGGTACTGCACCGCCATAATTTCCCGCGCCTCCGCCTCTGACATGATCGTCTGCGGGAAGTGCACGTTCATTTCGTCCAAAATGATCTTGAAGGTTTCCCAACAAGTTGGACTGTATCTTAAACTTTCTCCGGTTGCTTAAACCATCATCGAAAACCCATACCCGTTCAGTCTCTGAATGCCTGTCATATCCTAGCAAAACGGACGTAGACAGTAACACTGCGGATCGCCCAATCCTCTGAATTGATTACCATTGGGTACGGCTATTAACCGTGGTCTCACATCAGGCTTTCGCCCAAGTGATGGTATCAGAGGCTTCAGGGGGTTCCCGCATCAAGGTATGTCGCACATAAAACATAATAGTCTCGATCAACCTCCACACCCATTGACGCTGCAAAACATTTCAACGCGGCAACATGCCGTTCCAACTGTTCCACATCGACATTGTCATGTTTCGACAAATTGGAACGTTTCGTCATTGGACTGACATTGTACCAACTGTAGCACAGTCGGATATTGCTCGCGTTGCGTGTTCCATTCGCGTCGTAAAGTTTGAACAGATTTCTGGGGAGGACATGGTCCGGGTGCCAGTTCCCGGACGCCATTGTCATGCCATCACTGAAGTTGTATTGCAACCATTTCGTGTAAAAATCGTGCGAACATCGAAGATACTTTGAATCCCGGGGACAATTTGCGCGTCCACCTTCCCACATTTGGACCGCGCGCATAATCTTCTTTCGTTCCCGGAATTCTCGGTCCTCGTGGTATCGCTGTTTAAGTCGCTTGTTCACGCTCGACTTGTTTCGCTGATACCAGTCGGCTTGCCAGGCGCGCATCCTCGTTGCGTTGGCTTTCGCATACGCCTTTCGCTTCTTGGAATGCTTTTTCGCATACGCCCTGCCATCTTTTCGTTCGCACGCTTTACACTTCTGGCGATTTTTTCGAAATTCCGTTTCCGAAAAATCTTGGTCACAGTACTTGCAGTGTTGCATGTCCCTTCTCCTTGAAATCTGCGCAAGCTTATAGGCGTCTGTTTCATGCACTAGCAGGTAGCACTCTTTTCAAGCCTGCTGTTGACGGCAACGAGTTTACCGTCGAAGTCGGCGTTGTACGGCGTCGTGCAGCACACGTTCATGCGAAACGTGTCGTACGGCAACAGCCGCACCGTGTGCGCCATCATACTCATCTTGTGCAGCGAAGGCTGGCGGTTAAACAACACGACGTCGCCGTCCACCATCGAACGCTCCACCGTCCAACCCACCTCCAACCAAGGTTTGCGCACCGACGTGTCCACACGCGATCCGTCCGGACGCACCACGTACCGCGCCGCACCAGATTCCACCATCAACTGCAAATTCGCCATGTTGTAAGCGGTCACCTTGACGTTCTTGGTCAACGTGCGCGCCACAGAATACGGCACGCCCAACTCGCCTAACGCCAAACGGTCGTCCGGCGTAATCACACACCGCGCCGTGGCGTTGGCACGCTTGCCCATTAAATTGCCGCGCACGCGCCCCTCTTTTGAACTCAAACGACTCGTTAACGATGTATATTCACGTTTGTGGCGGTGGCGGCGGTTCGCCAACTTGTTGTGGTTGATGTAACCGGTCAACGCGTTTTGCAATCCCTCGCGCGCCTGATCACAGACCACCTTGGGCTTGTGGGACGATAGACACGCGGCAAGCGCCTCGTTCTTGCGCACAATGTTCTGAAACCGGTACGTCAGGTCGTCTTCTCCGCGCGTTTTGCCACCCGACACCAACGGCGGTCGCACGTGCAACGGCGGCACTGGAAACACCGTAACGACCAAATCGACGGGGGACAACGGTCCCTCGTACGCTTCGAAACGCGCCAACGCCTCGGCGGCAGTGTATACCTCTCCATCGCGCAACACGCACGCGCGCGCCTTGTCCCACGCGTACCGCGCACTCTTCGCGCCGCACGCGCACACGCGGTGGGCACGCGCGGCGCGCTCGCGCAGCGTACCCTCGCCTCTCAAGGTGCCGCAACCTTCGCACAAGGAACGCAACCAATGCAATGTGTGCGACATCCACGAGATGTGGTACAACGGCGCCGCCAACGTCAAATGACCCCAGTGCCCCGGACATCCCACACGACCACGACCACACGTCGCACACTTGCCGGGACCAATCACTCCAAATCGTGCATCTCTCAAACCACCCTTCACAGGCACATCGTGCACACAACACTTGGACGTTGTTACCTCTAATACACTCGCGCGTAGAATACTCTCTCGAGACCATGGTTCAAAACTAATCATATCTGTGCGTTCTTTGGAATTTCATATACACACCACATGCCACATGCATTACGCCGCCACAGTTACTGCTTCAAAGTCGTAAACGTACAAAGGACGCTGATAAAGATCCGTCACGTTTGCGCTTCTTCGTTGACGAGGACGAGGACGAGGACGAGGAGGACGAGGAGGACGAGGAGGATGCCATCGTGTCATCGTCGTCATCCTTCTTGTCCGCCTCGACCGCCTCGACCGCCTCGACCGCCTCGTCCGCCTCGACGTCCATCATGTCATCGTCATCATCCTTCTTGTCAGATGCTGTAGCCTTTTTTTCCTGGCGTTGTTTTTTTTTGTCTTCCAGCTTATCTTGGTGTTGTTTATACTCTTTTACTGTCTTGTTAACCAAATTGACGTCTACGTCAGAGTTGCTGTCAATGTGAATACCACCAAGGGTCAACACTTGAGCGAATTCTTTCTGTAGGGTATCTTCATGATTCAGAAAAAGCCAATTTCGCCAACGGCGACATGGTAATCTTGCAAATTGTTTCCAACTCTTGAGCTTATTCAGGACTTCGCTTATGCGACCATTGCCACCCGCACAAATGGACTTTGCAACCTCCCATTGGTTGTGAAGGGTCATATGCTCCACCTGAACAGTATAATATTCAAACACTTTTGGATTTTTGCGATAAATAGTAGGCTTGTATTCCTCATTATCATTCTTCGTAGGCTTGGATTCCTCTATTCTTGACCATATCTGAATGGGTGTACCAACGCTTCCCTTCCGCCGGTTTACCATCGAAGCATTTTGTTCGTTGGTTTTTAGATTCTTTAGTCTGTATGTCATATCGCCGTCCGACGGTGTAAACACGTATTGAATATGTTCATGTTTTGATATTTTGACCGTCATCATTGTCCAACACGTGTATTTCGTTGCAAGGTATTGTTGACGCATGTTTTCACATATAAACCGAATACACAGAAGTATCTTCTTTTTCGTATTAACGTCCGTGCTTTCAATATTCTCTAGCACATACGCAATCATTTTTGCACGCGCGTCATCGTGTGATTTTAAGAAATCTGTGATCATATCATGAATTGTTTGCTTGCCCATTGACGGTTGAAGAGTCTTCCAATCCCTTGCGGTAGTGCGCATATTGGAAATGATACCGTTCGTTAGATTGGCAACGGAAGCCGCAGCAGGCGCAGCAGCAGGCGCAGACGCAGACGCAGCAGCAGGCGCAGCAGCAGGCGCAGCAGCAGACGCAGACGCAGACGCAGGCGCAGCAGCAGGCGCAGACGCAGACGCAGACGCAGCAGCAGGCGCAGCAGACGCAGAATCCTCGCCATATATAGCTAAGACCAATGGAGCAATAATTGAGTTATCTATGCTCGGGTATGTTGTCGTTGAACCTGAGGTTTGACTCCATTTGCGCAGGGAAAATGTCCTTGTCAGCATGTGATATGTACAACCAAGTTCGTTGGGCACTGCCAGTTGTGATGTCTTCATTGTTGTGTGAATTGGCGATTTACGCAATTTATCTTGGAACCCAGTTATTGTGTGCACGCCCCCGTAGTTGTTCGCGTAATATATAAATAGTCCTCGCAAAACACTGTCCATATTGCCGCTGCTAATTAGTCCCCGCAAAACACTGTACATGTTGCCGCGGCGAATTAGTTCCTGCAAAACACTGTCCTTGTTGCCGCGGCGAATTAGTTTCTGCAAAACACTGTCCATGTTGCCGCGGCGAATTAGTTCCTGCAAAACACTGTCCATGTTGCCGCTGCGAATTAGTTCCTGCACAACACTGTCCATGTTGCCGCTACTGCTGCTACTGCTGCTACTACTACTACTGCTGCTGCTACTGCTGCTACTGCTGCTACTGCTGCTACTGCTGCTACTACTACTGCTGCTGCTACTGCTGCTCCTGCTGCTGCTACTGCTGCTACTGCTGCTGCTACTGCTGCTGCTACTGCTACTGCTGCTGCTACTGACGCTGCTACTGACGATGCTGCTGTTGCTGTGTCCAATATTGTACTGGAATCGCAATGGTATACATCCGCTCTCCGTCTCAGGTTCATGACAACAAAGAAACGGATACTGTTTTTCAACAACATCGAATCTTGTTGTTGGATAGACCCCCCAGATACGAGTAGATTGTCCGAAACTGAGTTTTACATAGTCGTTTTTGCCTCGGTGTTTTATTTGGTATGCTGTCTCGTTGGGAGTCGTGCTGTTCATAAAATACCATATACCCATGTGTGTTTTCGTCATTGTACTGTCGAAGTTGTACTTTGCGATTGTTTTTGGATTGTCTTCGATGTCCTCCTCCTTTGTATTGTCGAACTTCTTGTTCCTCACTTCTTGTACAATATAAACGTCATAATCCCTGGGATCCTTCTTGACCTCGACCGCCTCGTCCGCCTCGTCCGCCTCGTTCGCCTCGTCCGCCTCGACGTCCATCATGTCATCGTTGTCATCCTTCTTGTCCGCCTCGACCGCCTCGACCGCCTCGTCCGCCTCGACGTCCATCATGTCATCGTCGTCATCCTTCTTGTCCGTGGCGTCTAGCATCTTGTTTAATAGGGAGTGTTTCCACATTGTACATTTGTTAAAATTACAGCTTAAAATATATGACGCCTGTATCCGCAATTTATCCCACCGTTTTTTCACATTAGCTTTCGTTTGTGATGATGTAAATGGGATACAAATGCCAAGATTATTCGTCCGATATATGTCATACTTTCCATCTGGTTGCAGCTCGTGCCAAATACGCAGTATCCAAACCCCGTCGTTTTTGCGTTTGCCCGCATCAAACTCGTATTTGGGTTTTTTGTTTTTGTTTGCGTGTTTTATTTTGAACTTGAACTTGAAAAACTTGTCACACGGACCCCCACCCAACCCGTCGGTGACAAAAATATCAACGAAGTGGCGTCCTTTGGTAATCTCTGGATCGATATACGCATACGGCAATATGGAGGAAGGTTCACCAAAATCGTCTACAAACGGCTCCGGGGTTGCGGCTGCCATTTCATAGTAAAACATATGCTTATATACTCTTCGGAATCCACTGAAACATCTGAATCCCCGCCACATTGACAGTTTGATTGTGTCACATGACGAATGCCCTAGACCGCCACGTACTTGTTGAAACGCATCGGACGCCCCGCCGCCGCCCACTGCGCGTTCTTGAGCGCATAGTAACGGCGGTAACTTTCCACCGCGTTGGGCTCGCCCTTCTCGTACACCACGCAAGACTCCGGCATGGCAAGCGGCAACGGCGTGCACCCGCGCACCATCGCACCGCGCGGATGGCGAATCGGACGCGTCTCCAGCGGAGGACAGTACCCCAAACGCCGAAAGAAACGCAAATGCGCCTCGCACTTGTGGTGCTTGCGGTAACGGCGAGTGTACTCCTTGCACAACTCCAAGCCGAACGACACGGCAAACGACCAGTTGCGCGGCGACTCCCGCACCCAGATCGCAGTCGGATGCCACGTGTGGGTCTTGCGGTACGGCTTGAGCTCCGTGCGGTTCGACACGTCCACCCCGCCCACGTGCACCCCCGTCCACAACAACTGCGTCGTCTCCAAAATCATCTTGACCACATGGCGGTTGCAATGCATGCGCGCTCCCTTGCGGCGAGAACGAGACAACAAGAAGAGGTTCATCGTTTACACACAACACAACACACACAAAACACACCACGTGGTGAGCCAACCTCCCACACACCACACACCACACACACACCACACACAAAACACACCACGTGGTGAGCCAACCTCCCACACACCACACACACCACACCACACACACCATGAGCAAACGCCAATGCGAACACTGCGGGGACGTGGGGAGGCGCTACAAGACATGCGCGAACTGCAGAGTGGCACGGTACTGCTGCGCGGAGTGCCAACGCGCCGACTGGGGCGCGCACCGCGACTTGTGCGACGACTACGCGAAAACCAAGCCGTTCAAGAAGGTCACGGACACGCTGTTCAAGCACTACTGGACCATCCTCCAGTCGGTGAACAAGGCGGTGAACACCTCCTGCGTGTTCGCCCTGAAAGGCGCACAACTCGACCTGATCTGCCATGACAGTGCACAATACAACCCCGTCGTCCAACAACTCATCGATTTCGTCAACACCCAACTGGCGAAAAAGTTCAAGGTCGACGCGTTCGTGCCGCCCAGCGCCCCCTACACGCTGGACGCACGACTCCAATCAACCCTCTTCTTCAAAGACCCGTCAGACATTATTATCGGTATGGTTCATGAAAACCACGTGAGTCTGGTCGGGATCTTTTACATATAAATACACGTACGTTTGTATAAAATGGTTATCTGGTATTTGGGCGCCGTCGTGCTGTGCACCTACGCGGTACTCGCATGGTGTATTTCGCGCGACAGCACGCTGAAAGCGTTGGCGTGGGGCGGGCTGTCCGCGCGCCCGTGGATCGTCAGCATGCTGTTCACCGTCGTGGCGTTCTTCGTGCTCGTGCTGAACGACGTCGGCACAGAACCACACTGGGTCTGGTTCCTCGTGTCGGCGGCACTGTGGGTGCCCGCACTCTTGGTCGACCACGCGTGCTTTCAAGACCACATGGTGTCCGCGCTCACCGTGTGGTCCACCGCGCTCGCCACCGTGTTCCTCTTCCAAGACGCGCTGGACGAAGAACCGCGCGACGCCGTCCACGTGGTCTTCGCCGCCATACTCATGTTCCACCACGTCGTCATGGACGGCGTCGCGTGGCTTCACACCGACGGCAACTGAACCGCGAGCGAAGGGTCCGGGGTCGTGGGAGTGCACTGTCCAATTTGCGAGACATATAAGTTACAACCCAAAGTGTGTACTATAAATAGCATGTGTGTATTCAAAAATGGCAGCCCCAGGACCCTTGAAAAAACGTAAAGACCCTTGGATGCAGGTAGAATTGGGCGCTAGAGCTCGGGCGCAGATAAAACAAGTCATAGATGCAGTGAAGCAGTACACGGGGTTTCAGGAAGAGACTCGCGACCAATCCTCTAGCAGACATAAAGATCTTGCTCAAATGCAAGCAAGAAGCGACGCACCGTCAAGTGGGATACCAGCCTATGCAAACTGGTTGGATGAGATACATCACAGAGTAGACGAATATACTAGAATCCGCATCCTAGAAACTCTTGGCACGGATAGCAATGGCGTTGGATATAGACAACTCGAAATAACGATGACCAGACACATGGATGCCGGTGGTAAAACAGGAGACGACGTAATGACAGTTGTAGATCTAAGTGGTAGTCCATCTGCTGCGCCTGCTGCGCCTGCTGCGCCTGCTGCGCCTGCTGTGCCATCTGTAACAATACATATACGTCAATACCCAAACACGCCATGGGGAGTCATGTGGAGCGGATATGGACCCGATGCTGGAAGACTGGAAGGCGCAGGTGCCTCCAAGGACAGCTCGAGCAGTTCGAGCAGTTCGTGTAAAGACTACGGTATCCAATTGCGATGGTAATCCGCGCTCACCGGCTTCACACCGACGGCAACTGAACGGCGAGCTCCAACTCAGGGTCCGCGTCCGAGTCCGAGTCCGAGTCGGGGACGGTGCGCACGGGCGGGGCACGCCAGACGCAGACCGAGACGATGAGACATAGATTTAACACGCGAAACAACACAAACAGTCCGTCCAGACGATGCGGTACCCCGAACTCCAACAGACTCAGCAACAAAAACAACCCGATGCACAAAGACACCAACCCGCGCTCCATTTTACACCAATCCCACACACCTAAGTATTGTGGTGTGCGAATCACAGCCTCCCACAGCACCCAGCCACTGCCAGCCCCGCAACATGATCCCCTTTTTCGTGCACGACC
>QCUJ01000047.1 GCA_003210795.1 Synechococcus sp. AG-679-B05 | reverse complement strand
TGAGTCGGAGGCTGAAGGAGATGGAAGCGATCTCCCCCTCAGATGCCGTCGCCACGCTCACGGGCTTCACCGCAGCTGTCGTCGCGCAAGACCTCGACCACTTGTTTGCCAGAGAGGGATTCCGGCCGATTGAGCTTCTGGTGGCTGGCGGCGGAAACCACAATCCCGTACTGATGGCTGAGCTGCAGCGGCGCTGCAGCGGCTGCGCTGTTGATTCAAGCGACGGGCAGGGAATTCCTGCAGAGGCAAGGGAAGCGCTGGTGTTCGCCCTTCTGGCCTGGTGGCATGAACGCGATTACCATGGGAATGCCCCTGCCGTCACCGGTGCGGCCAGAGCGGTTCGACTGGGGGTGCGGGCGGAGCCTGGCTGACATCCGCCGCCTTCTCTCAGGGGCGATACAGACGGAGTCGGCGTGGTGCCCCGCGCAAACGACGCGGTTGCTGAGCTTCGAGGGCAGAACGAAAACGCTCCTCGCGGGATGGGGCTCTCAAGGATGGTGAATGACCAGAGGCAGAGGCAGAGGCAGAGGCACCGGAATTCCCCTGCTCATGCTGCTGAACTCCCTGCTGAATCAACACACGGGCCATGTTGCTCACCGTGCGCGACTCCTGTTCTGCAAGGGCTGACAAGCGTGCACAGAGATCCTCGGGCAGGACCACCTGGATCCTTGGGGACTTGGGCTTCCCGCTGGACGATGTCTGACGCGTAGGCACGACCGGGTCCCCAGAGGGAGTCTCAGGTACCAAAAAGTGTACAGAGTTCCGCAAGGGTAGTATCCATGACTATGGTGAGGGCATTGGTCCTCCTCGGAGAACCCCCATGACTGAAACCAAGGCGACTCCCGCTTCACAAACTCGGCGCACGCAAAGTCGACGCTCATCCCGGCCGAGCCCCAGCGGCAACCGGCGCAGGAGCACCCGCCGCAGCGATGAAAACAGCGACGTTCTCGTGTCTGCAGTGATCAGCACGTATCTGCTCACCCACCTGCACCACGTGCTGCAGCGGGCCGAATACGGCGCAGCCCAGGAGGGGCGCAATTCCCAGGCCGCCAACTACGCCCAGCTGCGCAAGGTTCTTTGCATGGACGCCCGCAGCATGGAAGATGCATCCGCCCTCGGTCAACGCGACGACCCCCTCGACCAGGCTGCTTGATGTACGGGCTGCTGGATAAACGGGCCGCCTGACGAAATGGGCCGGAGTTCATAACGTTCGGTGAGCCGTCTTGAAGCTGATGTCAGGCAATGCCGCCACGCTCTATGAGCGCATCCGCAGCAATCCCGAGCAGACCCAGGCTCTGTTTCGTCAGGCCCTCCAGGACCCAAGCGGTGCCATGGAGTCCATTTGCGCCTTCGGTCGCGATCAGGGCTTACCCGTCGATCCGGAGGAAGTTCGCGCACACCTGGCAAGCCTGGACGATGAAGCCAGTCAGCGCTGGGTGGTCAAGGCGAGGGGCGGTCTTTGAAACGGATCAGCGCAGCCTGATCGCTGGCCGGGTCAGGCCGCTCATAACCACCGCCACCTGCCCAGCTGAAAAAAAGCAAGTAGCTGACGATCGCCAAACCCGCCGCCACCACGACGGCTGCGAGCTGTTCCAGCTTCACCATGAACTGAATTCCCTGGCACTGCGCGCAATTCTGCCGGCAGGGATGATGGAGAATCCACGACCGCGACAGGTGCTGCGACTCGAGAACGTCAGCAAGATCTATCCGACCGGTGAAGTGCTGCGCAATGTCACATGGGAGGTGAAACCCGGTGACCGAATCGGCCTCGTGGGCGTGAATGGAGCCGGCAAATCAACCCAGATGCGGCTGATTGCCGGGCACGAAGAACCCAGCAGCGGTCAGGTGGTGCGACAGGGAGAACCTCGGATCGCCTTTTTGCAGCAGGAATTCGACGTCAATCCGGATCGCACCGTTCGGCAGGAGTTGTTCCAGGCCTTTGGTGAAGCGGCAACCGTGCTGAACCGCCAGCAGCAGGTGGAGGAGGCCATGGGCTCTGAGAAGGCTTCCGAAGATCCAGATCATCTTGATGAACTCATCCAGGAGCTTGGCAAGCTTCAGAGCCGGTTCGAAGCACTGCACGGCTACGAGCTCGATGCCCGTGTCGACAAACTGCTGCCAACCATCGGCTTCAGCCCCGAGGGAGCCGAGCGACAGGTGCGGGATTACTCCGGTGGCTGGCAGATGCGCATCGCCCTGGGCAAGATTCTTCTCCAGGAACCCGATCTGCTCCTCCTCGACGAACCCACCAACCACCTGGATGTCGAAACCATTCAGTGGCTGGAGGGATACCTGCGTGAGCAGACCGCAGCGCTTGTGGTGATCAGTCACGACCGCACCTTCCTCGATCGCGTCTGCAATCAGATCGTGTCCACCGAGCGTGGTCTGTCCAGAAGCTATTTGGGCAACTACTCCGACCATCTCGAGCAGAAACTGCTGGAACAGGAGGCCACCCAAGCCGCCTTTGACCGCCAGCAAAAAGAGATCGCCTCGCAGCAGGCTTACATCGACCGCTTCCGTGCCAGTGCCACCCGCAGCACCCAGGCGAAAAGCCGGGAGAAACAACTCGGCAAAGTGGAGCTAGTGGAGGCACCGATCGAATCCGTGGCGGGCCCGAGCTTCCGGTTCCCACCGGCACCTCGCTCGGGCGCCCAGGTGGCTGTGATCGACAACCTCACCCACAGCTACGGAGACAAGATCCTGTTTCTTGGCGCTGAGCTGGAGGTGGAACGGGGCGACCGCATCGCCTTTGTGGGCCCCAACGGTGCGGGCAAATCAACCCTGCTTCGCCTGGTGATGGGAACGGAACAACCGGATGAAGGATCCGCACGGCTCGGAGAACACAATGTGGTGGCGCGCTACTTCGAGCAGAACCAGGCGGAAGCTCTTGACCTGAGCAAGACGGTGATCAACACCATGTTCGAAGCGGTTCCCGACTGGAATCAGACCCAGGTTCGCTCCCTGCTGGGCAGTTTCTGCTTTAGCAATGACAGCGTATTTAAAGAGGTGGGGAAGCTCAGCGGCGGCGAAAAAGCACGGCTGGCACTAGCCCTGATGCTGTTGAGCCCCTGCAACTTATTGGTGCTGGACGAGCCAACCAATCACCTCGACATCCCAGCAAAACAGATGCTGGAAGACGCTCTGATCGATTACGAAGGAGCCTTGTTAGTGGTATCTCACGACCGCTATTTCATCTCTCGCGTCGCCAATCGGATCGTGGAACTTCGCGATGGCGAACTGATTGTTTATCGCGGTGATTACACCTACTACCTTGAGAAGAAAGAAGAAGAAAGAGCGCTGAAACAGGAAAAAGTACTGGCCGCAGAATTAGAAGCGAAGCGCAAAGCCAACAGAGAGAAACAGAAGGCCCGCCAGGAACGACGTAAAAAGACGGCCTGACTAGGGTTTTGCCGTTTCGCCCAAAAACTTCACAGACATCTAGGCAGGAAAACTTATTTTCCTTTACCAGTGGATTGCGTGTGCATAGGCTGACAAAACCAACCGCGCAATCGATGACCATGGTTCCCCGCCCAGGCTTAGATCGTTCGATGGCCCAAGGTCCCCATGACCAAACCTGGGATGCGGTGGAAACTTATTTCGAATGCATCACCACCTGCTCCCTGGATGATGGGGATTGCATCACGCGTTGTGTCGAGCAGCTGAAGGACACCGACACCTGAGCCTGACTGGCTCAGGATTTCAACTGGGCCAGATCCATCGGCTTCAGGCTGATCTCCAGACGCGCCTCGCCGCGAATAATGGTCATGGTCAGAAGACGACCGACACCTTTCCGATCGATCGCGGCGACAACATCAGCAGCGCCTTTCATGGGTTGACCATCGATGGCCACGATTTGATCCTCAGGCCGCAGACCAGCCTTTGAAGCCGGAGCTCCAGGCTGAACGGAGCGAATCACAGGGCCGTTCGGGCCGTTAGCCAAACCGATACCGATCACAGGATGGCTGGCACGCCCAGTGGCTACCAGCTGTCGCGCAATGGTCTGAGCCCGATTGATCGGAATGGCGAATCCCAGTCCTGCCCCAGGACCGGATCGCACCAACGTGTTGATCCCGACCACTTCACCGTCGGCATTGAGCAGCGGCCCTCCGGAGTTGCCCGGATTGATGGCTGCATCGGTCTGAATCAAATCAAGGCGTTTACCAGAGATACCCAACTGCGACACATTGCGATTGAGGTTGCTGATGATGCCCATCGTCACGGTGTTCTCCAATCCGAAGGGGTTCCCCACCGCAATGGCCCAGTCGCCCACACGCACCCGATCGGAATCGCCCAGCACTGCCGTCGGCCAGGGCCCCTTCCCTTCAAGACGCACCACTGCCAGATCGGTGAGGGGATCCGTTCCCACCACTGCCCCCTCTGTGCGACGACCGTCGGTGAGCTCCACCGACAGCGTGTCTGCCCCCTCCACCACGTGAGCATTGGTGAGCAGCAGCCCTTTGGCATCAAAAATCACTCCACTGCCCTGACCGCGCTGCACCCGCTGTTGCGGTGGTCGTGCTCCAGGAGCCTGAAAGAACCGACGAAAAAAGGGATCCATCAGCAACCCTCGCGGGATTCCAGAGATCGCAGACCGTTTAACGGTGCGTGCTGTTTCGAGGGTGACAACCGCAGGTCCACTGCGAGCGACCGCATCGGCAACGAACGACTGACGGGAGAGGTTCGACGGAACCGCTTGGGCCGGACCCGACCTCAGCACCACAGGAGCGGCGGTTCCCATCGCCATACAGCACGCCAGCAGCAGCGGATGGAGCAAAGAGCGATTCATCAATGCAAAGGAGGAGTTACCGCCACTAGAGAGCTGAACCCGACCGTAAGCAGCCTGAAACGCGATGCCCAGATGTTTGAACGTCCGAGCTGTGACGATGTACGACCGATCGGGGCCATCGCCCGTCAGGATGGGAGAGCTGGAAGCTCCGGCCTTCGATGCTCAACGCTTTGTTCCCCCTTCTTTACGGCGCCATCTTTGTGGGCTTGCTGTGGCAGGCCTTTCAGGTGATGAGCAAAGGGTTTCGCGCCGCCAGTGGTCCCGTCAGCGAACCAAAGGACCGCACCGGACGGGTCACGGTGCATCCCGAACTGCTGGACAACGAAGGGAAGATCACCGAGGAAGCCCTGCTCACGGTTCGATTCAGTGGTGAGGATGAACCTCCGGCAACGGAATCCGGGACCGGCGCTGAATAAGTTGGGTAAGGGATGTTCCATCCGGGCATCTGTATGGATTTGATCAGGGTTTTCTGAGTGGATCAGCGCACACGCATCGTCGCCGCAGTCATCAAGGGGGTGAAATTGCCCCCCCGTTTCAGGTTGCGCCTAATCAAGGAAGATCCTGTGCGGCTGGAATTGAGCCTGACCCCCGCTTATGGGAAGGATCCGGTCACGGTGGGACTGGTGGAATCCCTTGATCTGGTGGCCCGTCGGGACAGGGAAGGGCGGATTCCTCGCGATCTTCAGGGAACCTGGGACTGGACTGTTCGGCACGGCAAAGTCAGCACCGGCGGATGGAATCCGTATCTGAAGGAAGCACTGCAAACCATGTTTGAAACGGGCCTGCCCGCCATCGTTTTTGAAGAGCTGACCGGCGAGGAATACCACCCCGTGGATGGCACACGCCATGTGCGTTGAACGACTGGTCTGTAAAACCGTGCAAAGCAAAACCTTTCAGCCAGGCGTTCAGGCCTAAAACTGTCTCAATTCAGTTCTTAAGGTTTTCTTCGTGAACAGCCTTAGTTTCTCTTTGGGGCCACTGATTCGGCTGCTGGCGGCCCTTGCCTCCATCACCACTCTTCTGCTCCTGGGCCTCATCAACCTGATCCACTGACATCGTCACCGGCTTGACGGCCTTCCCGATCGATGCCCTGCTGCAGACGCTTTGCGAGCAATTGCAGCCGGGAACAACCGTTCTGCTGCAGGCTCCACCCGGAGCTGGCAAAACCACCCGGGTTCCCCTGGCTCTGATGGGAGAACTTGGCGACTGCGCTGCGCGAACGGGTCAGATCTGGATGATCGAACCTCGCCGTCTCGCCGCCCGTGCCGCAGCTCAACGCCTGGCCGCAAGCCTGGGAGAAGCGGTGGGTCAACGCGTCGGATTTGCCGTACGCGGCGAGCAGCGCCGCTCCACCCACACGCAGCTGGAGGTGATCACCGACGGGCTCTTCCTGCGACGCCTGCAAGCCGATCCATCACTGGAAGGCGTGAATTGCGTGCTGTTCGATGAATTCCACGAGCGGCGCCGTGACAGCGATCTGGCTTTCACACTGCTGCGAGAGGCGGCGCCGGTGCTGCATCCGGATTTAGCGGTGATGGTGATGTCCGCCACCCTGGATCTCACGGATTTGCGAAAACGCCTGCCGGAGGCTGTGGTTCTGTCCAGTGAGGGACGAGCATTCCCGGTCACCACCATTCACCAGCCTCCACGACGGAACGAGAGGCTGCCGCAACAGGTCTTGCGGGCTCTCGAGGCTCATGCCCTGTCACTCCCCAGGGGCAGTGGTGTTCTCGTGTTTCTGCCGGGACTCATGGAGATCAGCCGTTGCAAGGAACTGCTTGAGCAGACATCGTCTCTGCGGCATTGGCAGGTGACTCCTCTGCACGGACAACTGCCTCTTCAGCAACAGAGTGCGGCATTAAAGCGCTGCCCGGATTCCTGCGATGGAACCGTGGTGCTGGCCAGTGCCATTGCTGAAAGCTCCGTCACAATCGACGGCGTACAGCTGGTGATCGACAGCGGGCTCAGTCGCCAGCTGCGCTTCGACCCCAACACCGGTATGGAGGGACTGGAAACGGTTCCCTCGAGCCGTGCCAGTGCTGATCAGCGGCGGGGCAGAGCCGGGCGTCAGAGACCAGGTCAATGCATCAGGTTGTGGTCGCCCGCGGAGCAGCAACGACGGCCAGGCTTCAGTCCACCGGAACTGCAGCTGGCGGATCCTCAACCCGTGTTGATGGAGCTGGCGCAATGGGGAGCTGGTCTCGGCGAGACCTTGCCCTGGCTGGACCCGCCACCAAAAGCTGCCATGCAGGAAGGTCGCCAGCACCTGACAGGACTGGGAATTCTCAACACCACCGGCAAGCTCAGCGCAATCGGCCGCCAACTCACGGGATTAGGAGTGCATCCACGGCTGGGGCTACTGATGCTGGCGGCCAAACGGCACGGCCGTGCCCGCCTGGGGTGTGATCTCGCCGCGATTCTGAGTGAGCGGGATCCATTGCCTAGCTCCCACGCCGGCTGTGATCTGCAGCTGCGCTTGCAGGCCATGGAACAGGACAAGCGCCTTGGTTCTCTGCGTGAGCGCAGTCGCCAGCTGATGCAGCAACTGAAGCGAGTGATGCTTGAGCCATCCGATGGTCAGGCCAACATCGATGCAGCCGAGTTGGTGCTGTGCGCATTCCCCCAGTGGCTGGCACTTGCGCGCCCTGGGCAACCAGGGCGTTTTTTACTGCGCCAGGGACGGGGCGCGATGCTTAGAGATGAAGATTCCCTCATCTCAGCGGAAGCCCTTGCTGTTGCAAGGGTCGATACAGGCCAGCGGGACACACGCATTCAATTGGCGTTGCCCCTGAGCCATCAACGGGTCCTGGAACTGGCTCTCCAGGAGGGGAGCTGGGTTGATCACGTTGCCTGGGACGAAGCCTCAGGACGGATCCGAGCCACACGCCGCCTGCAACTGGGGGAACTCGTGGTCCAAGAGAAAGCCCGATCTTCAGTCGCACCCGAACGATGCCAGCAGCTGTTGCTGGAACGTTTTCAACAGGGCGGCACACTGGATCAACTGCCATGGTCGAACAGTTGCGAACAGCTGCGCCGGCGCTTGGTGCTGGCCCATCGCCACCTGGGATCGCCTTGGCCCGATCGAGATCGGGAGCTGATGGTGGAGCAGGCGGGCGAGTGGTTAATCCCCTGCCTGATGGGCTGTCTCAGCTTGAACGACATCAATCCAGACACGCTTGAAGAGGCCCTCTGGGGCCATTTGGATTGGTCGCAACGCAAACGGCTCGAAACACTGCTACCCCTGCGCCTGGCCATCCCATCAGGCCGCAGCGCCAACCTGCATTACGACGAGGACGACGTGGTGTTGGCTGTAAAGCTGCAGGAGATGTTTGGAACTCAGACCGGTCCACGGGTCCTAGAGGGGCACATGCCTGTGACCCTGGAACTGCTTTCACCAGCAGGCCGGCCGCTGCAACGCACCCAAGATCTGGCGAGCTTCTGGTCCGGTAGCTACACGCAGGTGCGCAGCGAGATGCGTGGCCGCTATCCCAAGCATCCCTGGCCCGATGACCCTGTCGCCGCAAAGCCCACAGCATGGACAAAGCGACGTCATGCTGAGCTAGAGCAGTAACGGGGGTACCTCTTTCCGCCCAGCGCCGAAAACGCAGGCAACAAATCTCCAACCTTTGTTACAATTATTGAAATCTTCGCTGATTCCTTCAATGTCCGACAACGCTCGCTTCGGCTTCGTCAACTTCGCTGAAACCTGGAACGGCCGCCTCGCCATGATGGGTTTCGTAATTGGCCTCGGTACTGAGCTCCTGACCGGCCAGGGCATCCTTGCTCAGATCGGCATGGGCTGATTCCAAAAGGAATCAAATCGCAGCCTCCTCGAAGATTCGAGGGGGCTTTTTTGTGACGTGGGCAATCAACGCCATGGTTCACAGTGGTGTGGAGTTACAGGCAGCTCTTGGCACCGCTATATGTCCGCAACCGTCGCGACGGAGCAAGGCTGTTAAGCAGTGTCATGGTGATTTTCACCATCGCAGTCACCCAGATCCCGCAACCGTGGGCCGTGATTGTCGTGGCCGTGAGTTCCGTGATCTGTGCTTACTGGGGTTTTGCATACCGCCGACTTGAGCGCTGATCGCATCCCAACCTTTTCGGTTGCTGAACTGAACAGTGCAATTGGAAATCTGTTGGAGCGTGGTTTTGCGCCAAGGTTTCTCCTGGAAGCAACCGTTTCAAGACCACAACTGAAGAAGGGGCATCTCTGGATGTCGCTGAGCGACGGAGACGCCAGTATTTCCGCCGTGGTGTGGGCTTCGCAGCTGCGGCAAATTCGCTTTCGCCCTGAAGACGGCGACGGCGTCACCGTGGTGGGCAAACTCAACTTCTGGGCAGCACGGGCAAACCTGACAGTGCAGGTGCTGGACATCCGTCCAAGCCTCACCACGGTGATGCGGGAATTTGAACGGGTGCGCCGTTTGCTGGAAGACGAGAAGGTGATCCAGCCGGAACGGGCCAGGTCATTGCCTCAAAGGCCCCGTACGGTTGCAGTGCTGACCAGCGTTCCAAGCTCTGCTCTGGCCGACATGTTGCGCACGGCACGCGAACGCTGGCCCCTGACTCGATTGCTTGTGGTGCCAATTCCTGTTCAGGGAGCTGTGAATGAACGCATTGAAACCGTTCTGAATCACCTTGCAGAACAAGCCGAAACACTTGCTTTGGACGCACTGGTACTGGCTCGCGGTGGAGGAAGCCGAGAGGATCTCGCCGTCTTCGACAGCGAGAATTTATGCCGCGAATTAGGGCGTTGTCCCGTGCCTGTGGTGACAGGGCTCGGCCATGAAGACGACCTCACCGTGGCTGATTTGGTGGCCGATCATCGAGCGGCAACACCAACAGCAGCGATCGTCGCCCTGCTGCCGGATCGTCACACGGAATTGCAAGGCCTCAGGCAACGGCAAAAACGTCTTCAGGACTGGGTTCAGACCCGCCTAATCCGAGAGCGACAGAGACTGGTTGAACGGCGCTACGCATTCGCTCAACAATCTCCTTTGCTGCGGCTTGAAAGACTGAGACAAAGCCTGAATCAACGGCGAACGCTGCTATCGGCTTTATCCCCAGACCGCTGGTTGCAGAGAGGATTGGCTTTCGTGCGAAACCAGGCCACCGGTGAAGCCATCGTCAGCTCATACCAGGCAAAGAGCGGTGACAAGCTGATTGTTCATTTAAAGGATGGCGTGCTTCAAACCCGCGTTGACTGGGTAGAGCCCAAGCCCCCATCACCCAAGTCATGACATCTCCGCCTGAGTGGACCACACGCATCGAAGAATGGCGAAGCGACGCTGCAGCGCTCAGCTACGAAGAAGCCCTTCAGGCCGTTGATCTGCTGTTGGCCGACCTCCAGAGCGATACCGTCCCTTTGGCCGACCTACAGAAACAGGTGGTTCATGGCGAGATCTATCTGGATCACTGCGATGCACTGTTAAAGGCAGTGGAAGCGAACGTGGTCACCCTCGATCCCGACAGCCTCCAGCCCGTTCCCGAATCAACGACTGACGATGCGTAAAGCACTGCCCTGGATCTACCTCGGCCTCTCCGTGCTTGGAGCCATCCTGCCCTGGAAAGCCAACCTGGAGTTCATTGCTGAAAGTGGAGGCCAGGCCTTTGATTTGGCACGATTTGTGGCTGATGCATCCAGCACCGCAGCAGCACGTTCTCTCAGCGCTGATCTTCTGATCGGGGCGACCGCCGTCACGATCTGGATTTGTGTGGAAGGGCCACGACAAAAAATCAAGGGCTGGTGGTTGGCGATTCCCCTGAGCTTCGGCGTGGCCTTTGCCTGCGCAGCGCCCTTTTTTCTTTTTCTACGTGAACGTCAGCTGCAGGCTCAGGAATCGGAATCAACGTCCTGAGCCGTCACATCAATCGTCACTTCGCTTGCCGGCACAACTGTTTCGGTACGGGACCCCACCTGTGAACTGACCGTTGAATTCGAAGTCCTCTCCGCCTGAGCCTGCATCAGTTTCCAGCCAATCCATCCAAGCCCCGTGAGTATTAACGGGACGGCCACCAACACAAGAGCCACTCCGCCGACAACATCAATGAGGATTCGTCCCGCTGCCGTTGGAAGCAACAGCAAAAGCAGGATCAGCCAAACGATGGCTGGAGAACGATTCATCGCTCAGACCATCAGAAGAAACAGTCGCAATAGCTTCGCAAGTTTGCCCGTGATTTCAAACCAGTACGGGGTTCGGATCTCCCGGTCGAGGAGGTCGGACGCGCAGGGCCAATTCCACACTTAGGCATTGCCCGTAATAAAGGATCACACCAATCAGCCATACCCAAAGCGTCAAGACAAGAACACCACCAATCACGCCATAGGCCTGAAAACGATTGCCCAAGGAAATCAGGCTCAGGCTGAGAATGCTATTGAGGATCGTGAGCGCGAATCCAATCAAAATTGAACCCGGTATTAGTGGCTTCAAAGGTACGCGCCTGCTGGGGAGAACCCGCTGAAGCATCAGAGCAAATAACGACAACACCGTTGTCGGCAAAATGAATTGACCAAACTGAGAAATCTGCCCAGCTTGAGTGAAATCAATCAACCCAGGAACCCACAACCGAAGTCCATCCAAAAGTTCAACAGGTAATTGACGAAAACCCACAACAAGTTGTTGCACGGCGATCAGCAATGCCACTATCAAAACAATCAAAAAAGCTTCCAATCTGCTGCGAATGAATTGAACAGCTTGCAACGAGAAAGGAGCAGGTTGCCTAGGCAACGGAGACCAGTCCTCCCACAAACGATCAGACCCACGTTGCAATGTCAGAAATGCATTACTCGCCGTCAGCAAAAGAACAACAACACCAAACAAACCTGCGCCAAACCCTTGAGCGACTAAGCCACGAAATGTGGAATCGACCAAACCAACAGCCGAGGGCGGAAGCAAAGAATTAACAGCCGAAAGTACCGTTTCCAGGCTCTCATTACGCCCAAAAACCCTGGCAACGACAGCCAATGAAATCAACAACAGAGGAAAGATTGACTGGAGCGTGAAATAAGCGAATGCGGCACTCAAATCAACACATTCATGCTTACACCAACGGTTGCCAGCCTGCCAAAGACTGTGGGCAAACCATGCAAGGCGAACACGACGTC
>QCUJ01000046.1 GCA_003210795.1 Synechococcus sp. AG-679-B05 | reverse complement strand
GTATGCAATGGCCTCGAAGGGCGTTCGGTCCTCCCAGGCCATTTCAATCACCCTGTCAAGATCTTCGGACTCCAGAACGCGCAAGTGGGCCGGTTCGAAACCGATTTGTTCTAGCGAGAACGATGCGTTGCTAGACAAGAGATGGACTTACGCAGGGGAGGAATCCCTTGACGACCTACACAGTTCTCACAGGCTCAGCATTTGTTTTGATCCTGATGCTGAACGTGATCGCAGCCGATCATCTGGGCAGCCGCCTGCACAAACGTTTCGGCGACTGGAAAAATCGACGCAACGTTGTTGCCGGTCATCCGGAAATGCGGGGTATTTCGCTCGAGAACGATCCGCTGCTCACCTATCAGGCCAGCGCCGAGCTTCGAGATTTCATCTTTGATAACGACGAGCCTGGAGAGGACCGCCCCTTCCTCTCCTCTCCACTCAAAGATCTCGACGACATCGATTACGCCTGATGCCAGCCTGACGAAGGGATCGATAGCGTTGCGATTGATCGGGCCCAGGGTTGATGACCAGCACGCCTCTGCCCAGCACTGGAGCAGTAACCGGCCTGAAGGAAACACTTGATTTCTTCGGTGATCCGAGCTTCACCCAGCAACGGTTTGAGCAGTACGGCGATGTGTTTGTGACCCGCTTGCTGGCCCAGCGGATTGTGTTCATCCGTGGTGAACACGCCATTGGTGATCTGCTGAGCCAAGGGGATGCCCTGGAGGGCTGGTGGCCGGAAAGCGTGCGGCAGTTGCTCGGCAACCGCTCCCTGGCCAATCGCAGCGGCCCTGCCCACAGAGCCCGGCGCCGCGTGGTGGGGCAGCTGTTCTCAAGTTCAGCGCTCGAGCGTTACACCCCGTCCATCAAAGCCCTGATCGAGGAGGTGACCAACGAGCTGCTGGAGGCGGCAACAGTCACGCCCCTGGCTGAGCGGATGCGTCGGTTTGCATTCGCCGTGATTGCCAGCACGGTGCTGGGCCTGGATGAGGCGAACCGCGATGCCCTGTTCGAGGATTTCGAAATCTGGACGAGGGCCCTGTTCTCAATCCCTGTGGCCCTGCCCGGCACTCCCTTCGCCAAAGCGATGGCAGCGCGGCAACGGCTGCTGAAGCGTTTGAAAACCGTTCTTGTGAAACTGGATCAGAGCAGGGGTGGCCTTGATTTGCTCAGCGACGGGCTGGATGAAGCGGGGATTCCGCTGGATGACGATGACCTGGCTGAGCAGTTGCTGCTTCTGCTGTTCGCTGGCTACGAAACCACGGCCTCCTCCCTGAGCTGTCTGTTCAGGGCGCTGCTGCTCAACCCGGAAGTGGCGAACTGGCTGCAGGCCGATCTTGCGGGTGGCTTGCCGAGCCCATGTCTCGATGCAACGGTGCTGGAGGTGATGCGACTGACGCCTCCGGTGGGTGGATTCTTCCGCCGCAGCCTCCGGCCGGTGCAGCTGGCGGGGGTGGATGTGCCTGAGAACAGCGTGATTCAGGTGGTGCTGACCCCGTCACATCCGGCCGATGCCACAGATCTGGCGGCGTTCCGGCCCCAGCGACATCTGGACGGTTCCTTTGAGCAGACCCTGCTTCCCTTCGGCGGTGGACAGCGGGTGTGTCTGGGCAAGGCCCTGGCACAACTGGAGATCCGGCTGATGGCGATGGGCTTGCTGAGCAGGCTGAAGCTGGAGCTGCTGCCGGATCAGGATCTGTCGCTGCAACTGATTCCCAGCCCCACGCCGCGGAGTGGATTACTGGTGCAGGCTCAGGCGATCCACTGATCGGCATCCATGATCCGCTTGATCAGCAGCCCCAGACGTTTGAACTCAGCGAAATTCAGATCCTTCACCGCCTGATCCAGTCCGCAGTCGAGCCAGTCACCATCGCGCTTTTCGTCGATGGTGAAGTCCTGCTCCAGGGTGTCGCGGCGGATGCGGTAGGTGATGCCGTCCTCATGCAGAAAGTCGGCGGAGATCAGCTGCAGACCCATTCGGGGTTCCGTTCAGTCCAGAGATGGTGGCGCGAAGGTGTCGGCCACCGCAACGATCCAGCGGGCTGCTGCGGCTGTGACCTGCTCCTTGGTGACATTGAAATCCAGGTCATGGCCCTGTTCAAGCAGATCGGGAATGATGGTCTGCCAGGTCATGCCGGCGGCACTGGCATTGAGATCGCCGATCAGAACAAAGGCCTTGGCTGCCCCGGTCACGGCATCGGTGTAGTCGGTATTGGCAGACACTTTGCTGCGGTACCAGTCGCCCACCTGATCACGCTGGGCCTTGCTGAGAAAAGGCGGAGCTCCCACCAGATAGGTATCAAGCACCAGCATCGGGCTCGGCACAGAGCGTCCGGGGTGCTTGAGGGCAAACCAGGCCTGGCCGATCGATGCAGCATCGGGCCAGTGGCAGAGAATCGCGGCGTCCTGGCTGTCGAGGGATGTCTGGGCCGCCAGTTCATCAATCCGCTTCAGCAGTGCATCGCCCCCGATCGGTGGCTGATCACGGGTGCGTTCAGCGCGCGACTCATTGATGGCCTCGGCGACGGCTGCTTTGTTCTGTTCCAGTTGCTCGAGAGCCTGCTTGAGTTTGGCGTCGGCGTCTGGCTGAGGCACCACGGGCTTCACTGCAAAAAACAACCTATTCCGACGGTCTGAAAAGAAACATGCCGGTTCGTTCCCATGTGGGAGTATTTGCGCGTTTCTTTCCTGTTCATGCAGAAACTGCGCCTCGGCCTTTACGGAGCTCTCACCGTTGCCGGCATCGGCTGGCCCTGGCTGTGCATCTACAAATTCATCAAGGAAACAGAAGCGCTTGGGCTCACCGATCCCATTGAGATCGTGAATCTGTTTTCCGCGGGTGTCTGGGCCAACGCGTCAGCGGGCTTCATTGCCGCTGATCTCACACTGGTTCTAATCGCATCCTTCATCTTCTATGCCGCGGAAGGGATGAGGATCGGAATGAAGCGCTGGTACCTCTACATCCCAGCCACGTTTGCCCTTTCGTTTGCCTTCTCCTTCGGCTTGTTCATGTTCAACCGCGAGAAGCTGATCCAACAGGACACACCAACTGCAAAAGCCGCCTGAAATCAGGCTCCAATCATCGACGGGCTGACATCAGTTCAGCCCGTTCAACAATCCTCGGTGGGAAGGTGAAATTCCAGGAAAAGCGCTTCAGCATCAGCCAATCGCCGATCAGATCGAAGCTGAAACACTTTGATCTTCCACCACGACCACACGTTGGACCCCAGCAGAGTGTCTAGGGAGAAGCGATCCATCCCAGCAAAATTACTGGGGAATTTTTAAGGCCAAAACCAAATTTTCAGCTTGCAAACGCTTCTGGCGGAGATAACCAATACAACAGTCGGTATCGACAAAAACCTGGTAGAGAGCAACATTTGAGCGCTTAGAATGTTGCCATTGACCTCAACTTGCCGTTGCGAGATCTCCCAGAAGCACGAGGAAGACGAGGCTTTTTACCGGAAACAGATTGATATTCAGAGATCCTGAGCCTTGGGATTCATCTGTTGACCATTGAAATCAACATTGCGATGCACCTGGCGCAACTGCTCACGCAGAATGACCGGATCGTCGCAATGGGAACGGCGGTAAAGATCCTTGATTTTGCGAGACTCCTCGTCGAGAAGTTCGAGTTCGTAGGCATCGGGCACACCCACGGTGAAGTCCTCAATCTGACGATCCTCAAATTGGTTTTCGAGAGTCATTAGCTCTTTGAGGGAATCGCTCATGAACAGACAGCTGGACGCCATCAATTTGAGATTTTCCTTGATCTTGATGTCGGCCTTTTCCCTCACATCCCGCGCTTTCTCAATCGTGGCAATCAGATCGCTACTGGCGGAATCCTCCATCGTGGAGGCATGAACCGGCAGCCCCAGGGCAAAACTCAGCACGAGCGACAAAACCATTACCAGAGCCGACCGAAAAGCCTTCATCCACGGTTTCAAGCTGGCATCACGATAACGAGAGTTGATTGAAACGAAGATGAACGTTGCTGAATCCGCTTGTGAGGAACAGATCCATGTTCAAGGACTGACTCCAGCCAACGTCAGCACGCTCCAGCGGAAGGGCAACACACCAAACCAGGCTCCTGAGGAAGTCAGAGATGGAAAGGCTTCAGGCTCCGATCAGGTGCAGCACCATCTCCACGGCACCAAGGCCGAGAAGAAAGGTGGCGGCGAGGAATCCGATCTCTTGTTTGGAATTAGCCACTGAGGACAGGGTGGCTCCACCAGCAGGACTTCCAAGAAACTAAAGAGAATCAAAAGGAGAAACATTACGGCAGATCACGTTTCACATGTGGAAACGTAAATCCATTGCACGGCAGCGAATCTGGGGCATTCATACCAACTTTGCACAACTCAATTTCCCTATTAAAGAAATTCAACAGGGCCACTTCATGCCTTGCGCTCCAGTACCGGGTACTGAAAATAAGCTCCGCCATGCCAACGCCAGGCCGGCACCTGATCACCGAGAGCGGCATTGCGAATGTCTTCCGCTTTCACCACCAGCACAGGCCGCCGGCGCTCGATCACCTGCAGATACTTTCGGGACGTTGTGCGCAGGGTGGGCACCACAACCATGTCGACAGACTGATCCTCCGGCACCTCACCTTTGAGGCTGAGCCGTGGACCGATCACGGCATTGAGGTGATCGCCTTCTTCCTTCAACAGGGAACAGCCGGCGTTGGAGTGGGTTAGGAAATAACGCATGCCTGCAGAGAGTTGAAGGCTTCTTTTGCTCCAATGGGCCTGGAAGGCGCCTCTGGCCTGTCTGTAATCCGCTGCGCGATCAGGGGAAAGATAGGTCCGAACGCGATCGCGGTGCCGCGCCGCCAGTAGATCGGCGACCAGCACCACCGGCACCCCATAACGATGGGCCTGCTGGATTCGCTCATTGGTCTCCAGATCCGCCAGATCGGAAACAAGCATCACCATGCACTCTTTTTTGCGCACGGCGTCCACGTTGATCTTGCCGAGGGAGAAGAGGCCGAAGTCCTCCGTGATCCGGCTGCGTGCGGCTTCAAAGTCGGCGCACTTGTCTCGGCTGGTGCGAGCGAACAGCACTCCCTGACCGGGCTCAAGATCGATGAGCTCCAACACCCAGGGGCCAGCGCTCTGTTCAACAACAGGTGGCTGTTCAACCTTGGCGATCGGTGCCGGTGCAGCCGCCGCAGTGCTTTTGGGAGTGGATTGCACCGGTGCGGTGTGGGAGCTCTGATTGCGGATCACCTGCCGCAACACCCGCCAGAACCCGAAAGCCAGGGCCGCGCAGACCAGAGCGGTAACCACACCAGACACCATTCAGCATTCTTTAAGGAATGTGAAGCATAGGGTTCGGCGCCACGAATCGACTGGGATCAGACCACCTTAGAAGCGACCCTGCACCAGGCGAAAATCCCAGTCGGTAAAGGGTTTGCGCTGCTCAACCAGCTCCTGATATTCCGGGCTGTTGTAGAGATCGATGCCGTTCTGAAGCGTTGAGCCTGGGCAGGCCATCACAACGGTGAGCGGGCCGCCATCCCCCTCCATCATCAGCGTGTTGCGCTCGCGGGCAATGTATTCACAGCCCCACTGCTCGATCAGAGCATCCACCTTGTCCACATACCCCTGCATCGCCGGATCGGGCCGGGTGGTTCCCGTAACCACCGCCAGACCGTAGGTCTGAAGAGGCTTAGGAATCAGAACACCGATCACGACACCGAGTGAACCGGCGGCGACCCCCACAAGGGCCGTGATGTTGAGCTTCATGGTTCAGCAGATGAGCCTTGGCAATGTTCTAGGCACAGCCAGCATCTCTACCATCAGCCTGCAGATCGTGAACCGGTGCTTCGACGTGCGGCTGATTGGATCAAAGCCAGCACCAAAACAGCAGGCCACGGAGTTTGGATCAGCCTTCGCTGCGATCGAAGCCAACCGATGGCTGCCACTTGGGCTGCTGGCCGCTGGAACAGCTGTCGCTCACCTGGGCGGTGGTGATGGGTGCGGGAACTGTGGCGGTGGCCTTGCTTGCCAGCCAGGGACCTGGCTCCCGGCGGCGCAGCTGGAGCGGACACGCTCTGTGGAGCCTGCTGGCGCTGACCGGCGGATTCCTGCTGTATCAGGGGACGATCGCTTTGGTTTATCCCGTCATTGTTGACGGCCACGCCATGGGAGCGGATGTGATCACAGGGCTGCTGCGCCAGCAGCTTCTCTGGGGAGGCGCCTTGGCACTGGGTCACGGCCTCCGGCTGCGACTCAACATCACCCAGACCGCATCGATCCGCCCAGCAAAAAGCCCCGACGGACCGGGGCTCTAGCTCAACCTTGGACGGGTCTCCTTTTTTATAGACCGGTGACCTGGCGTATTGCGAAAGCTGAGAACAAAAGCTACGTCGAAACGAAATTGATGAGGGTTCTCCCCTCACTCGACTTCCCGATCGAGTGAGGGGGGTGCATGAACCCGTCGATCCCGTCCAAGGACGACATCTGAATCATGCACCAACAGCGGTCTTATTGAGAGTGATAAACAACAGCAATTGGCGTGCGATCCATTACTAGGTGTAAATGCTCCCCATGTAATGGGCACGTCGTTTCAACACTCGATCAATTGGCCTGAGAAGGCAATGAGCAGGACGGCTGATTGCCAATGGCCCGGCACTGACGAGAATGTGCTCATCGAATCGGAGGCGCCATGACGGACGACACTCCACCCGAGCAAACTCCAGAAGCAGCCTGACTTCTTGGCCCCTGCTCCAACAGTTTCCACCCAACTGTGGGCAGTTCGTCTGTGACGACACTGATGGACATCTGATCAGTCGATTCTCCTCAGCACCGCTGCAAGGTGCCCCGCAGGAGACAAGCCCGACACCTGGACCGATGGCCCCAGGGTGCCAATTGCCAGACGCTTCTCCCCTCACGATCAGAACAACTGAACGGATGGGTCAAGCATGCACAAACGAGCGAGCTAGGCCGTCTTTCCACCTGGAATGAACGGCCCAGCAAATCTGAACAATCACGTTCAGGACAAGTACCCCAGAGGCCCATCATCACGAGGGCTCTGGGGGTTTGTTCATGGAAAGAATCAAACAATTGAGCATCAGACACTCGCTGGCATGGGGGAGTCAACCCCTTTGAACAATCGCTCAATTGGGGGATGAGATCCCGAAACAAAAGGGCGACAGTGTGTTCACGGGGCAAAGGCCTTACAACACACACAGGGAAGGGACATGACAACTCTGGAGTTCACATTCAAAACGTCTTTCGCATCACCCCTTGAATCTGAATGTCCTAGATCAAATGGTTGTTGTAAGCAGCAATTCCATCAAAACCCTTGTCATGAAAACCAGTGCAAAGCGCCATAGCATCTGTCGGCAGCTTGGTTCACTCAGCTGATGATCAGTCGGGAAGCCTGATGCCCGCGAGACGAGGGCTGAGAGCAATACAAAACCCGCAAGGGAAAAGCAGGGGGCGTTGATTGTCGCTATCTATCTCCCGACAGAAACAAGAAAAAAGAGGCTGGTCGTCGATTCTGGTGATCTTGATGACAGAACACTTCAGGGAAGCCAAGGAAAATTAGCTAAAGCACCTGGGCAAACCGCCAGCGCACAAACATCAAGCCAAACAAAGGAGTACAGCATGAGTCGACGCGGAATCCATCCACTGCTGATGGGCCTTGAGCGAACGCAACAAGCAACAACATCAAGGCAACGATTTCAACTGACGGGCCTGGAATCAGGGCAAAGGAAGCGCTATCTGCGATCAGAAGCTGAAAATGCTGCCAAAGCCGCTGCTGTGAGTCATTCAATTCAACAGCTGAACTAATCAAGAGCAACCACAATCCAGAGTTGAGATACCACCCTTTTGGTACTTGGTAATTTTCCAGTTAAGAACACTCGCAGGGATCTGAAATGGGGATTCAAGACTACGTCTGTTGCACTTATGGCAAATGCAATCAATCAACAGATGCTCCATCTGTCTGCCATCGCCGTAGACCTGGAAATTAACTGCTTCTAAATCACCAACCCTTTCCCCCTTTTTGATCTTGCAGAAGTTGAGCAGATACTCAAGCCCCTTGTCTGTCATCAGCCCTTTTCTCAATGTTTTCAGCTTAGATCCGGGTCATGGCCACGCGTCTGCAATAAAAAGCACATTCCTAGCTGCAAAAGTATGAATGGGCCCCATGAAAAAATCCAGTGAGAGCAGGCACCATCCAACCCAACAATCAACATGCATGCGGGAGAAGACCAACAGCCAAGAAGAGAAAAGGGTTAGTTGAGCAGAAGATCACAGGCCTGGTTCAACTCCTCAAGCCATTTCTGCTCATTTTCAGCAGTACATACATAGTTGACGCCACTTGCCCCTGATGCTTCCCTTCCAGCATTGATAGTTTTTATTCAAAACAACAGAGTACGGAGCACTGCGCCGATCGCTATCTTGCTCTCGCAAAATTTCACATCGCAGGGCATGATAGTCGGCATCAGACAAATCATTGCAACCACCGAGAAGATTCAAGACAGCAAGATAGATCCGGTGAATCGAATCATGCAGGATCAATATCGATAGCCGCTGCGAACCATATCTTTTGATGGTTTCTTTAACAGCCCAATCGAATATTTGCTGAAGACAACCTGATCACAAAGGGGCGGGGTCGCCTGGGACACCAACCCTGATGCCACTGCTCTGATCAGAACAGCAACGTGATCCCGTTCAGAACGAAAGACCCAAAACCCCGAAGACCACCTGATTGATCAGCGAATGACCGGTGAGCGCTTCTGTGGCGACACCTACCGCGAAGCCAACCATGGCCAGTCGACCATTCAGCCGTTCAGCACGCCTGAAATAAAAACCTTCAGCCTGCTCCACTGCAGAGGCAAAACGCTCTTGCCGTTGACCGGTGCGAGGCATGATTTCTTCTTCCAAGTTCGGCGACTGTAGAAGAATTCTTCAGCTCCGCAGCTGGAACTGACCCCCATGAGTGGATCGCATGGGGGTCAGCAGGACTTTCCAGCTTCTGATATGCACTGAAGCCATCAGAGGAGAGGTCTCCGTCACAGATCCCTCGCTCTCAACATGGCCCTCTCCATGGGGCCATGCCAGTGCAAATGTTTCAAGAAAGGCCAACAAACATCCCGGCATCAACTGCGCAACAGCTGGATCCAGCCCCTAATCCTGCCGAAAAGGGGGCTGAGTGCATTCCAGCTGTCGTCAACCGTTTAATGGATCAACGACTGAGAAACCCGCCTTCATTCAGGTCGCTCAATGAAATACTGGCTGAACGAGCCCTGTGGAGAGTGCTCGAATGAATGAGCAGCAGACTCAAAAGAAACAGAATCACCAAGCGGTTGATCTGTACCTTCAAATTGCACTGCTTTGGTGAACTGGAACTGATCCCCACAGCTCCCACTGATGAGGATCAGCATGAGATTGTTCCAGCTCCCGATGGTGGTTCATCTCCATCGGAGGAGGGTCACCTTTGCATAATCCCTCTGCACCAAGCTGGCTCCAACAACACGGGCACGTCGAGCCCAGATGATGAAAGTTGCGGTATCCAACAATCACACCGTTCCGTACGGTTTCAACCATTTCAACCGAAAAAAGGCACAAAAAAACCCTTGCACCAGGCAAGGGTTATACGTGATTAAACAAACTAATAAACGTTTGAGAGTTGCTGAAACGAGTCCCAGACGTAATGGCCAACAATGTTGGCACCACATCCAAGCGTGGCAACAAACAAGCCGAAACAAAATAGCTTGATGTAGCCAGAACGATCGTCAGGAACCCAAACGTCGGGCTCGGTACTCCTCACAGAATCAGCCGATGCCGATTTGGGAGAGGATGCCCTGGCCGGTGAAAAGCTCAGTGCCAACACCGATGATGAAGCCCATCATTGCCAGGCGACCATTCCACTGCTCAGCAAATGCGGAGAAACCGAATTTTGCGTCGTCCATGGGATCCAAAAGAATTCTTCAAAACTGTAACGAACCATTAACGCCGTTCGTGGCGAGAGGTGACGCCTGATACCGATCCCGATCCGACTCAGCCTGATCAGATCAGTTTTGTACGGCCCAACAGGTACCCCGCCACAAGACCGATCGCACCGCCCTGCAGTTGCCAGAGCTGCTTGCGATGACACCAGCCAGTCCGATCCAAGGCAATACCCGCCGACACCGAGGCAACAATCACAAGCACCAGAACGAATTTGGCCATCGATCCACACCCAATGGAATCGGTTTAGCGAAGCAAGCAGCCTTCAGCAGCACTCAGAAAAGATCACGTCAGAGGCTTGATCGGCCGTGTTCTGCGAGGACAACCAAAAAACACCATGTTTCATGATTGGTATTTCTGGCTGTGAACTGATGGGTGATCAGGTGCTTGACAATGGGCTTTACCCAGCAACGACTCCATACAAAACTGATTATTTAAAGGTGAATGGGCATCAGATTTATTATGAAATAAGCGGTAATCCTGATGGACCTACGGCCCTGTTCCTGCATGGAGGCCCTGGTAGCGGAACATCAGCTCGTGATCGATGCTTTTTCAATCCAGAGCATTACAGAGTTGTCTTAGTGGATCAACGCGGCTCAGGGAAAAGTATTCCCAATGCGAGCCATGATTATGAGGGAGCGCTGTTCAACAACTCAACTCAATATCTGATGGAAGACATCGAACTGCTCAGGGAGGAGCTGTCGATCGACCATTGGCAACTGATTCTGGGAGGCAGCTGGGGGACAACACTGGCCATAGCCTACGCCGAGCAATACCCGAACAGATGCAGGCAAATTCTGCTCCGAGGAATTTTCACGGCCCTCCCCGATGAAATCGATGCTTTGTTCCAAAACGGCACAACAGCCAATCACTACCCGGAAGAGTGGGGCAAGTACACGTCTTACATTCAGAACACAAGCCAAAACTGGGATCTTGACCAACAAAATCTGCTTGCGGCCTATCAAAAAAGGCTGTTTGAACCTGATCAACGCCTGGAAGCGGCCAAAGCATTTGCAGGATATGAGTTGTCGATTTCCTGCCTGTATCGCAATGATGAACGCGTCAGAAGCGTCCTATCCAATCCAGACAAGTTGGTGCCATTCGCCTCGCTTGAGGTGCACTACATGCTGCATGGGTGTTTTCTGAAGAGAGGTCAGTTGATTGAGAACATCCATGCCATCAAAAATCATCGAATTTATATCGTCCATGGCAGAAACGACTCCGTATGCCTGCCACGGACTGCTTGGAGATTTTATCAATCGTTAAAAAACGAGGGCGCACAAAACAACGTGACGCTCAACTTTATTCAAGCCGCTGGTCATTCCGACAACGATCAAAACATCGCCCTTGCCTTAAAAGAAGCCACTGATCAATTGATCACGGAAGTCTGATCATTCTCCAGGCCAGTCTTGGGCACAGTCATCAAGCATTCGCCCCTAGCCCGCATGAAATGGATGCGTAGGGGCGTTGGTGCGAAGGCGCCTCAGGGTTCCTTAGGAAGGCAAACCAGCCAACGCACTCCTGATTCAGAGCTGCGGATAGGCATTCGACATTCCCCACACTGCCAAGACTCCAATACAGGCAAAGGTGATTGCTGCCCAAACAGCGGTGGTTGCACTGGAATTACGCGCGAGTGGAAGCTGCAGTTTGCGTGCCATCGAATGAACCAATGAATCTCACATCTGTGATGGCTGAAATCGCTCCTCATGCGCAAGCAATATCAGCGACAAAACACAGTGGACTTGATCGCCGCATGGAGCAGCGGCTTGGGAGGGATCGTCTCCTGACGCCGTCATCGATTGCAGTGCAGAGGGTTGGACGCTCAGAGACCGTCTGTTCAGCCCAAATCACAGGCCCGATTTGATCCTGGCCACGACACTGATGAGGGGCAGCACGCTCAGGGTCAGTCGAGAATCTGAACCCGTCACCTTGATGCTTCCAGT
>QCUJ01000045.1 GCA_003210795.1 Synechococcus sp. AG-679-B05 | reverse complement strand
TTGCTGCTGGCTGGCATATCGACCAGAACACAGAATACTTTGGTCACTCTGCCAGCGATAACAAGGGTTTGGGGTGTGGATCTCCCTATCGACGCTGAATCTTGGGCGTTTTGCGCTCATCGCGACGGGCATAAGCCTCCACCACCCGCTGAACGAGGGGATGACGCACCACGTCTGCCGCGGTGAGACGACACACCGCGACACCCTCCACACCCTCAAGCACGTCGGAAGCCTCCACCAGGCCACACAACTGGGATGGCGGCAGATCCACCTGAGTGATATCCCCGGTCACCACCATCCGCGAGCGTTCGCCAAGTCGCGTAAGCACCATGCGCATCTGCGCTGGCGTGGTGTTCTGTGCCTCGTCAAGGATCACAAATGCATCGCTGAGGGTGCGCCCGCGCATGTAGGCCAGTGGAGCCACCTCAATGACACCTTTTTCGAGCAGCACTCCCGTCTTCTCCGTTCCTAGCAAAGAGTGCAGCGCGTCGTAGAGAGGGCGAAGGTAGGGATCCACCTTCTGCTGAAGATCCCCGGGCAGAAAACCGAGACGCTCTCCCGCTTCAACCGCAGGGCGGGTGAGAATCAGTCGTTCCACCTTGCGCTCAGTCAGCATCCTCACCGCCAGAACAGTGGCGAGAAAGGTCTTGCCGGTGCCAGCCGGTCCGAGGGCGAAGGTGAGGTCGTGGCGTTCCATGGCATCCACATACTTCTTCTGCCGCAAGGTGCGAGGACGAAGCATGTTGCCGGTCTGACTGCGGGCCAGCACCTGGTCATTCATCGCGGCATGGTCGTCGCCTCGGCCGGTGTTCAGAGCACCCAGAGCCGTTTGAAGATCCACCGGCGTCACCGACTGCCCCTCCTGCCAGATCGGGCGCACCAGTTCAACCACCGCAGCGGCTCGCTCGATCTGGGTCGGCCGGCCGGTAATGACCAGCTGAAGACCCCGCAAAACCGTTGCAGCTCCAGTGAGAGCCTCTAGGCGATGCAGGGTCGATTCCGCTTCACCGGCAAGAGCCAATGCAGCGTCGGGATCAGGGAGGTCGAGAACGAAACGGCTGCGCTCGCCGTCGTCAGAGACCGGAATGATCAGCCCTCGGTGGAGTCGGAGGCATCGGAGTCGCTGGAGTCGGACTCAGCAGCCGCTGCAGCCTTGGCCTCAGCCGCATCCTTGGCGGCCTGCTTGGCGTCCGCTTCACGCTTGGCAGCCTGTTTCAGCTTGCCGACGGTTTCGGCCGATCGGACGGTCTTCTCGAGAAGTCCACCACGCTCAAGCAGAGTCCGCACAACATCAGTGGGCTGTGCACCCTGGCCGAGGCGCTCACGAATGGCCTCGGTGTCCAGACGGGTTTCCTTGGTGCGGGGGTTGTAAAAACCAAGCTCCTCGAGCGGACGCCCGTCGCGGCGGGAGGTGCTGTTGCAGGCCACGAGGCGGAAGCTCGCTTCCCGCTTCTTGCCGAACCGCTTCAGGCGGAGCTTGATCATCGTGGCCTTGGTGTGAAAGGTGGTGGGTGAATCAGGCAGTGCCGCAACACTTGCCAAAGGTCAGCATACCTTCCGGTCTAAAGGTCTCCGAAGCCACGACGTTTCTTGGCTGGCTTCTGACGCTTCGGCGGCCCGCCCTTGCCTCGCCGGCCAGCAGCTTGGCCTTGGCCTTGGCCGGGCATACCGCCCATTCCAGGCATGCCGCCCATCCCGGGCATTCCACCCATACCTGGCATTCCAGGCATGCCACCCATACCAGGCATCGCGCCATTGCTCATCTGCTGCATGAAACCCCGCATCTTCTGGAAATCAGCCAGAACCTTGTCGACTTCGGCTGGCTGATGGCCGCTCCCCGTCGCGATGCGACGCCGACGAGACGGATGACCCGCCAGCAGATCGGGATTCTCCCGTTCCTGTTCCGTCATCGATCCGATCATTGCCTCAATCCGCTTGAGCTGCTGTTCTCCCTGCTTGAGCATGCCGTCATCAAGCTTGTTCATGCCCGGGATCATTTTCATCAGTCCCCCAAGCGATCCCATCCGCTTGATCAGACGCATCTGCTTGACGAAATCCGAGAAATCGAACGTCGCCTCCTGCAGCTTCTTCTGCATCTTCTCGACGTCGGCGAGCTCCACCTCCTTCTGGGCCTTCTCGACCAGCGTCAGCACATCCCCCATGCCGAGGATGCGGCTGGCCATCCGCTCCGGGTGAAAAGGCTGCAGCGCCTCAACCTTCTCACCGGTGCCGATGAACTTGATCGGCTGACCGCTGACCTTTCGGATCGACAGCGCTGCCCCGCCGCGGGAGTCCCCATCGAGCTTGGTGAGCACCGCCCCGGTGATACCGACCTGATCATGGAAAGCGCGGGTGAGTTCCGCCGCCTCCTGACCGATCATTGAATCCACCACCAGCAGCACCTCATCCGGCTGCACGGCGGTACGGATCCGCACCATCTCACCCATCATCTCCGTATCGATCTGAAGGCGGCCGGCCGTATCGACAAGCAACGTGTCGAACCCTTCTGCCTTCGCCTTGGCCAGACCCGCAGCCGCGATGTCCTCCGGTTTGGCCTCAGAACCAAGGCTGAAGACCTCCACTCCGATTTGCCCACCAAGGGTCCGGAGCTGCTCAATGGCCGCAGGACGGTAGACATCGGCACCCACCATCAGGGCACGGCGGCCCTGATCTTTGAGATGCAGGCCAAGCTTTGCGGTAGCCGTTGTCTTGCCGGCTCCCTGCAGGCCGGCCATAAGCACAACCGTCGGAGCTTCGGAGGCCTTGGCCAGGGGAGCGTTATCGCCTCCCATCACCTCCACCAGCTGCTCATGCACCACCTGGATGAACTTCTGGTCCGGGCTGACCCCACGAACCACTTCGGCGCCGACGGCCTTCTGCCGCACATCGGCAACAAAGTCTTTGACCACCGGCAGGCTCACATCCGCTTCAAGCAGTGCTCGACGCACGTCTTTAAGGGCCGCCTCGACGTTCGTCTCGCTGATGGTGTCTTGGCCTCTCAGCCCCTTGACCGCATCTTCAAAGCGGGCTGACAACTCATCGAACATCGGGGCGGCTCAACGGATTTGATGACCTGATCGTAAAAAGCGACGCCACCCCGAAGAATCAGCCCTGCGGGATGTACGCCGTCAGCCTCCACTGATCGCCGTCGCGGCCAAGGATGTAAGTGATGCTCAGGCTGCCTGGCTTGGTACGCCGAACCACTGCGCCGGATCCATTGGTTGTGCTGTCGCTGTAGGCCACCTCGGCCTTCAGTTCAATACGGCGCGGCTGGCGACTCACCACATCCAGTGCCGTCACAGAAGCTTCAACCACTGTTGTGTTACCGGCGGCGACATCGGCCGCCCGCTCCTGATCCACGCGCTCAATCAGCCTCGGCCTCGCCACCAGAGGTAGGTCGGAGGGCTGACCTTGTAGAGCCTGGGCCTTGCTGTCGAGCCAGCCCTGAATCAAGACCCTCAGCTGTTGCTCATCCGGTTTGTCCGCAACAAGAGGCGCAAGCGCCGTTCCAGGCGCCGTGGTTTCAGATCGGAGGTTGGCTTGCGGTTGTGCTGGGGAAGGCTTTTCAGCAGAAGGCTTCTGCGGTGGTGGGATTGATTCAGAGGAGGGTTGCTCCAATGACGGGCGTTGCTCCGGCTTGGGAGGCTGATTGCTGTTGCGCTGCACGGCGAAGACGAGTGCAGACAACAGCGCAAGTCCGGCGGCGCCGAGTGCCCATGGTCTCCATTGACGTGTTGTCTGGGTCGCTTGATCGTCGTCCTCAGAGTTCGCTCCAACACGCAGTTCGTCACGGTCTGAAGGTGCTGGATCAGACGATCCCAGCCATTCCGATGGGAAAGACATCCCACCGATGGTGATTCCACCGGTCGACAAACCACTTGAAGTCACGCCACTTGAAGTCAGACCACTGGTGGGGGCTTCACCGGAGCTGGCGCTTTGACGATCGAGTCGATCCACGTAGGCCTGAACATCCCTGTCAGCGAACCAGGCATCGAGGTCCACACTGGCGGGATCCACATCTCGATGCCCCTGCATGACATCGCGCTCGAGCCAGACCCTGCAGTACTCACACTGGGCTGCCAGGTCATCGCCTGGATGGTCAGATAACCAGCGCAACAGTTCAGGGTTCCTGATCGAGCGGAAATGGTTCGCTGCCTCGGCCACGTTGCCCAGCAGCAGATCAAGACAGCCGATGAGCGGCATCGGGTCCAGATCGATCGTCGATAGTCGCTGCACTTGCTCGCGGGCCTGTTCGATCAATTCCGGCTTGCGACGGGAGAAACCTGCTGCGGTGAGTGCAAAAACCGCCAGGAAGCCGGCCTCGTCAGAGCCTTCTGCCTGCCAGCTGCTGAACAGATCGATCTGCTCCTGAACGGTGAGGAAACAACGGATCTGCTGGAAGAACGATTCGAAATCGGCCTGGGTCATCGCCGAGCTGTCGGAAAGAGACAGCTGACCTTCCAGACCACCGCGTTCGCGCACGAGGGCGTCCAGAAGAGCGATGCCCTGATCGTGATCGGACACCGCACTGAGATTACGGCTCAGCAGGTCCAGGATCCGAAAAGGGAGCAAGGACTTCAGTTCACGCTCCAGCAAAGCCTCCTGATCCGGAAGTTTTCCCATGCGCTGCTGAAGCTCGATCCCATCGCGCAGGAGCTGCGCGGCGGATTCATATCGGCGCTGTTGTTGCTCAGCCTCCGCTGCCGCTCGGCAGGCCAGAGCGGCGACCAGGGTGAGATCCGACTCACGGCCACTACCAAGCGCAGGGGCCTGAGGAGGCTGCAGCCCCTGACGTGCGAGCTGGAACGACTCCTGAGCTGCCCCGGCTTCCCAGAGCAGGATCAGGCCAGCCACTTCATTGCTGGCCGAAAGATCCAGACCGACGGTTTCGTTGGGATGGGATTCACTCAGTGCAAGCAGCGCTGCTTCGTACTCAGCTCTTGCTGCTGCATCCGTCAGCAGATCAGCAGACCGTCGCAAAAGCGTTTCCCGTTGAACGATCACCTCATGGGTAAACCCCTGATCGGGAGGACTATCGCAACGGCTCTGAAGACGTCGAAGAATCGCGTCAGCCTGAGCCGAAGGACTGACGCCCAGAAGTCTGAAGTGATCGATGGGCAGATCCACCGGCGAGTCCCCAATCGAGGCGGACTTTAGTCAGTGTCTGGGGTTTTGCCCATTGGACATCCGTTGGCCCTTAAAGTTCTGCCTAATTGAAAGGACTGTCATGGGTCAGGACCTTGCGGTCGACACCGCTCCCATCAGCAGCGCGGCCGCCGGTCCTCACGCCGAACGTCTCTCCAACCTGGTCAGTGGCCCACGGGCCACAGTCGACCGTGACACCGGTCTTGCTCTGTACAAAGACATGACCCTCGGACGCCGTTTCGAGGACAAGTGTGCAGAGATGTACTACCGGGGCAAGATGTTCGGGTTCGTGCACCTCTACAACGGCCAGGAGGCCGTCAGCACAGGGGTTATCGGCGCGATGAAGCGTCAGCATGACTGGTTCTGCAGCACCTATCGCGACCACGTGCACGCCCTCAGCGCCGGGGTTCCTGCCCGTGAGGTGATGAGTGAACTTTTCGGAAAGGAGACAGGTTGCAGCAAAGGCCGCGGCGGCTCAATGCACCTGTTCTCCAAGGAGCACCACCTGTTGGGCGGATTTGCCTTCATCGCTGAGGGGATCCCGGTGGCGCTGGGATCGGCATTCACCAGCCGGTACAAGCGGGATGCCCTGGGCGATGCCTCAAGCGATTCCGTCACCGCGGCCTTCTTCGGTGATGGCACCTGCAACAACGGCCAGTTCTTCGAATGCATGAACATGGCCCAGCTCTGGAAGCTGCCGATCATTTTTGTGGTCGAAAACAACAAATGGGCGATCGGCATGGCGCACGACCGAGCCACCAGTGATCCAGAGATCTGGCGGAAGGCGGCGTCCTTCGGCATGGCCGGTGAAGAGGTGGACGGTATGGATGTGCTGGCAGTGCGAGCCGCTGCTGAACGCGCTGTTGCACGTGCCCGAGCGGGGGAAGGACCCACGTTGCTGGAATGCCTGACCTATCGCTTCCGTGGCCATTCCTTGGCCGACCCCGACGAACTTCGCTCGGAACAGGAGAAGCAGTTCTGGGCGCAGCGAGATCCGCTCAAGTCGCTTGAGAAGGATCTCACTGAGGCTGGATTAGCCAGCGCCGATGAGCTGCGCGCCATCGAAAAAGACATCGATGCAGTGATCGGCGACTGCATCGATTTCGCTCTCTCGGCTCCCGAGCCGGATCCAGCAGAGCTCACGCGTTACATCTGGGCCGAAGACTGAAGGCTCAGATTGCGAAACTAGATCCCGCTGGGAAGCCGGCGGGTGAGGTTCCGCAGTTTTCTCAGGGCCTTCAGCTCCACCTGACGGACCCGCTCTCGAGACACCTCCATCAACCGACCAATTTCGGCGAGGGTGTGGCGCTCCTGACCCTCGAGACCGAAGCGCATTTTCAGCACGTGCTGCTCCTGCTCGCTGAGATGGCTGAGCCAGCGCCCCAACTGCTCATGGTGGATGCGCTGCTCAACAAGATCGAGTGGTTCTTCAAGCGACGAGTCTGCAATCAGATCGCCCAGGAAACTGCGACCTTCCTCACCGTTCACCGGTGCATCAAGACTACTGGTGGTGAGTGCTTGTCGAAGCAGCGAATCCAGTTCATCAAGAGGGATGTCCATCGCTTCTGCGATCTCAATCCGGCTTGGCATGGCTCCAAGCTTGTGAGCGAGATCAAGACTCACCTTCCGGATCGTCGTTAGGCGCTCACTGAGATGAACAGGGAGGCGAATCGTGCGGGACTGACAGGCGATGGCGCGCGTCATGCTCTGACGAATCCACCAGAACGCATAGGTGGAAAACTTGTAACCACGGGTGGGGTCAAATTTCTCAACGGCCCTTTCCAGGCCCAGGGAACCCTCCTGAATAAGGTCGAGCAACTCAAGACCTTTGCCCTGATATTTCTTGGCAACACTGACAACCAGGCGCAGGTTCGCCTTCATCATTCGCTCTTTGGCACGGCGACCGATCCGCAGCATCCGGCGCTGCTTGCCGTCGAGCTCGCCCTCTTCAAATGTTCTTTTTCCATCCTCGGTGAGGGCCATCATCGACTGGACCTGGTTGCCGAGTTCAATTTCTTCGGCGGGGGTCAGCAAAGGAATGCGACCGATCGTTGCCAGATACCAACTCACAGGGTCGCTGCTACGGCGCCGCTGGGAATCGATGGGTTTCGATGCTGAGGAAACCATTCGCGCTGACGCCGATGGGGTCAGGGAACTTTCTTACGAAGAGACAAAAAATCGATTTGTTTTCACCATCCCTTCAGATTCAAGACAGCAAATCGAAACACTTCAACTTTCCAACAGATTTGCCAGGCCGAAATCTCAATGATCAAAAATCAATGTTTTGCTTCGACCAACAACACACCATGTTGAATGCAACACAATTGAGTGAAAAATCAACAAATAATGCCGACTTTTTTGATGGCAGGTTTTGTGCGATGCAGCACCTTTTGATGTCTTGCTATCCGGGCGAAGGCCCCCTTGCCCCCGAGAACTCACACTGGTGAAAGGACGGCACCCCCGATGAGCAGCCTCACCCGCACCTCCGACCGCCCTTCGACCATCGCTGGGCAAGCGGCCCTGGAGCGTCTGCGCCATTGGCCCGGCGAGCATCGCGTGGCCGTGGGGCTTTCAGGAGGAGTGGACAGCTCTTTAACCGCTGCTCTTCTGGTGGAAGCCGGCTGGGAGGTGGAAGGGCTCACCCTTTGGCTGATGAGTGGCAAAGGGGCCTGCTGCGCCGAAGGACTTGTGGACGCAGCTGGCATCTGCGAACAACTGAACATCCCGCATCACGTTGTTGACACCCGGGCAACTTTCCAGCGAGAAATCGTCAATCGGCTGGTGGATGGCTACCGCGATGGGGTCACACCGCTGCCCTGCTCCCAGTGCAACCGCTCGGTGAAGTTCGGCCCAATGCTGGACTGGGCATCCAACGAGCGTGGCCTGCCACGCATTGCCACCGGCCATTACGCCCGCGTCCGCCATGGCGGAGATCACGATCGCCATCAGCTGCTGCGTGGCCTTGATAGCCGCAAGGATCAGAGCTACTTCCTTTACGACCTCCCGCAGGAGGTTCTTGGACGCATCGTTTTCCCACTGGGTGAGCTCACCAAGCCCGATACCCGTCTCGAAGCGCAACGCCACGGGCTGCGCACAGCCAAGAAACCAGAAAGTCAGGATCTCTGCCTGGCGGATCACCACGGTTCGATGCGCGCCTTTCTCGACGCCTACCTCTCGCCAAGGGATGGAGAGATCGTGCTGGCTGATGGCACCGTTCTGGGACACCACGACGGCATTGAGCACTTCACGATCGGGCAGCGCAAAGGGATGGGGGTGGCCTGGCGGGAACCGTTGCATGTGATCCGACTCGACCCCTCCATGAACCGGGTGGTGGTCGCGCCGCGAGCGGAGGCAGGCCGACGCAGCTGCACCGTGGGCCAGATCAACTGGATCTCCATCGATCCACCCGAAAAGCCGATCCGAGTTGAGGTTCAGGTGCGCTACCGGAGTGAGCCGGTGCTGGCAGAACTCAGTCCAATTGCAGCCACAGCCGACGACGCCCAGAGAGAGCGACCCCATCGTGGCCAGCTGGCGTTTGAAGAGGATCAGTTCTCCATCGCACCAGGCCAGGCAGCGGTGTTTTACGACGGCGAACGGGTGCTGGGCGGCGGCCTGATTCAACGGGAGGGCGATCAGCCCACCAGCTGCACATAAGGCGACTTGTGGGTGCGACGTTGCAGGTCGGCCACTGCAACGCCCTCGACACCGGATGGCAGCAAGCGCTCCACCGTTCCGTCCGCCCTCACCACAGCTGTTGGGCCGGTGTTCCCAACGCTCAGAAGATCACGTCCGCTTTCGATCGCGCGCAGCTGGGCCAACGCCAGAAACTGGCGCTGCAATAGCTCCGGGTAGGGATCGAGATTGGCAATGGTGAGCAACCATTCCGCTCCGCCCGCTGTCGCTGCGGCGAGAGAGCGTCCATTGCTCAGTTCGTAGCAAATCGCCACCCCGACGGGACCAAACCCTGTCGCTGTCAATCGCGATGGGGAGCCCGCCTCCAATCCGCCAACGGCCGACAATCCCTGGGTGAACCCTGGTGGCAACGGCGGCAACCATTCCCCAAGCGGAACCAACCGATGCTTGTCCAGCAGGGCCTGTGGCCGTGGCTGCTCCGGCACCGCCAGCAGGAGGCTGCTGCGCTGCTGGCCCCGCACCCAGCGGAAGCCCCCACTCAGCAGAGGCAGTGGGATGCCTTCAGCTGGACGACTCCAGTTGGAGGAGAGGGTTCCCTCCGGTGCCACGAGAGCCTCAACCCCGAGGCTCTCAGCCTCTTGAAGGGCCGCAGCAAGCTGCTGGCTGAATTGCCGTTGCCGTTCCGAACTGAACTTCTCCCGTGTGGGAATCGCCGGCTGCCAGACCCCCAGCCTGAGCCCGACGCGCGACTCCGGAGCTGCAAGGAGCTGGGCACCGAGAACATGCACCAAGACAAGGCTTACAACCCAGAGCGACCAGCCCTGTCCGCCCCTGCGGCTCACCTGCCATAAACCCCAGCCCCACACCAGCTGCAGCGCGGCCAAACCTCCACTGCCGAGCCATCGCGCCAGACCCGCAAGGGGACGATCCAGCGGCATGACACTGCCACTGAGACCGATCCAGAACAGCGGGGAACCCTCCAGAAGCAGCTCCGATGCGGCCCACAGCACGGTCAGCAGCAGAACGCCAAAGGGAGACCAGAGCCTGCTGAAACACCATCGAGCCAGACCTGACCAGATCAGGAGCAACAAGGCCGCTGCACCTCCACAGATCAACCAGACCGTGAGGGCAATCGGAAGACTGAGAGCAGCCGGAATCCCCATCCAGGTGAGGGGATGCAGAGCCAGCAGCCAGCGATGGCTGATCAGAACCGCCAGCAGCCCCCAGAGAGCGGCAACCCTGGGACGCGTCGCCACCGACCAGAGCAGGGCAAGCGCAGGCACCATCAACAACGGGCCTGCGAAGGCGGGGGCCGCTCCAGCCAGAACACCACCGAGCAGACCGCGCAGCAGCACCTGTGATCGGACATCGCCCATGGTCAGCTGGAGTGGGCAACGGCATCCTGACCCCAGCATGCACAAACAAACGATGGATGCCGCCAATCCGCTTCAGCAACTTCTGCTTCGCGGTCTCGGCACAACAACTCTGGTGGCTGATCGCCTCAGGGGTGTCAGCCAGGCGTGGGTCAGCAGTGGTCGCCTTGATCCAAGCGAGGCTTCAGCCCTCGTGGACGACGTGATGAAAGCCCTGCGAGGGGAGACCCCGGAACTGGAGCAACAGGCGGGGCGAAACCTCGAGCGCAACCGCGACAACCTGCTGCAGGACATCGGCGTACCAAGCCAGCGAGAGGTGGATGAGCTGCGAGGACGCATTGATCGGCTGGAACAACAGCTGCGTCAGCTCAACAAAATCGACTGATCGCTATCAACTGATGATCCCGTCCAAGGGTCAGAATTAACGCGATACGAGTTATTAGACATGCGCGACATCATTATCAGCTCAACAATCTTTGTTTGCTGCCTGCTTCTGGCGCTGGTCAGCCAGCTGGTGGCCCCATCCACAGTCACGGCGGCCCCCACTGGTGGAACAACCACCGCTGTTGTGAGAAGCGTTGGCTCAGCGGCAACCCCACGGCCGCTGTTCGAGCTCGACCCCGAAGATCCCAATCCAACCTTGTTCGCCATGGCCCCTGACAACACCAGCGCTGACGTTTCCGCACTGGGTGGACCGCTGGAATCCGCCGACACCCGCATCACGGCCAGTGGCCTCAAGATCACTGAGCTGAGCGTTGGCGACGGAGCCGAGGCTTCGGCAGGGCAGACAGTTGTGGTGCACTACCGCGGCACTCTTGAAAACGGCAAACAGTTCGACGCCAGTTATGACCGTGTGACCCCGTTCAGCTTCCCTCTGGGTGCCGGTCGGGTGATCAAGGGATGGGATGAAGGCGTCGTGGGCATGAAAGTGGGCGGTAAACGCAAGCTGGTCATCCCCCCTGACCTGGCTTATGGAAGCCGCGGTGCAGGTGGAGTGATTCCTCCCAATGCAACGCTGAGCTTCGAGGTGGAATTACTCGACGTCAAGAAGTGAGCGGCGGCTAGGCTCCCCCACAAGTTGTTTTGATCCGAACCGATGCTGCGCTCGGCCCTCACCGCCATCGTCAGAGCATTCCCTGCCTCAGTTGTGGAAGCCCACTGCGATGGACCTTGTGGTGTCTATGACCCCGCCTCCGCACGTGTTGCAGCGGAAGCGGTTCTGTCGATGACCAAAAAGCTGAAGGCCATGGAGGCCCCTGCAGCTGGCGATGCCGCTGCTCTGGCCGCCTTCAACAACACTTTTGGTCGCTACGTGGCCATCAAAGAGGAAGAGGCTCAGAAGACGAAGAAAGAGCTTCTGATCCTTTGGACCGATTATTTCAAGCCCGAACATCTCTCCACATTCCCCGATCTGCACGAGACCTTCTGGAAGGCAGCCAAACTCTGCAGTGCCTGCAAGGTGAACATCGATCAGGGCAAAGCGGAAGAACTGATGGCAGCCGTTGAAAAAGTCCACGGCATGTTCTGGCAATCCAAGGGCCGCAGCGATGCATGGGTCACCGCATCCTGAGCCCGCAGCTCAGACAAATCACTCCCCGACAGCAGCAGGTTTGATCGACCTGCTGCTGTTTTTTTGTGGCCGCCGCCTATTGATGCGGGTGCAAGGTCGTTCGATGCAACCAGCTCTGAACCCTCAGGACAGGGTTCTGGTGAAGCGGTGGGATGTCAACACCCCACCGCCATTGGGGCACATCGTGGTTGCCTTGCATCCACAGAAGCCGGATCTGCGGATGATCAAACGTCTGCGACGTTGTGATGCTGGCGGTCTCTGGTTGGAGGGCGACAACCCGGCTGAAAGCACCGACAGCAGACAACTGGGCTGGATCAA
>QCUJ01000044.1 GCA_003210795.1 Synechococcus sp. AG-679-B05 | reverse complement strand
GCAAGGCCGTTTGCAAACGGACCCTGCAGGAGCGGATGGGTCTTGAGGTGCGTGATGAAGCCTTTGTTCTCGGCATGGTGAGTCGCCTTGTCGACCAAAAAGGAGTCGATCTGCTGCTGCAGGTTGCCGATCGCCTGCTGGCTTACACCGACACCCAGATCGTTGTGCTGGGAACCGGTGATCGCGGGCTGGAGAGCGGCCTGTGGCAGCTGGCTTCCCGCTACCCGGGTCGCTGTGCCGTGTTTCTCACCTACGACGATGATCTTTCCCGTCTGATTTATGCCGGCAGCGATGCCTTCCTGATGCCAAGCCGTTTCGAGCCCTGCGGCATCAGTCAGCTGTATGCCATGCGTTATGGCTCCATCCCGGTGGTGCGCAAGGTGGGTGGTCTTGTGGACACCGTTCCGCCCCACAACCCTGCCGAGGCAAGCGGGACAGGATTCTGTTTCGATCGCTTTGAGCCGATCGACTTCTATACCGCCCTTGTTCGTGCCTGGGAGGCCTACCGCCATCGCGACAGCTGGGCCGAACTGCAGCGCCGTGGAATGACGACGGACTACAGCTGGGATCGCTCCGCAGCTGCTTACGACGCCATGTACCGCGACGTATGCGGCATCAAGGAACCAACTCCGGATGCTGCTCTGGTGGAGCAGTTCTCTCAGGGACAGGACGCCGACCCCTCGCGTGTCGATGATGGGGAGATGGATGCATCACCGAACACTCCGATGCTCAGTGGACCCAGCCGGAATCCCTTTAACCGTCTCTTCGGCCGTAAGGCTGGCTGACCTTGCCCAACCTCCCGGCGCCCTACGTCAGCCCCTGGAAGGATCTGGCCCGAAATTTACGGGCCCTATGGGCAGACCTGGGGCTTCGGGCACGGGAGCTGTGGCGTCGGAACCGAGAGGGTGATCTCTCGGTTCCTGCCTTCTGGCCCACGGATCTGGCTCCGCTGTTCTGGCCGTTGCTGCTGGCCTTTTCTCTGGCCCTGCTGGTGAGTGCTGGGGTGCAGTTGAACGCTCTGCGACCTTCTTCCAACTCGGAAGCCCCACAAAGCTCCAGCCAGGCTGAAGCGCCGCCAATCCCCTCTGAGGTGACCCTGCCGAAGCCGATTCAGGCTGCACCGGCTCTGCCAACTCCTGTGCGGGAGCTGCCGGCACCAGAGACGCTGCCTCCCGTTGAGCCAGATCCAGCGCTCGTAACGGAGGAGCCTCAGGCTCCCGTTGCTCTGTTGCTGGACCCCCTGCTTGATCTGTTCCTGGATGGATCGGCCCCCGAAGGTGTTCTGGAGGAAGCGCGTCCTGAACCGGCCGAGAATCGCCTTGTCCTGCATGTGACGGAAGCCTGGTGGCAGCTGGCGGAGAGTGAGCGTTCGGATCTGGCGCAAACCTGGCAGGAACGCAGTCTTCGATTGGGTTACAGCGAGTTGCGATTGGTCAATGGCAACGACCGTCTGCTCGCTCGCTCAGCCCGTGTCGGCGAAGGCATGATTCTGTTCAACAACGTCCCACCGGCATGACCCTGCTGTTGCAGCAGCTGAGCGATCTCTGGGGCGCTCCCCGCGCTGGTTGCCTGGAACCATCGGTACCGCTCGGCAGGGTTTGCACCGACAGCCGTCAGCTCAGCCCCGGTGATTTCTTTGTGCCCTTGGTCGGGGAACGGTTCGATGGGCACCGGTTTCTCGCCCAGCTGCTGGACAAGGGCGTCGATGCCGCGATTGTGGCCCGCGGTTGGGAGCATTCCGTGCCGCCGGGGGTGCTGCATTGGTGCGTTGAGGACACCCTGGTGGCGTATCAGCAGCTGGCATTGCTGCACCGCCGTTCCCTCGGCCATCCGCTGGTGGCGGTGACTGGTTCTGCGGGGAAGACCACCACCCGTGAATTGATCCGTGCAGCCCTGGCGCCCCTCGGTTCCGTCTGCGCCAGTGAAGGCAACAACAACAATGATGTGGGTGTTCCGCTCACCGTTCTGGAATCGACTGCTGGAGATGCAGCCGTGGTGATCGAGATGGGGATGCGCGGCCCCGGTGAGATCGCCCGGTTGTCCCGCTGCTGCGAACCCGATGTTGCCGTGATCACCAACATCGGCACCGCCCACATCGGAAGGCTTGGCAGCCGAGCGGCGATCGCGGCCGCCAAGTGCGAGATCACCGCTGCGTTGAAGCCGGATGGCCTCGTGGTGATCCCCGCAGGAGATGCCTTGCTGGAGACCACCTTGGCGGGGATCTGGAGTGGACGGGTGTGCCGGGTGCAGTTGGCCGGTGATCCCAGCACAAACCCTGAACTGCCGCCAGCCGATCTAATTGGATCAGTCGCTGCTGATCAGCTGGTGGTGAACGGAGTTTCTCTTCCCCTTCCTCTGGAGGGCCTCCACAACGCACGCAACCTGATGCTTGCCGTATCCGTTGCACAGGAGCTCGGGCTGAGCACCGCCCAGCTTCAGTCCATGCAGGTGTCGATGAGCGGGGGACGCAACCGACGTTTTCAACAGGGGGGACTCACCGTTCTGGATGAGACCTACAACGCCTCCCCTGAGGCGATGTTTGCCGCTCTGGATTTGTTGGCTTCTCAACCCGGTCGTCGTTTCGCCGTACTGGGAACGATGTTGGAGCTGGGGGACAGCAGTCTGGAGCTCCACCGCCAGGTGGCCGCCCGTGCCGCTGAACTCGGTCTCGATGGTCTGGTTGTGGTTGATGCCGGCGAGGAGGGACGGGTGATGCAGCAGGCTGCCTCCGGACTCACACGTCTGGCGTGGGTGGGTACTCCGGAAGAGGCCGCGTCTCCCCTCGCGGAATGGCTCGCTGCTGGTGATGTTCTGCTGCTAAAGGCCAGTCGCGGTGTGGCTCTTGAACGGCTCCTTCCTCAGCTGCCGTTGCTCTGAAATGCTGAGCTCACTCCCCCCTTGATGCCCAGCCTTCCTTGGTCATCTGCTTGGCACGACCAATCGCAAGGGAACCATCCGGCACGTTTTTGGTGATTGTTGACCCAGCTCCGATGGTCACCCGATCGCCGATGGTTACAGGTGCAACCAGCACTGAATTGGCTCCCGTTTTGCTGTTATTTCCGATGCGTGTGAGGTGCTTGTTCACCCCGTCATAGTTGGCGGTGATGGTGCCGGCGCCCACATTGACGTTCGTGCCCAGGTTTGCGTCGCCGATGTAGCTGAGGTGATTCACTTTGCTTCCAGCCCCCAGCTGACTTTTCTTCACCTCCACGAAGTTGCCAATGCGGCAGCCATCGCCAACCTCGGCGGCAGGACGGAGGTGGGCAAATGGGCCGATGGCTACATCGTTTCCAACGCTTGCTTCACGCACGACCGAATGCAGCACGTTGACATGGGCACCCAGCGAAGCGTTTTCAACCAGACTCCCTGGTCCGATCCGGCAGTTGTCGCCGATTTGGCAGTCGCCGCGGAAATGCGTCTGCGGTTCGATCACAACATCCCGCCCGAAGCTGCAGCCTTCACTCAGCGTGCAGCTGTCCGGATCAATGAAGCTGACCCCCTCATCCATCCAGTGGTTGCGCAGCCGCTGTTGAAGCAGGGCCTCACACTGGGCCAGCTGACGCCGGTTGTTGATGCCGTTGACTTCGTCAGCATCCGCCACCTCCAGATGCATGGCACAGGGCAACATCTCCACGGTGTCCGTGAGGTAGAGCTCACCCTGATCGTTGTCGGTGCTCAACTTCGGAAGCACCTCGGCCAGTGCAGACCAGTTGAAGCAGTAAATCCCTGCGTTGGTTAAACCGTTGCTTCGTTGTTCTTCGCTGCAATCACGATGCTCAACGATGCTGCTCACGATGCCTTTCGTATCGGCAAACACACGGCCATATCCCGTCGGATCAGCGAGCCGAGCCGTTAGGAGCGTCACATCGGCACCGCTGCTCCGGTGTTGGCTTACAAGAGCATCGATGGTTTCAGCGCGCAGAAGAGGCACATCACCGTTCAGCACAAGAAGTTCGCCTTCGAAGTCCTTGAGAGCTGGAATTAGCTGCTGCACTGCATGCCCTGTGCCTTTCTGAGGCTGCTGAAGCACGAATTCCAGTCCTCCTGTTGAAGCCAGCTGCTGCTCGACCCGTTCAGCCTGATGCCCAACGATCAACAGACGCCGTTCAGGCTTCAGGTTGGCTGCACTGGAGAGCACTCGTTCCACAAGGGTCGCACCGGCCAGGGGTTGCAGCACTTTGGGCAGAGCGCTCTTCATACGGGTGCCTTTCCCGGCTGCCAGAACGGCTACGGCGAGCATGCGGAGGTTGGTTAAGACGGTCGGAATCTACCGGGATTTGTGAAAGACAACCCCTCCCTTTTGCGTTGCATAGCGATGACTACACGCTTGGCGAATCAGACCACATTGTCAATGTGAAATATTGGACTTTATTTAACAGCTTGAAGGCGACTTCACTGCTGATACAGTGTGGCAGAGTTTTGATAATTAATCGCTTCACATTTTCCTTGTTTAGCGTTATTGTTTCGGCTTAGGTTATTCGACTGTTTGTGTCCTTTGATCGACTGCCGAGGTGGCGACCTGTCGACTGAAGGCTAAACAGGGAGAGATTATGAAATCTAAAGAAATCAATGAAAAGGGAGTTTTGGGGCGTTGTTTGATCACGGTACTTTCAAAATATTTTTTAGTATGGAACACCCTTTGATCCTTTGAAAAATCTATCCAAAAAACTTGACCAGCATTGGAACTATCTTTGGTGGAAGAAACGCGTCGTGCATCTACTCAAGATCAAGCGAGTCGATGATGCTGTTGCATTATATGACGAATTTTCGAGACGCGAAAAATAATTTCATTGATTTAGATTTGGACTAGCCTTAAGCACGTGTTGATTTTATTAACTTCCTGTATCGATTTTTCGCAAAAAAAATTCCTGCCTCAGAGACAGGGAGCATATCAACTGAATGAACTACTCAGTGATCAGTCTTCAGCTGTGCTTGTGTCGGTATCACCTTCGTCGCTAACACCCTCTGCACCGCTAGCTCTTTCGGCAGCTGCTCCCACAGGAGTCAATCTGATGGCTTTCTTGCCCAGCTTGATTTCAAACTCGTCTCCAGGCTCAAGGTTCAACATGGCTGTGTAAGCCTTGCCGACCAAGAGATTTCCGTTCCCCTGGACTTTGGCGGTGTAACGCAACTTGCGGCCGGCCTTTCCGATCGCGGCGCCATCGCCTGCAAGGTTGATCCCTTTCGCTGTTAGCAGGGCTTCGTAGAAAGCAGTGAATGCAACACGGGTGGAGCCGTCGGCCTTGGTTTTGATGTAGCCGCACTGTGTCGCGAGCTCGGTCTTTGAGACATCGCCGACTTCTTTGACTTTGGCGAGGAGCTCAGAACCAGTCAGCATTGCTTCTGCTAATTGTTGAATATGAAAACGCTACCAGTCGTTTGACCGATAATGGGAATCGTGGGGCCAGATTCTCATCAGTTCCCAATTTGGTTTTGAGTAGATTGTTGCTTCCGGTCAGTCAAGCGGCAGATGAGTCGACTGATGAGTTTAAGCTGCTGTTTAGAATCTGACTGACATTTGAAGTGGCGGCTTCAAACGATCTGAGTTTTAGATGAGCTGAGTTTCATTGCTGAAATGTCAACGTTGATGACATAAAACCTTGTAGGGCCTACGAGTTGCATTGTTAGCTGTCCCGAAAGACCGTTTGGTGTTGTTTTTTTGGCCTCGATAAGCTGGATTTGCTTCGTCAGCGCTTAGCACCATCCAAGTCGCTTGATGGACGGCGGATAGAACTGTACTCACTGGTATTCCACTGATCGACATGTCTTTCGTTGCGCATCATCTCTGACAAACAGCCTTCTTCTTTTGGCAGTATGTAGGAATACAAAATTTTTCCAATGCGCCATTCGCTGATTGTCTTTGCAGCACTGGTTTTGAGTGGATTCAGCACTTCAGCCATCCCAGCTATGGATCAACTTGACATCCAGTTGGAGGGAGAAGCAGAAGGTTGGCTGAATGCAACCTGTACTGACTATGAATTGGGCTGGATCTCACAGACTAATGCGAAAGTAGCACTTGAGCGCATTCTTTTACAAGCAGGCCATTTTCTAGACCGTGAGGAAGTTCAGAGAGCTCAAAAAGCTGCCCTTACGAGAGATCCTGATTGCAAATCTTTATGGCCTGTATTGTCTGAGTGAATTTTGAGAACGTCATTTTTGAATGTGCTACTGACTTATTTGCATTAACAAGAATGGGTTTGCCACATCTAATGTATTGAAATACATGAAGAAGTTCGCCAACCTATTGATTCATTCTTTTTTATCTGCTGAAGGAGTCTTTGTTTGTTTCAGTGTCAATGAGCCGCTATAGAGTTTTGGTATGTTTCTTTTCCTCCACTCAAGAGCATGCTCCAGGGATTGATCTCGGTTTTGCATATCATCTAATAAGGCTTTGAGAGAGATTCCTCCGAACGCAAAGGTGATTGCCATGTTGATGAAAAGATAAATCAGATTTTTTTGCGAATCAATTTCTACGCCTGTTAATGATTGATTAGAGATTGCATTGGCATAATTAAATACTGAGATCATTGAAAATCCCGCAATAACAATTCCAGTAATTGATAAAGCCCTTCTGGCTTTTTTGGCATGATTTTTCAGAAGAAATGCTGCGGAAGCTCGGTCATCAAAACCGAAAAGAAATCGCGTTTGGTTTTGAACTTAACAAGTTTAGCGCTTTGCCTTTTATAAGTTCTTGTCTTTTTAGAACTGTTCAAGCGTATTTAATCATTTTATCTGGCGAGATGGCCTCCATAGGGAGCTTGACCGCTCAAGTCGGTGTCCGACTGAATACAGTCAACTGAACAATGCCCTTTCGAATTGAGAATCGAGATTGAATGTCTCTGCTCAAGAGGCAAAAATCCATTGGGTGTGCTGACGTCTATTTGTTGACCTCGTCGATCAGCAGTCTTTTTTGAAAATTGAGCTGGCGGAGCTTCTCCACGTGCTGTTCATGCTCTCCGCTGCTCCAATGGTGTGGGAAGGCGACCCGGGCATGGAAGCTCCGAGATGTGGTTGTTGAGTTCTCTTGCTGGATCCTCGGACCTTATTCAATTTCCACAGTGGCCCAACTCACTTCTTCCGTCAGCGTTTCGTTATGGCAATTAACGCGCCCGCAGCCGGGATCACCACGAATGCACACTTGGCAGCACGATTGCCTTCCGCTGGTTTAGCGCTATCAAGCCTGATCCTCTGCTGAATTCCTTTGCTTCGCGTATTCCATATAGGGGTCTTTGAGTGTTTTCCCTCGCTGGTCTGCTTGCGGGCTCGCCACCAAAAGAGCATAAATATCTCGATTTACGTTTGATGATTTGTTCATTTTGATTGAATATTCGAATTCAATCATCTTTGTTGTGTTTGTCTCGCAAGCTCTATCCAATGCCGATAGATTTTGCAATGAAAGGTTTGTCTCTGGATCATATCCACCATTTATGGAGTTGATTTGTCATTATGGGTTGATACCAGTTGTTGTGATGCGATGAAAAGTGATCGTGATCTGTTGATATCACTACTCCAGAACAAGCCGAATGATCCAAGCCTGAAAGAACGCTTATCTGATCTGGAGAAGGCACAACCTGCGAATTTAAGTCGTGATGTTTCTCTTTTGAAGGGTGTTTGGGATTTGCGTTGGAGCAGCTCTAGCCAGCCTTGGCTACGCCAGGCCCCTTGGCTTGAAAATCTGCAGGCTTTAGATCCTGGCCATAACCGTGGTTGCAACATGCTTCGCTTCCGTGGTCCGTTCGGAGCAATCGGGGCCATAACGGTTGAAGCCAGCTTGAACGTGGTCGACTCACAACGAGTCGAAGTGAAATTCCTTCGGGGTGGTTGGTTGGGGCCAAGATTTCCTGGTCGCGGACGGCTCAAATTGTTACGTGAGGTTCAACAGAGCTTCCCTGCATGGCTTGATATCACAGTTTTGGATGATCAAATAAGGATTTGTCGAGGTAATGCAGGTACCACGTTTGTATTGCTTCGTCTAGAGAATATGGATCTCAATGAAATCATCCAGTAAGTATTTCTTGTTTGAATATATTAGGCCCGCCTTGCTGATAAATTTGCTCTTATTTTTTCTAAAATCATCCTGCATAGCGGCCTTCTTTTGAGAAAATATGAAAAGTGTAAGAATGCGATTTTTGCAGTATTTTTTGTTCAATGTATGTTTGAATGCTGATTTTAGCTTTCTGCTTTTCTCTTTGCTCGGCAATATAGGTGTTGGTTCTGATGTGTGAATAATTAGTCTTCATGCTTAGTTAATATTTTTTTTTGGGGGCATGTAATTTTAAATATTGTTTAATTTGCTGATTCCATCACGCCTTGTCTCTGGTTTTTTGAGCTATTTTGCTGCCTTACTCTTGATAAAAGTTGCCATTTTGCGACGCTTGTGCCCACTTTTGCGATAAATGTGATCGCCACGAATAAATTTAGTCATTTATATGTCTGGGTTGATTGATGTTGACGAGCGTTTATTCGTCTTGTCCCAGTGTTTGCTCGAGGACTTGTTGATTGAAGTTTTTTTCATAGCGTTCCAGTAGTTGGCGGCCCAGTTCGGCCTCTTCTGCATTGGGTTCGATGACGTCCGGTAATGGTGCATCGGGAAGCTCGATCTGCCGTAGCAGGCCAATGGCGGCATCGAGGGAGCCTGCGTCGCTTGTCCAATTTGTGATGAATTGGTTAAGCTGGCGTAATTGTTCGCTGGATTCGGGATGCGTCCTATCAGTATTGTCAACGATGTGGCCAATTTTTCGGCTCAGTAAAATCTCTGCTGCGATGACATGGCCGGCATGTAATGCAAATAAAAGCTGAATAGCCTCCGCCCTCAGCGATGCCATAGATTTACCGGTCACCCTCTCTGAGAGCCACGCCATCTTGAAGCTGGGAACGTCTTCGGGCATGCCCTCAACATGGTCCTCGTCTAACAGCTCTTCATGAACTATCTGTGCATCGTCTTCGGTGTTATGGATGCGGTTTCTGTCGGGTTCGGCCGACTTGTCCCATCGTTCACCCAAGGAATGAATCCACTTGCCGAGGCGGAGTAGGAAGCGAGCTGCGATCAAAGAAGTGTTTGTGCTGTAGTTATCAATATCTAAATTCTGTCAGTATTTCTCGATTCTGCAGGCTTGACCTGCCGTGATGTTAGTCGAATCTTTGTTTTGGATGGTTTTGTTGGGTAAATTGATTGACTTGGCTGTTTGGTTGGCTTTGATGATTGGTTTGAGATTGCTTGTGTCCTGTTGTTGTTTGATATCTTTTCGTCGAGTTATTTGCCTCCTGGAAGGCATGGGTTTTATTTCTTCAGTATGAATAGTTTGATAATAGTTCGGCCGTTTAGTGATTAACTAGTTCTGGTTTTCAGCCTTTTTGTTTCGTCAGTCCCCAGCGGCGTTGCCACACGTTGGTGGGCTCCATATCGCATCGACTTTGTTCCAGCGTCCGTTGTTTGAGGATTTCGAGGGATGTGCTGGTTCCTGATGCATCGCGGAAGGGAATCGCGGCACGGGTGCTCAGATGCTCCAGTTCCATTGTTGAGAACGGCCGCCAGCCAGGTCCGTGATCTGGACACACGTCACCACCGGGTCTGACAGCCATCGTTCCGCTGCTCCATCCCTTCCTTTCCCCTGGAGCTGCCAGCAGCGAAAACAGTTCCAGCCCCGCACGCTTCAAGCTTGCTCGTACTCCAGCTGATCGGCTGTAGGTGAGCAGCCGTCCACCTGGTTTCAGGCGTCTCGCCAGACATCCAAGGAATTCGTCGCTCCATAGTTCCGGACACCGTTGTGGTGAAAACGCGTCCTGCAGGATCAGATCAAAATGTTGTTGCGGCCTGATGGTGGTCAGGGTTGATCGTGCATCCCCCCAGAGCATCTGCCCCGTGCTGGAAGTCGTCGACCAGGCGCCAGTGGTGTGGAGAGCCTGCAGGCGCTTCAGCACGGACGTGGACCACATCCTCCTGAAAACTGGTTGGTTGAGGGCCAGTTCCAACGGCCGCCGATCGAGTTCCAGCCCCCACCACTCCAAAGGAGCCTGCTCGGGCAATCCAGCCAGTACTGCGGCGCTGTTGTATCCCAACCCGAAGCAGACATCCAAAACGGCCACGGACTGATTCGGCTTGAAGCGGTTGAGTTCTGCCGGTTCAACGAATTTCGCTCTTGCTTCGTTCAGTGCCCCGGCGGAGTTGTGAAAGGCTTCACCGAAATGGCAGCTGTGGAGGCTGAAGCTTCCATCGGCTGTCGGATAGACATCCAGCCTGCCGAGATCAGTTGCGGAGGCGTTCAAGTTCCTCCCAGAAGGTGGGATAGGACACCGCTGCTGCTTCGCTCCTGGCCAGCGTCGAGTCTCCTTTAGCCAGCATCGCTGCAACGGCCAGGCTCATGGCGACCCGATGGTCCGTTTCGCTGTCCAGCTCAGCACCGTTCAGGGGATGTCCGCCGCGGATGGTCACGCCGTCCTCCTGCTCTTCAATCTCAGCCCCCATCGCTTTGAGCTGACGGGCCATCACCGCCAGTCGATCGGTCTCCTTCACCCGCAGTTCGGAGGCGCCGCTGATACGACTCTCCCCATCGCAGAAACAGGCTGCAACGCAGAGGATTGGCACCTCATCCACCAGCCGGGGCATGATCTCCTCCCCAAATTCAAACGGTTGCAGTGCTCCATGGGTGACCCGCAAATCACCGACCGGTTCCCCTGCCACATCCCGGGGATTGAGCACCTCGATCCGGGCACCTATTTGATCCAGTATTTCAAGAATTCCTGTCCGCGTTGGATTCAGCCCCACGTTTTCAATGGTGAGGTCTGCTCCCGGGATCAGGGACCCGGCCACCAACCAGAACGCTGCTGAGCTGATGTCTCCTGGAACAACCACGGTTTGTCCGTGCAGAGTTGCGCCTGGTTGCACGGAGATGTGGCGCCCAATTTCACCGCCGACGGTCAGGTCTGCTCCGAAGGCCTTGAGCATCCGCTCGCTGTGATCCCGGGATTGCGCAGGCTCAATCACTGTGGTGGTACTCCCCGCCGTGAGGGCGGCCAGAAGGAGGGCCGATTTGACCTGGGCGCTGGCAACAGGTGTGCCGATCACCGTGCCCTTCAAGGCACGTCCCTGAACGGCGAGGGGGGCAAGGTTCCCGCCATCTCGACCGCGCACATCCGCGCCCATCGAGGCAAGGGGCTGGCCAACCCGCCGCATCGGTCGACGTCGCAACGATGCATCGCCATCGAGCACGAAATGGCGACCGTCTCGGCCCGCCAGCAGGCCAAGCATCAACCGCATCGTTGTGCCGGAGTTGCCGCAATTGAGGATTTCCGCCGGTTCCTTGAGTCCATCCAGGCCGACACCTTCAACGGTGACGATCGCCCCGGCTTCGATCGGACTGATGGCAACACCCATCAAACGCAGGCAGGCTGCGGTGCTGATGGGGTCTTCCGCGGGAAGGAGACCTTGAATGGTTGTTGTTCCTTCCGCGATCGCTCCGAACAGCAGGGAGCGGTGGGAAATCGATTTATCTCCCGGCACCGTTACCCGGCCATGGAGGGATCCGCCAGCCCAAAGCGCGCGAAGGGGGGTGTTGCTACCGGTCGCGCTCAAGGGTGGAACGTCGTTTCGAGGATCCTATTGGCCGGACTACAGACCTTGAATCAGCCGATCCAGGGTATAGCCGAACAGGCTCGGATCCGGTTCTTTATCACCCAGGTCTGTCAAGCCGAGTTCAGCCCAGCGGTCGGACACGCGTTGCTCCAGATCAGCTGGGCGGCTCAGTGGTTCGCCCCAGTCATGATTTTTCTCGGGTCCAACCTTCGTGGTGGCATCAATGGCCAGGCGTCCACCGAGTCCGAGCTGTTCGCTTGCGAAATCCAGGCTGTCGAAGGGTGTGTTCTCAAGGGTGAACAAATCCCGCTGGGGATCCACCTGTGCAGCGATAGCCCAAACCACCTGCCTGGGATCGCGCACGTTGATGTGACGGTCGACCACCACCACGAACTTGGTATAGGTGAACTGGGGCAGGGCGCTCCAGAAGGCCATGGCGGCTCGTTTGGCCTGTCCCGGATAGGCCTTGTCGATCGAGATCACCGCAAGTTTGTAGCTGAGAGCTTCCATCGGCAGGAAGAAGTCGGTGATCTCCGGGATCTGTTGACGAAGGATCGGTGTGTAGATCCGATTCAGGGCGATGGCGAGCATCGCCTCCTCCTTCGGTGGCCGACCGCTGAACGTGGTGAGGAACACCGGATCCCGACGCTGGGTCATGCAGTGGAATCTCACTAAAGGTGAGTCCTCCACACCGCCATAAAAGCCCATGTGGTCTCCAAAGGGACCATCGGGCATCACCTCCCCAGGGGTGATCGTTCCCTCCAGCACCACCTCGCTGTGACTGGGCACCTGCAGATCAATGGTTTTGCAGGGGGCGAGTCGGACGCCTTCTCCTGCATAGATCCCGGCAAACAACCACTCACTCAGCTGCACGGGGATTGG
>QCUJ01000043.1 GCA_003210795.1 Synechococcus sp. AG-679-B05 | reverse complement strand
TGTTCTTCTTTTGGGTGTCGTTTTTGTTTTGGGTGCTCCAGCTTTAATTATGTTCTTTCTAATACTTGCAGCATATGTATTAGCATCAAAGCTAACCATCCCTTATCTACGTTTTGCTATTAAGCAAAGGCTTCGTTATTCACGTCGCATTCATTTGTTGTTGATGGAGTCGCTGCGCTCAATGCGAGATGTTCACTTGTATTCTGCGGATGGTTTTTTTATAAATCGTTTTGCCAGTGATGGTCTTATTGCCAAGCGTAACGATCGTTTAGCCAAGCTTCTTCCTGATATTCCCCGTTATGTAATCGAACCTGCCGGCATTACCATTCTATTTTTTATTGGTCTTGGGCCTTCAGTCTTGGCAGGTGATGCCAGTAATGTTCGTGACTCTATTCCAACGTTAGCTGCGATTCTGGGTACATTGCTACGAATCTCAGCCCCGCTGCAAAAAACATTTTTGAACATAAATAAATTGCGAGGTGGTCTTCCTGAAATCCAAGACGCTCTCGAATTGCTTGACCTGCTACCCCAGCGGATAGATCCGAGTTCCTCACTAGTCCCAACGTCAAGAGGAGTGATGCCAAGGCAATTCATTCAGCTCAGTCAGGTGAGCTTTCGATATACAAGTTCTAATCAAAATGTCCTCAAATCAATTGATATGACTATCCCAATTGGTTCAAGGGTCGCTCTAGTGGGTCGCACTGGTAGTGGTAAAACAACTCTCGCACATTTGATTCTTGGATTGTTTCGCCCCACCGACGGAGTACTCACCTTGGATGGTGTGCCACTCACCGATATAGAAATGCCAGCATGGCAAGCAAATTGTGCATTGGTTCCACAGGATATTCAGCTTTTGGATGCTAGTATCCGCGAAAATGTAGCTTTCGGATGTGATTCCGAAGACATAGACGATTCCCAGGTCTGGGCGGCACTTGAGGCGTCTCAGTTCAACGACGTAGTCGTCTCAATGCCCTACGGCTTGTTCACTATGATTGGTGAAAATGGTGTAGAGCTGTCAGGTGGACAGCGACAGCGTTTATCCCTAGCGAGGGCTTTTTATCGCGATGCCAAGGTGCTGGTTCTCGATGAGGCAACTAGCGCTTTGGACAGCAAAACGGAGCATGACGTGATGCAAGCTCTGGATCTGGTAGGGCGCCGATGCACCACCATTGTCATTGCACATCGATTATCAACTGTGCGCAAATGCGATCGTATCTTCGAGGTGGAAAATGGTCGTATAAAAGCGGTCGGTGATTTCGAGTCGCTTTGTCGTCAATCTGAAAGCTTCCTTGAAATGACCCAGTTCGAGGGGGTCTGATTCAGGAATGGCCGACTTCATCTTGCTGGCCACCGCGGATTGGGATCATCCCCTTTGGACCAACAAGCAACACACAGCGATGAGCCTTGCGGCCCTTGGACATAGGGTGCTTTATGTGGAATCACTCGGGCTGCGTCCTCCTCGTAAAGGGGCGGCAGATCTGGCTCGTATTTTTAAACGTCTGCGGCGGGTGCTCCGACCGCCGCGGCGGATTGACCAGGGGATCTGGGTCTGGTCGCCCTTGGTCATGCCAGGTGCCTCAAATCCTTTGGCGCAGTTTTTGAACCGCCTCCTGGTTAACAGGGGTTTGGGGCTGATGAGTCGCTGTATAGGTTTGCAGGATCCGATTCTCTGGACATATAACCCACTCACTCTTGAGGTGATTTCTTCTACTTCATTCTCCAAATTGGTTTATCATTGTGTTGATCGTATCCAGGCGCAGCCCGAGATGCCTGGAAATCGCATTGAGCGAGCTGAACGACAGCTGTGTTGTGCAGCATCGGTGGTTTTTACGACTTCACCTGAATTGCAGCGCAGCCTGAAGCCGCTTAATCGCAATACATATTTTTTCGGAAATGTCGCCGACTTCGATCACTTTGCGCGGGCCTGGCAAAGCTCTAGACCATGCCCCACTGAATTGGCCCTTTTGCCTTCTCCCAGGCTGATTTTCATCGGTGCGATCGATGCCTACAAATTGGATTTGCCTGGTCTTACACAGCTGGTTCGCCGTCGGCCTGACTGGCGTCTTGTATTAATAGGTCCCATCGGGGAAGCGGACCCCAGCACGGATATAGAGGAGCTGCGTGCCTGCCCCAACGTGCAATGGTTGGGTCATCGTTCATATACAACGCTACCCGATTTTTTGGCACATGCCGATGTGGCGCTTCTGCCTCTGCAATTGAACAGTTACACACGGAACATGTTTCCAATGAAATTCTTCGAATATCTCGCCTCAGGTCTTCCGGTGGTGGCAACTTCTATTCCTTCGCTGGAGCGGTTTCGAGATTCGGTGCTGCTAGTCCCGCCGGGGGCCCAGCATCTTGAAAGCGCAATCGGATTAGCGCTGCAGGGAAAGGGGCCGGATCGCTCCGAGCGTCTAGCACTGGCACGCCAGCACACTTATTATCAGCGGACCCAGGAGATGTTGCTTGTGCTGAATCAACTGGGTATTTTGGATTCATCGGGCTTAAATCAGCAGTCCCCGGGTGACGACGAGCTGGAGAGCTGATTTGTTGATGTTCCGGGTCGATCTTGATGTCGACTATCCCAAGATTGGCTGGCCTAAGCGCGTGACGCTCACCTTGGGGGAGTGCTTCGTGCTGTAGTCGCCTTGCGAGGGTTTCTCCAGTGTATTGCTATCTCGGCAGGCCGTCCCTGGATATTTGTTTAAGTCACTTGTTCTGCTACTAGGCGATCCGCTCCGTCCCTACATTGTGTAAGCCGTTGCTTCTACTATGCGTGAACGTTCTTATGAGTTGAATTTTGAGAAGCAGTAGGTTCAGGTCCTGAAGTTTTTTGGTTGATGGATTTACATGTATTTGTGATGGCTCCGACCAGGCGCGCTGTGTCGGAAACCTTTATACGTGCCAATCTCGCTGGTCTGCCGTTCCGTAAAACAGCTGTATTTGGCGATGAGCGACCTCTGCGCAAACCGTTAGCTTGCATTCATGGACTGGCTGTGATTCTGAGCAAGGTTTTCACACGACTGGGTTGGTTGAAAGTTGCTTCATTGCCGGCTGCTTGCACTACTTGGCTATTGCTGCAGCGTCACCGCCCCGATGTTGTCTTGGTAGATTTTGGCTTCCATGCTGTACGGGTGATGGAGGCATCCGCATGGAGTTCAGTGCCGTTGGTCGTACATTTTCGCGGATCAGATGCATCGTCTGAAACCAAGTTTTTGCGGTTGACCAATCGCTATCGACGATTATTTAAGCTTACCTCTGGGGTGATTGTTAAAAGTAGGATGATGCAATCTGTTCTTGAATCTCTTGGAGCAGACCCAGAAACAATAATAATAAGTCCTTCTGGTGCTGACCCACGATTGTTTTATGGGGCTCGACCAATGTCTGCTTCACCATGTTTTCTTGCTGTAGGTAGGCTTGTTTCTAAAAAGGGCACGCTAAAAACACTTGATGCGTTTCGGTTGATGCGAGATATGCTACCTCATCCACTTTGCAAAGAAGTGAGGTTAGAGATTGTTGGCGAAGGCCCTTTGCGTAAGGACTTGGAAATTGCTCTCAAAAAGTGGAATTTATGTAGTCAAGTTTGTTTGCTTGGCTTGATGCCGCAGGGAAAAATTGTTGAGAAAATGCGTAAAGCAAGATGTTTTGTTCAGCATTCTATGGTTGCTCCTGATGGTGACAGTGAGGGCACTCCTGTTGCGCTATTGGAGGCGCAGTTGTGTGGTCTTCCTGTTGTTGCCACTCGTCATGCAGGCATTCCTGAGGTGGTGATTGATGGCGAAACTGGGTTTTTAATCGATGAGGGCGATGTTAATGGGATGGCATTCGCAATGCGTCGTGCTGTATTGGATCCTTCTTTGGCTGGAAAACTTGGTGCGAAAGGGCGTAGACATATTCTAAATAACTTTACGTTGGATCACCACTTGTGTGCAGTTTCTTCCTTGCTCAAAAAAGTGTCGGTTGCTTCCAGTAGAAGATAGTCAGTGTGAATTTCCTTCTGTTTTTTGAGCTGGCTTGACAGTGATTGCCCAAAGCAGCCCTCTAGGAACCGTGGTTCTCTTAATTCCGACTCGTAAGTAAATAGTTATTTATAATTCGAGTCTATATTAAATGTTGCGGCAAATGCATTATTTCCATGCGCGAAGTATTTAGCCTGTACGATCAATCTGTAAGGAAACTTCGTCGTGCGTGCTACTTGGCCGCTAAAATTCGATGAGTAATGAGCAGCTTTTAAAAGTTATTCGCCTGGGAAGTTATTAAGTTTTTTTGGCCGGCCTCGCAATTACGATTAATTTAGCACTATTTAGTTTGTGTTCGGAATATTTTTGAAGTGCGATATTCGTCTCTGTAGCTTTTGATTATTTAAATATTTTTGTTTATTCCTTGAGATTTTGCTTAATTTACTAACGCCCACTTTGGCGAAGTAAGACAATTTAAATTTTGCATAAGAGTAGATTTCAGGAAAAGACTAGAAAGACTACGACGCTAAAACTATGATGTATTCGTGGGTTGTCTGTGTTCTTAAATTGCTTTGCTTGGCCTGGCTAAATTAGGTAAAACCTGGTAAGTCGTGCATACATTTACTCTTGACAATAGAAATTATTGGCAAGGCCAATATTCACTTATTTTCCGGGCCTGGCATGAGTTGAATGAATTTAATTAATCAATTTTTAACAGCGGCTGCGCTTTTACAAGATCATCAATTTCTTTGACCTGAATTAAAAAAGGTTCTAGTTTATCTAGAGGTAGAGCGCTTGGACCATCGCAAAGGGCTTGTGCTGGGTCTGGGTGTGCTTCAAGAAATAGACCAGAGAGGCCTACCGCCATACCGGATTTGGCGAGATCCACCACCTGAGAGCGACGGCCGCCGGAAGCGGTACCGCCCGGGTCACGGCACTGGAGGGCATGGGTTACGTCGAAGATCAGGGGCAGCTCGTCGCAGGTGCGCTTCATCACTCCGAATCCGAGCATGTCGACCACCAAGTTGTCGTAACCAAAGTTGGTGCCTCGCTCGCAGAGCAACAGTTGGTCGTTTCCGCACTCGCGGAACTTATTCACGATGTTGCGCATCTGTTCGGGACTAAGGAACTGCGGCTTCTTGATGTTGACCACTGCACCGGTATCAGCCATGGCGCGGACCAGATCGGTCTGACGGGCTAGGAAGGCCGGCAGCTGAATGATGTCTGCCACCTTTGCAGCAGCTGCTGCTTCTTCAGGGCTGTGCACGTCGGTGACCACGGGTATGTCGTGGGTGTCTTTGACGGCCTGCAGGATGCGTAGACCTTCCTCTAGACCAGGGCCGCGGAAGGAATGAATCGAGGAGCGATTGGCTTTGTCATATGACCCTTTGAAAACAAGCGGAATGTCCAATCTTTCGCACACTTTTTTGTAATGACCAGCGCAACGCAGAGCAAAGTCCAAATCTTCCAGAACATTTACACCCCCCAGCAGGGCGAATGGTTCATCGTTGGCGAATGTGATGCCTCTGAGTTTGATCTGACGAGCTTTCATTTCTTGCCTTATTAGTCAGGAGGAGTTTACCGGTTTTGCTTCAAAGGTCTTTAATCGATAACTTCCTGCTAGAAAGTTGACGGATGCACAAGAATTGAGCTATGGCTATGAGTTGAGTCATTAAATTATTCTCATTTCTTAAATGATTCTAATCTTTGCGAGCGCCTAAAAATCTCCAAGGAAAAGGTTTTTAAAGTCTGCCCCGGTGTTGTATTTTGACCCGTAAAACTCTGGTTTGTACTTTTAGTGTAACCAAAGTAAGTATGATTAAAAATATTTTATTGAAAAGGCTGTATGGCTAGACAAATTCATGATATTTGAAAAATCGCTGTAAAACTGCTGTGAAGCGTAAGAAATATAAGCGCGAGAACACCGAAAAGAATTTAATTCGCTTACACTAGATGTTTTTAGTTTTTGCATAAAGCCATGCATGTCATGATTCATGTCGGAATGCATAAAACTGCCTCTGCTTATATTCAAAAAATGTTAACAGCAAATATCGAATTGTTGCGTCTTCACGGCATTGAATGCTCAGTTCAGAGCAGTGATTCACTAATCAAATCTATCAAAAAAAGAAAATTAGATCCGTGGATAAAACTTATAAAGAAATCAAATTCCAAAGCCAAGCTTCTTATTTCTTATGAGCGCCTCTCTAATATCCTTGCGCAGCAGCAAGAAGATAAATTAATAGTATCAAATGGAAATTGGCTTGTTAAGAAATTAAAGCCATATTGTAGTATAATTACAATTATAGGATTTGTAAGAGATCAGCCAGGATTTATTAATTCTCAGTTTTGTCAAAATACTAAAAGATTTTCGCGGATCACTTCATCAGATTTTGATGCATATAACCAAGATGTCTTTTCAGGGGAATATGATATGGTTTAATGTAATCCTCAAAAGCTCTTCGGCTGGTCTCTAAGTAATAATTTGGTTGAACCTTTTTTAATTCCGTACAATAATTCATTGTCAAGCGATCCTTTTCGGCTGGTAATTAATAAAGCCGTGCCTGCAGTAGAGAAAGAAACTTGGAACCAAATAAGTGTAATTAATAAGTCACCGGGCCGCCTTACGATACATATGGCTTGTGCCATTATAAGATATCTTAGGGAAGAAAAAATCTATCTATCTCAAAAAAAGCGCTTGTGCTTATCGTATCTACTGCTCAAAATAACCGATTCGCTTGGGTGGAACGAAGAAAAATATAATGCAATTATAAAAAAGAGATATACCTTGATCAGAGATCACTATCGCTGCGACAATGATAAATTTGCAAGTAATGTATGGAATGTTGATAAGTGGGACGACGTCTTTCCAGTACAACCGCAATATAAAGTGAACTATAAGCTTTCAATATTCGATTACTTTAAAATTAAGTTAGAATCCAGGAGGTTTATTCGTCGAAACTTTATTGAGAACAGGAATCTCGATGAATTGATTGAGACTCCGCCGGTCCAGCCGTTGCTTATTATTTGCAAGCTAACTAAAAATTTCTTTATTAATTAGGCTGGAGTTTAAAAGTTTCATTTTGCATATGCATAATGCAGCCTTTTGAAATTTATTTCAGGCTCTTCTTGTGAAAAATTAAATTTATTTCATTACAGCTTTGCAAAGGCTTATTATTATTTTGAATTTGTCCGCATTGGGATTTTGGCCTTAATGTCAAGGACTCGATATCAATGACGATCTTGAGCGATAATTTAAGCTAGCGACATATCAAGCGCCTTCCTGTTTGGCTTAAGCTGGAAGTTTATTTCTTCGAATAGTTTTGCCTCTTCCTGGCATGCCTGTATAGACTGACTATTTTGGATTAACATAGCAAATAGTTCCAGTGTTTGTGGATAATTGCCATGCTAATGTTTAAGTCAAATTTTATTGATTGATATTTATTTAAGCCGTCTTAAGAGGTTTAAATCATGCGTGTGAGCTAAATTTTTCCGATAATTATCGTCATTTTTAGGAACTAGTTATTCGGCCAAGAGTGGTTTCGGGTTTATGGCTGGGACAATATTGTGACCTATTGTCGCAATAGCGATTCGTGTAAATATTGAATTCTTAATCACATCTTTGAATTTTTTATCGTGGATTGTCTGTCTTTGCTTTTTCCCAAATCGATTGGTTCGACAGGAATATAATCTAAGCTCCAGACATGAGCTTTCTGGCCGGCCTCAATGACGCCCAGCGCAGGGCAGTGGATCACCACCAAGGACCCTTGTTGGTGGTGGCCGGTGCGGGCAGTGGGAAGACGCGTGCTCTCACCCATCGCATTGCCCATCTAATCGGTGAGCACGGTGCGGATCCTGCTGAGATCCTCGCCGTGACCTTCACCAATAAAGCGGCGAGGGAGATGAAGGAGCGACTGGAACTCCTCCTTTCCCAGAAGCTGGCGCAGAGTCAGTACGGACAACCATGGAGCACCATGCCGCCGGTGGAACAGCGGCAGCTCCGCTCCCGCATTTACCGCGAGGTCACCAAGGAGCTTTGGATCGGTACTTTTCACGCGCTGTTCGCGCGAATGCTCCGTTACGACATCGATAAATTCAAAGATTCAGAAGGCCTCACCTGGACCAAACAATTCTCGATCTACGACGAAGCTGACGCGCAAAGCCTTGTGAAGGAGATCGTCACCCAGGAGTTGCAGCTAGATCCCAAGCGCTTCGATCCGAAGAAGACCCGATGGGCGATCAGCAACGCCAAGAACCAGGGCTGGCTTCCCGACCAGCTGGAGGCCAATGCTGAAGGCCAGCGAGGCAAGCTCACTGCAGACGTCTACCGGCGTTACCGCAAGGCTCTGGCAGCCAACAACGCTCTGGATTTTGATGATCTCCTGCTGCTGCCGGTGCAGTTGCTGCAGCAGAGCGAGCAGGTGCGCAGCTACTGGCATCGACGCTTCCGTCACGTGCTTGTTGATGAGTATCAGGACACCAACCGCACCCAGTACGACCTGATCAAGCTCCTGGTGACGGATGGAAATGATCCGAAGAACTACGACGATTGGTCTGGGCGCTCAGTGTTCGTGGTGGGCGATGCCGACCAAAGCATCTACAGCTTTCGTGCCGCTGATTTCACGATCCTGATGGGGTTTCAGGACGATTTCGGTGATCAGGCACCGGATGATGCCACCCAAACGATGGTGAAGCTTGAGGAGAACTATCGCTCTACTGCCACGATCCTGGCTGCCGCCAATGCCCTGATCGCCAACAACAGTGAGCGGATTGACAAGGTACTGCGACCGACCCGTGGAGAGGGAGAGTTGATTTCCCTCACCCGCTGCGATGACGAGATCGCCGAGGCTGAGGCGGTTGTCCACCGGTTGCGCACGATGGAGGCGGCCCATCCCGAGCTCAGCTGGGGAGACATGGCTGTGCTCTATCGCACCAATGCCCAGTCCCGTGCGATCGAAGAATCTCTGGTGCGTTGGGGTATCCCTTACATCGTTGTCGGGGGACTGCGCTTCTATGACCGGCGGGAGATCAAAGACCTGCTGGCTTACCTGCGGCTGCTGGTCAACCCAGCGGACACCGTCAGCCTTCTGCGGGTGATCAATGTGCCGAAACGAGGAATTGGCAAGACCACGATCCAGCGACTGACCGATGCGGCCAATCAGTTGGGGATCCCGCTCTGGGATGTGGTGAGTGACCCCGAAGCAGTGCGTTCACTGGGTGGTCGTTCTGCCAAGGGATTGCTTCAGTTCTGCGATCTGGTCAATGATCTCCAGGCCCGCAGCCGTTATGTGGCTCCCTCGGAACTGATCCAGCAGGTGATGGAGAAGAGCGGGTATGTCAGTGAGCTGATTGCAGATGGTACTGATGAGGCTGAGGAACGGCGTCGAAACCTCCAGGAGCTTGTGAATGCCGCTCTTCAGTACCAGGAAGAGAACGAGGAGGGGGATCTCGAGGGCTTCCTGGCGACCGCCGCGCTATCCAGCGATGCGGACAGCAAGGACGCCGCTGTTGATCGGGTCACCCTGATGACACTTCACAGCAGCAAGGGTCTCGAATTTCCAGTGGTCTGCCTGGTGGGTCTTGAGCAAGGCCTCTTCCCCAGTTATCGCTCCCTGGATGACCCTGCGTCCCTTGAGGAGGAGCGACGTCTCTGTTACGTGGGGATCACGCGGGCCAAGGAACGCCTGTTCATTTCCCATGCCAGTGAGCGACGTTTGTGGGGCGGGATGCGCGAAGCGGCGGTGCCTTCGGTCTTTCTTTCGGAGTTGCCCGAGTCCTTGGTCCAGGGGGATCTCCCGCAGAGCGGTGGAGCGGCGCTGCGGCGTGAGCGTCGGCTGGAACGGCTCACTCGGGTTGACCGCGACAAGCCTTCCTCGGCTCCGGCCAATGCGGTGCGGCGTCGTCAGGCCGGCCCTGCTCCTGGACGCAGCTGGAGTGTTGGCGATCAGGTGATCCACGCCAGTTTTGGTTTGGGCAGGATCACCCATACCTTCGGTAGTGGTGAGAAGGTCTCCATCGCTGTGAAGTTTGCTGGTATGGGTCCAAAAATTCTCGATCCAAGGCTGGCGCCAATTGAACCAGTAGTTTCTAATGACTAATCCAGGTTTACTGTTAATACGCGGCTTGGGTCATAGCGGTAGCACTCTTCTTGATCTTGTTTTAGGCGCTCATCCAAAGGTGGTTGGAGTTGGAGAAGCTGTTCGTGTATTGACTGCAAATCACATCAAGGTTTCGGCAAACCCTGACAATCTAATTGCTACTTATCCTTGCACTTGTGGTGAGTCAGTTCGGGAATGTTCTGTATGGGGAAGGTTTGTGCAGCCTGCATATTGCAGTATGCATTTTACTTTGGAAGAAAAATTAGAACAGCTCATTACGCGTGTATGTGAGAACCATCGGTCAGTGCGTTGGATTGTTGAGTCGTATCAATCTGACGAAGAGCTGTTACAGCTTCAATCCCTGAAGTATCCCGTAAAAGTTATTCATCTTGCAAGAGATGTTCGCTCTTGGGTCCATTCTGAGGCGCGACGTGGTGTTACTCGGTATGGACGAGGCTCTCTAGCTGGCTGGAGGGGCTTAATTCGCTGGTGGCGCATTAATAGCAGAACTGAGTCAATCATTCGAGGCAATTCTCTGTGGTCTTTTAATCTTGGCTACGAAGAGCTTGCTCTTGCTCCTGAGAAAGCGTTGCGGCTTTTATGTGACTGGTTAGAGTTAGATTTTGATCCAAAAATGTTACTGCCAGGTGCTTATTCCAAGAGTCATATCATTGCCGGCAATAGAATGAGGTATCACTCTGAAAAAAGAGGTAAAATTGTTTACGATGGTGCATGGCTTAATTCAAGTGCCGCATCAGTGCAGTCTTCCATTTTATTTCCTCCAATTAAATCTTTGAACAAGAAACTTGTCTACAGTAATGAAATTCTTGGGTCTGTCTGGCCACGCATTTAATTTGTCGGAAGAGCCTTGCCGATAGCCATTTCTCCTATACCAATTTTCATCGGCTACGACCCGCGGGAACGGGCAGCCACAAATGTGCTGATCGACAGCTTGTATCAGCACAGCAGCGTGCCATTGGCGATCACACCTTTAGTGACTCCCCAATTGGAGGCTCAGGGCCTTTACACCCGTCCCCTTGACCCAAAGCAGAGCACCGCCTTTTCCTTCACCCGTTTTCTCGTCCCCCATCTCATGAGATACGAGGGCTGGGCCCTGTTCATGGACTGCGACATGCTCTGTCGCGCCGATATCAAGCAGCTGTGGGATCAGCGCGACGATGCTTTTGGTGCCATGTGCGTGCAGCACGAGCACGTGCCGGGTGAGACGGTGAAGTTCCTCGGTGAAGTGCAAAGCGCTTACCCGAAAAAGAACTGGAGTTCTCTGATGCTGCTGAATTGCCGTCGTTGCACCAAGCTAACCGTTAATTACGTCAACACCGCCACCGGACTGGAGCTGCATCGCTTCCACTGGCTTGAGGGCGACCATGAAATCGGTGCAATTCAGGGGGGTTGGAATCATCTGGTGGATGTGCAAGACCCGTCTGAATCACTGGAACGTCCGCCAATGCTGCACTGGACGTTGGGGGGACCATGGTTTCGTGAGCAGCGCACGATGGGTGGACCGCTTGCTGCTGAATGGTTCAGCGCTCGAGATGATGCGATGAAGCTCTGGGATTAATGGCTGAAAGTATCTGTGCATCGATCGAGAAGGCTGTCGTAGCAGTTCCTGCGCGGCTGCAATCCTCCAGGCTTCCCAACAAGGTGCTGGCGGACATCGGAGGGAAGCCGATGATCCAGAGGGTTCTGCAGCGCTGTCGTCAGGCTTCTGATGTTGATGTAGTGGTGCTGTGCACCGACAGTGATCAGCTGCAGCGGTTGGCTGAGGGTTGGGGCTTTCCGGTACTGATGACCTCTGCTGACTGCAGTTCCGGAAGTGAGCGCATCGCATCGGTGGCTGATGCGCTGATGGCTTTGGCCTGGGTTGATCAACCTGCTGAGCCTGAGCGGACCGCGGTGATCAATGTGCAGGGGGATCAGCCGTTCATTGACCCGGCGGTGATCGACGCCATGGTGGCTGAATTTCAAAAGCGCAAATCGCTCCCAGAGGTGGTTACACCGGTGTACAGCCTCAGTGAGGAAACAGTTCACAACCCCAACGTTGTGAAAACACTGTTGGCCCATGACGGACGGGCGTTGTACTTCTCCCGTTCAGCAATCCCCCATGTTCGAGATGTGGACCCTGCTGACTGGCACCACCACACCACGTACTGGGGACACGTGGGGATGTATGGCTTCCGCGGCGATGTGCTGGAGGCTTGGGATCAATTACCCCAGTCACCGTTGGAGGACCTGGAACGCCTGGAGCAATTGCGTTTGATTGAGGCGGGCTACACCATCGCCACGTTCCCAGTTCAGGGAACTTCTCTTTCGGTCGATACCGCCGAGCAGCTGGAGCAGGCGCGGGCGATGGTCTGAGTCCTTTTAGGGGGGCGGGCTCCAGCGCACTGCCGTTGGCCAGAACCGATCAAGATCAAGTTGTGGACACTCCTTGCGGACTGCGGCCAACGCGGGTGCCTGCCATTGCCTCAGTTCTGCCAAAACATCTTCAGGCAGAGCCGTGTCGGTGCGGCTTACGTTCAGTTTCTGCTCCTACTGCGGCTCTTCATACGGGATGTTCAGGACGCGATATAGACGGATCCGGCTGTTCGGCGTGAACAAACTGCTCATAGAGATCCACGAAACAATGGCTCGAACCGAAGGCTGCATCGAGGGCCTTGAGGGTGTGGTCGTAATCTCCGCGCAGAGCGATCCGCTCGGGTCGCTGCCGGCACAGTTCCTTCAGGGCGGCCACCTCCCCGGCGCTGTCGAACAGGCCCTGTTTGCGGTGCTGCATGCGTGCGCTGGAGATGATTCGGTCGATCGGATCCCGCATCAAAAACACCGATCGCACTTGTATCGCATAGGCCTCGAAGCCACGTCGGATGCTGCCCAACGTGTCTGCGCTGAGACTGCTGTAAGCGGGGGTGATGTCACCGGTGAGCAGAATCCCGCGGCGCTTCGGTCGATTGGCGAAGTAGGCGTAGTAGCGCTCGGGACGATCCAGGAAGAATTGTCGCCGCCATGTGCGGGGTTTGAGCAGTGAACGCCGGCGACGGTTGCTGAAACCTGCCGCCGGCAGGGTGAGGGCGTCGTTAACGAGTATTGCCTCAGGAAACCGAAATCGGCATCGCTACGAAGGTTCAGCTGGGCATGCAGCCAGGTTGTGCTGGCCTTCTGAGCACCGATCCCGAGCAGAAACATACCGGGCCCTTCAG
>QCUJ01000042.1 GCA_003210795.1 Synechococcus sp. AG-679-B05 | reverse complement strand
CTGGTTCAGAAGCACGCCAGTCGAAACCCCACGGTGTGGAGCTGGTTGCGTGAGGCACAGGGCCATCTCGGAGCAGGCGAACACTCCTACAGCTAGCTGCGGGGAACTGACAGCTCACCGCTTTTTTTTAGAACTGCTCAAGATTGACAAGCACCCATGCGCAAGCTGCTCCTGGCTCTGATGCCCCTGGTTCTGGCTCCCTCTGCAGCTTTCGCTCAGAAGGAAATTCCCAAAGCCCAAGGTTTCGACCAGTGCCCCGCCGGTTATGTGAACACCCTTGGTACCACCTGTGTTTCGCCGGTGTATTACCAAGTAGCTCCCACTAATGGTGATGCTTGTCAGGCGGGCTGGATGAACATCGGTGCTGGTTATTGCAAGAAGAAGAGGGTCCTCTGGGAGTGCTCTGATCCACGGGCAGTTGCATCGGCGACAATGACGCCACAGATCGCGCCGGTTCTCGATGAAGTGGGAGTACACCCAGTTGCGTTTCGTACCCCGCGGAAAATCCTGGACCGGTGAGATCGAAGAACTTTGGCTCGACGACCGTCAGTTGATCTCGCGAAGTCACCCCCAACGTGATGTGACCCTGGTTGGCTTGATGAATGAGCTCGGTGATCAGGGCTGGGAATTGGTGACCTACGCCCAGCCCTTCACCGGTTATCACGGTGGTTGTTACACGTTCAAGAGAGAGCTTTGACGACTCGGCTTGGTTATTGGCTTGTCAGAGCTTCTCTCGCCAGACCTTGAGTCGCTCAAGGGCCGTCACCAGATCTGGGCAGGTTGAACAGCGGTTGCCATTGCAGGCTCGGTAAAGAGGTCCATCAAGTCCTTGAAACTGCTGAACAGTGTCTCCGTCGCGGGTGGTCACGATCGTTGCGTTCGCCATTCCAATCCTCCAGAACTGTTGTAACTACCTCCTATCCGGCGTCTTTCGATTCGCTGTACTCCTCACGGATTGAGCGTATGCCGCAGCAGTGCATAAGGCAATTCAACCTTTGCCGTGCGTAAAGCCGACAGAAGTGCTTGGCGATGTGAGAAAATAGTCGTAGTCCCCATTTGAGAAAGTTTTTTGACCATCTTCATTGGAAATCTCTCCTGGGACGCTGAGAGAGAAGACCTCATCCATCTGTTCGGTGAATACGGCGAGGTGAGCAAGTGCTCCATGCCGTTGGATCGCGAGACAGGTCGTAAGCGGGGTTTTGCCTTCGTCGACCTGGCTGATGAGCAGGCTGAAACAGCTGCCATCAACGATCTTCAGAACGTGGAGTGGATGGGTCGCGCCATCACTGTGCGGAAAGCTGAGCCACGCCGTTGATCGCCTGAGGCTGGTCCGCTGATTCTGACTGTCGCCATCATTCTTTTGTTTGCGGCAGTTGCTTCTAGTGCCGGTCTGCTGATTTTGCAGATCGGCCTGTGGCGTGTCTTCGCTGTGGCACCTCAGCTCAAAGGTCAGGCAGCCGACTCAGCGCTGCCCGACACATCGCTCACCGTTGTCGTTCCGGCGTACAACGAAGAGTCGAACATTGCTGCATGTCTGCAGAGTGTCCTCGACAGCACTCCGCCATGCACTGACTGGTCCGTCTTGGTGGTTGACGATGCGTCCACCGATGCCACCGCGGAGATTGCGCATCAAACGGCTTTGGATCATTCAGAGATCTGCTCGGTCCTGCAGTCTGGCCCTCGCCCACAAGGCGAGCGCTGGGTAGGCAAGAACTGGGCCTGCTGTCGCGCGATGGAACAGGTCACCAGCAAATGGGTGTTGTTCATCGATGCAGACGTTCGTTTGCGGCGAGATGCTCTCAGACGAGCTCTTGGGCAGGCGATCGAGGAAAGAGCCGACCTGTTCAGCCTGGCTCCTCGATTGGAGTGTGGCTGTCTGGCGGAATGGATGGTTCAACCGATCATGGCTAGCTTGCTTGGGCTTGGCTTCCCAATTGAGGCCACGAACGACCCGAATTCCGATGTGGCGTTTGCGGCTGGACCGTTCATGTTGTTTTCCAGCGAGGCCTATGCCGCGATCGGTGGGCACAAGCAGCTGGCCGCGGAAGTCGTGGAGGATCTGGCCCTGGCGCGTCTGATCAAGTCGGGTGGATATCGACTGAGCTACCAGCTAGGCCTGGACGCTGTGATGCTGCGCATGTACCAGGATCTGCCGGCTCTCTGGGAAGGTTGGACCAAGAACTGGTTGATTGGTCTGGATCGAGATGTTCTGCGGGCCATCGGCGCTTCAGGGGTTGTTCTGCAGATGTTCACCGTTCCCTGGCTGGTCCTCCCCACCGCTCTTGTGTTGCTGGTGCTGCTCCCGGAACTGGGGGTGTGGTGGCGTTGGTCGATGGGGCTGGCTTGTGTTGCGCTGTTGCAGCAGTGGCTCTTGCGCTGGTGGAACCTCAGACGTTTTGATCTGCCGATGCGGCACTGGTGGCTGATGGGAGCTGGTGGGCTGTTGGTCGGTTTGATCGGGCCTGTTTCGGTGTGGCGCACGCTCACCGGTCGTGGCTGGACCTGGAAAGGGCGCTCTTTGGCGGGGTGAGCTCGCGGCGGACGCCAACACTGTTTATTTTTCTAAAGCAGTGATCAGGGCCCCCCTGCGCCCCCGCAATCGAATGACAACTCAATTGCTACTGATCGTCTTCGGAACAACGGCGGCAGCCTCGTTGGCCTTGTGGACATTCCGCATTGCTCAGGCTGATCCCATGGCCTGAACCGTTTCCAAGCCTTGGTGAAGTCCTATTGACTTTCAGCCCTGAGATGTGAGTACGCATTAAACTTTCCTTAGATGAAGGGATGAGTATGCGGACGTTCTCTCAAGCCAAGCGTGCCAACACCATCGTGTTAGGTGTTTCCTGCATCGGGATTGCTTGCGCAGTTCTCTCCGCTCTTGTCATTGCCGCAGAGCGCATTTAACAGTTTTTGTTAGAGCCGCCACTGCCCCTCGGGCTCGCGTGAAGTTTGAACCCCTATCTCCCTCGAGTCTCCAGTCGGGGAGCAAAGACGACTTTATTGAGTCTTACTCTTGTCGCGGCTTGCGACAGGTTCGTGGTTCTGGTTGCCTTCGCTGGCCTGCTCTCGGCGCTGTCGTTCCTGCCAGGGTCTGAACAGACTTTGTTTCGTGAGTTGAATCAGGAGCTTGGCGCCATGTGTCAGCAGCCTCCCGATCAGGCGCTCAGGGTTTGTCGTTTGCATGCGCGGTTGCTCCGCTAGCGCCACTGGCCTTTTTTCAGCCTTTCCACGTCTCCTGAACGTGATGATCGAGCCCTCTGCTTAATCTCCCTTCACGGGATTGATGTGGAGAAGTGGAAGTTTTGTCTGTGTCCGCTGACCGGATTTCTACGGTTCGAGTGGATGTTCATAGGAGTGACCGATGCGTCCCAGGCCGATGACAGGCGAGAGGCTGGCTCATGCTCTGCCCTCTTGCATCAACTGGCGTTGGATTCACCAGCGCACCGATGGTTTGTTCCAGGCCTATATGCGTCGCAATGGCCGGGATCTGGAACTTGGCGTCTTCCCCTCAGCAGTGGAAGCCAATGCTGCGGTTGTCGAGGCTCTCCGCTTGCAGAACCATGGATGAGACCACTGTCCGAATCAGCAAGGCTCCTGTCTGCAAGGTGCTGCCGCGGCCCCGCGTTCTGCAGGCGCTGTTGTGCCTGGCCTGGCGACATCCCCGATCGGAGCGGCCCTCCTGGCTTGAGGCTGAGGTTGGCGCATCACTTGCAGATCCACAAAACTGAGTCATGCATGTCTGCTTAGGTTGGTTGGATGGGTGATGGATCGACCTCCGACCAACTGGAGCAGGATCTCAGGGATGCCCGGGATCGGGGGCGGTGGTTGTCCGATGAGGAGCAACGCAGCGTTGACCAACAACGCGAGCAGCAGGATCTTGAGCAGCAAAAGCTTCGTGATCGCCGTAGGCGCCTGATGGTGCTGACCGGTGTTTGCATCCTTCTCCCTCCGTTCTGGCCTCTGGCTTTTGTCCTGAGTTTTTATCTGCTGTTTCCAGCAACAGTGGCCCGCATCGGCATCGTTGCCGGCGTTGTGATGGTTGCGGCTGCTCTTTCAACCATTGCTTTGCTGGTGGCAGTCACGACGTTCCTGATCGGTCTGCTCGGCTGAACAGATTGTTGGCTCCCTGTGAGATTTATTTTTATTTGTACATCGGTTATCGGGTGAACATCTGAGGGTCACCTGCCGTCGGATTGTGAAGGTGTTTTTGTCGCTTGGTGGCAATGAATCTGATGGGTCGCGTCGTCGAGACTCCCATGGGGTCAACGATTGATTCAGTGCGAGGTGGTGGGTATTGGGTCTGTGATCGCGACCGCAACTGTCGTGAAATCACCGGCCTCTGGGAGGCGGAGGAATATGTTCGCGAGCGTGAACGTGGATTGGCTGCGGATTCAGTCTTCCGCCCCACCTGAGCCATCGTCCATTCCCCGTCGAACCAGCGTCTGTGTCAACCAGAGCAGGCCGAGGAAAAGGGCGGCGCAGAGGATCAGAACCATGGTGATTGGATAAGGGCTGAGGGCTGGCGCCCCAACGCATCCTGATCAGAGCCTGGCCCGCGAAGGAAGCTTTCGTTCGTTACGTTGTGTGAACAGCGCTTGCTTCTCCATGGGCTTTTGTTTCGGAGTTGTCGGTTGTGGCTACGTCGGTTCCGCGGTGGCTGCTCATTTGCGGGGCCTGGGGAACGAGATCACCGGAACGGTGACGAACCCCGCCCGACTCGGAGAGCTTTGCGAGCTGGTGGATCACCCCCGCATTTACAAAGCGGGCCAATCGGGATCCGATCCTGCTTTTCTTGATCATCTGGATGGCCTGCTGATCTCAATGGGCCCCAGCGGTTCCAGTTTTGATGAAGCCGAGTACCGCTCTGTATTTGCTTCAGGCGTTTCCGATCTGACTCAGGCGGTGCAACAACGCAGGCGGCAGAGCCCGCTTCACGTCACCTACCTCAGCAGTGCCGGCGTCTATGGCGATCAGGGCGGTGCGATCTGCCATGAGCAGACACCCCCTGATGAAGACTCGCCAATCAATGCGCTGCTGTTGGAGGCGGAACGCAGTGTTCTAAGCCTGAACTCCGACGTCATTCAGGCCTGTGTGCTTCGTCTCGGTGGGATTTATGGGCCCGGACAAGAGATCGCCTCCTTCATCCGAAGTGCCTCCGGCAACCTTGTCGCCAAGAACGGATCCCACATCAATGCCTGGATTCACCGCGATGACATTGTTCGCGGTGTTGAGTTCGCCTTCTCTCAGCGACTGCAGGGGGTTTTTAACCTGGTGGATGATCTTCAGCTCAGTCGACGTGAACTGTCTAATGCCCTCTGTGATGAGGAAGGCCTGGCTCCGGTGATCTGGGAGAACCACGATCGGCCTGGCGCGCGGGTGTTCAACGCCCGAGTGAGCAATTCTCGCCTCAGGCAGATGGGATTCACCCCCTCGATCAGCTCAATGTTGGAGTCATTGCCTATTGGTTGAAGTGGGCTCACGCGTTCTTCTTCATGGTTGTTCACGTGGAAGGATCTGAGTTCGCTCCCCCATCCGTTCAGTGGTTCATCCGCTCGAGCTCTTGCAGCAAGTCCGGCAACGTCTTCCATGGGCGTCCAAATGGAGCCATGCCGCACCCGGCGTTGACCTGGCTCCCGAACAGGACTGGTTGCTGGAGCCGGCCCGGCTTGAAGAAGCCCAGGCCTTGTTTCCCCATCTTTCGGAGGAAGAGTCCTTGCTTCGTTATCAGCGCTTCCGATTGGGTATGCGCTGGAATCGTTGACACCTTCCATTGATTTTGTATCGATGCGAACAATTCCCTTGGGCAGGTTCCGGCATAACACCGTCACTTCATTCACGTTCTCTTGGATCTGATCGCTCAGCCCCTGGATTGCCCCGGACTGTTCCAGTTGCGAGTGAACAGCATCCATGGAGTTCTCTGGCTGCAGACCCATTTCCCATGTGATGAATGGGAAACCCTGTTGGGCGATCAATCCTGTTTCGACTCTGATTGCATCAACGACTTGCTATCAGACGCCCAGATCTCAGGCCTTCAGGTGTTTCAGCCTGCTGTTGTTGAGTCATGAGGATTGCTGAATTTCACTTTCAGCGTATTTATGTAAACGTCGGTTGAGCATTGCCACGGCTTCCCCGTTCCTGTTCCTACAACTGGGTAGTCCAAGGGTGTGTTGCTATGACGGACGATTTTTGTTTTGAATTAGCGGCTTCTTTGGCCGTGATGTTGATGGAAATGAAAGCTGAGCTCGATGATTTTGCTGAGATGGCCCATTTGGAACCAGTGATTGAACTTGAAGGAGTTCACTGAAACTCAAATTCAGACACTGAAATGTTCAGGATCAGCTTTCCGCGTACCTCAAGGCTTTAAGTCCCATCACAAGATGGGTGCGGAAACTGCCAAGTGCCATGACCTGCTTCGGGGTGCGCGATTCGCTGACGGCGTCTCCCTGCTGATCGATCCACTGCAGTAATTCTCTGGTCTGGTCCGCCCAGGCGCTCAGAGCCGCTCGAAGCAATTCGTCTTCCTCGATGTCCTGACCCCCGATCTGCTGGCGAGAGCTGCGCCCGCCGTGCATTGCAGCCTTCAGCAAGGCACTCAGCTGGTGATGGCTCAGTGCGTCGGGGACGGAGGGATCTTGGCCAGCGTGTTCAGGGTCGATGCTTAAGCAAATCTAAAGGACTTGCCTTGACCGTAGTCCGGATGTCCTCCTTTTCGCCACCCGTGCTGATGCCTAGCTCCGGCGACGATCCGGATCGACCGGGCGTCCCTGCACTGCCAGGGCTAAACGTCTTGCCAGCAGCAAGGCTGGATAGAGCTGATGGGCACGTCCCTCATTGCGGAACACCTGTTGAAGAAGTTGCAGCAGGGCATCGCTCGGGTTCATCCGACGGTTGAGCTCGGCAATTGCTGCGCTGCCGTGCCAGATCCTGTCTCCTTCCAGCAGCATCGCTCCATTGGCCAGTCGATAGCCGCGTCCTGCCAGGTCAGCCCGCAGGGCATGGTCAGCTCGCCCGTCACGGATTTTCAGGTCGGGAAGCCCACCCTGAAGTTCTGCGCGCTGCGCAAAGGAACTGCAGAACGGGCAGCCGCCGTCGTAGACGAGGGTCAATGTCATCGTTGAATTGTGCCGTGGAAGCACTGACCGCTGCGTTGCTGGCTTTGATTCTGTTTCTGGTTCCTCAGACTCCTGCCGCTGCAGACTGGATCTGTGATGGTGATCGGTTGCAGGTTGAACAGTTCCGAGGGGCTGTTGATCCCACGGGGTTGTCTGATTCCATTCCCAACACCCTTGGCGACACCTTGCCCGGTGATGGCGTGTTGTTGACCTGGCGCGACATCACGCTGCAGTTACCGCGAACCAATAACGCCGGCACACCCAGTTACACCGATGGTCGCTGGTGGTGGCGGGAAGACGATCCAGAGCAGCCGGAATTCTTTGAACGGCGTGGCTCGATCATCCGCCACAGTTGTGAACCACTGGGCTGAAGGTCAGCGGCTTCGTTTCCGCCGATCCGCTTTGCGTGTGCCTCCGTAGCGGTATCCCTCCTGAAGACGAATCTTCGGCCAGCAGCTCGGGCAGACGAAGATCCATCCTTCGCATTGATCACTGCTGACGCGGTACTGCAACGGCCCCTCGATCTCACAGCAATCGCAGTTCACCGCTGGCGGTATGCAATGAAACGCCCCATGGCCTCATAAAAATCGTCCTGGAGTTGGTTTTCCACACTCCCGTGAGGAGTTATGGAATCCGGTGTTCGTTTCAATGCTTTTCCTTCTCTTCCTGCCTCTATCACCGCATGGCGGTTCCGGATTCGTCAAAGAGGATGCTTGGTTCAATTGTGTTGGTTGTTTGACGGGAAATATTGAGTGATTGAAAGTGTTTTGGGCGAAGCTGGTCCAATCGGCTAAAGAATGCCTCTTCGTTTTTAAGAGGGTGACGGGTTTTCCCCTGGAAGAATTCAAATCACGTTTGCCGTGGTTGGTCTGCCATGCCAGGCCTGTGGAAAAGCTGTTGAAAAAGTGAGCAAGGCGCCGGATTCGGCCTGGATCTCAGGCTTCAGATCAATCCCTCAGACTCCGTTTGCCGTTTGTGTTGCTGCTCGCAACGCGGCCATCTCATGGGCGGTTCGTCCTGGTTCGATCTCCTCGGGATGGAGATTGAAATGGTCATGCCAGGCCGTATAGCTCGCCTGTTGCTGGTGGCTCAGGGTTGGAGGGTCATCAGCGTCGGTGAAGAAGATTCCTGCATCGAGGCTGTCGTTTCCAGAGGTTTCGTTCGCAGTGGCCATCAGCCGGCTCTGCTCAAGCCGCTTCAGCCGGGTTTCCAGCTCAAGCAGTCTCCGCTCCAGTCCGCCTTCTTGGTCCGCCAGCTGCTGCAGCAGGTTTTGCAGCGGCTTGGCAAGACTGATCTTGATCCGCTGTTTACCCCTTTTCATCGGTCTCTGACTGACTCACGAGAGCCAGAAGCCTCCGTGCATCAGCGTTATCAACATTCGATCCCGCTCGTCGGTGGCGGGGTGTTCTCTACGGGCACTGTTCTGGATGGGAGGCGTCCACCAGTCGCGGAGCCGGGCAAGAGGTGACTGTCTGCGGGGCCAGGGACAAGAGGTCATGGCATGGCTGGATCCTTTGTTTCAGTGCAGCGCTCCATTCGCGCTTCGGCATGGGTTGTTTCACTCAATTTCCGGCAGGGCTTCGAAATCCTGCGATCGTGGTTCCGAGATGTCGTGCAGCCATGCAGCCATCAGATGCTGTGGTCCCAATGACTGCTTTGGTGGTTGATGCCGATGGTCGGTTGACCTACATGGGCGAGGACGGCCGCCGCCGCGTGATTGTCGGCGACCAGGATCTTCTGCGCCGAGTGCAGCAGATTCAAGATCAGAGCTGGGATCTGGAGGGTGGTTGCGGGATCTGATTCGCACGGGTTGACTCGGTAGTACAAACGCACTAGAACAGGTGTATCAGTTGGCTTGTTCATGTCCTCAAGTTCTCCTTACGCCACGTTCTGCGCTGATGCGTGGATGCGTGAGTCGCTGATCCGTCCTCGCAAGTCGCTGCCGGCTGATCGTTCCATCACCGTGTCGAGTCGCTTCTCTTCGCGCAGGCGCCGATCATTGGAATCGCCTCCTTCGGTTCAGGGGGAGCTGTTCCTTTTTCCTGTTGTTGTCGCCTGCTGAGTTTTCATGAGCATCGAGTTCATCTCCTCCTGCCCTGAAGAGCTCGATGTCAGTTCCTTCCCCTGGACGTACAGCGGATGTTCATCGGCCGGTTCGAAAGCATTACCGCTTCGGTTGAAACATCCAATACTTCTGCCAATGTGATCACTGGATTTTCCTGAGCTCTTCATGCTGCTGTTCGCTTCCCAAACGGCTGCCCGCGGTCCTTCCGTCGTTCTTCCCGCACTTCTGATCACCGGGCTCCTCTTCGCTGCTTCACAGGCTTTCGTCCCGAAAGGCGACGATCAGGACTGAGCGATTTGGTTGTGTAGGCCTGGTTGAAGGCATAAATAAGCGGGGGTCCGTCCCCCGCTGCTGTTTGGCTCGAGCCATTTGGGTTGATCAATACATCCCGTAGCTGACGCCGCGATAGCGCAGCTCTCTTCCTTTGGTGGCTTGCTGATCTCCGCCGATGGAGTCGTAGGCAACACCGCGATAACGACGTTCGGTTTTGCGCTGTTCACCCATGGGCGTGTGGGTGAGGTCGGTGTAATCAGGGTTGCGGAAGGCTTTTGCCATCTGCAGACGAGCCAGCTGGAGTGCCCGGTTTTTTGTGGTCCGGGCTTTGATTAGTTGAAGTGCGTTCATGGGTTCACTTCTTCAGCGCCCGTGCCCCCGTTGCTTGGCGCGGGTCTGACTGCAGCTTCGTGTTCGAAGCTCAACGTCTTCGAATCCTAGCTTATTTCTGTAGCAACAGCTACCAAAACTGGGGTCGGTCCGCCTCCGGGCTGTTGTCAACATGGAGCCATGAGCGCAGCCCTGCCCGTCCTCTGCATCTGTGGCCCCTCTGCTGCCGGCAAGACCACGTTTGCGCTCGCTTTGGCAGAAGCTTTGCGTCAAGGCGGTCATCAACCACTCTTGATCACCTGCGATAACTACTACCGCCAGGGCTGGCATCCCCATCCCAGATTTGGCTTCGACACCTTGGCTGCCATTGATGAGGAGGCTCTGAGGCGCGATGTCTCTTCAGCGCGTTACGGCCAGGCAGACATGCTGAGGCAGTACGACATGCGTACTCGCCTGGTCACCTGTCATCTAGTGACAACTCCTTACGACATGGTTCTGATTGAGGGTGCCTATGGACCTCAGTTGCTGCAGGATTTTCCGCTGGCTGGGCTGTTGTATGTGGAGACCCCGCTTCTGTTGCGTCTTTGGCGTCGTCTGAAACGCGACGTTCGCGAACGGCAGCGTTCACCCCTTTATGTGATTCGACAGATGTTGCTGCAGATGCTGCCGGGGGAACGCCGCTTCATTGTTCCCCTCAGGCACCGCGCAACCCATGTCATTCAGGGCCAGAATCCCGATATGGAGACAGTTCAGCAGATGTTGGACTGATCCTGGTCGCTTCTTGGGAGATGGCCGATATGAGACTGATTGAAAGGGAATGGTTGGATTGTTGAGACGATCCTGCCCTGATCAGAGGTTTGAGTTGCTTGCTTGGCAGTTCACTGCAGTGGGCCTGCACACCTCTCCCATCCCATCGACTTGAGAGAGTTCCATTTCTGGAGAGCCTCAGCACGACTCATCAGCTGACTGCCCTGGGGGATTGGGTCATCGGGTGGTCGCCAATGAAAGGAATGCATCATGATTAATTCATTTTGAGCTCCATCTTTGTGGTTGGCGAACTGGCAAAACTGTTTTTGCACTTCATTTTTCAGCCAGGCACCCTCAGATTTGTAAGAAAGATCTTTAGTGATGATTTTTCTCCAATAACACTTGTTTTTCCTTGAAGGATTTTTGGCGGTTGTTTGTTATCGCTTGGTCCTCGGACCGAAGTTCCCTTTCACTATGAACCACCATGCCGCTTTGATGCCTGCGTTCAGTGGCTCGTGACGGCGACTGACTAGCTCTTCTTAAGAAATAAATTGTCTTATGTTTGAATGTCAGCCCGAGCAGCACATCACAACGTCAGACCCGCAGGGATGCGTTTAATTCATGGGATGAATTGGGATCCGTAAGTTCATTGGCCCTGCCCATCGCAGTTCGTCCAGTATCAGGTTTAGTTCGCTTCTTCTTTCGTTCTCCAGAGAGGGCTCTCCATCCTCGAAACCAGTTGCTGCGGTTGTGCTGTTAATCCACTCAAGACAAGACCCAACTTATCGGAGTGGCCGAATCACCATCGTGCGGCTACCAACCCTTCAGATCCCGTGTTGCCCCATGGCTTCTTACACCATCAACTTTGAGAACGGCGCCAGTTTCTCCTGCAACGACGACGTTTACATCCTGGATGCGGCCGAAGAAGCCGGTGTTGATCTTCCCTATTCCTGTCGCGCTGGTGCCTGCTCTACCTGTGCCGGCAAGGTCACCAGCGGTTCTGTGGACCAGACCGATCAGAGCTTTCTTGATGATGATCAGATCAATCAGGGATTTGCTCTGCTCTGCGTCAGCTATCCGATCAGTGACTGCACCATCCGAGGACATGCAGAAGAGGAGTTGACCTGATTCAGGCTTTGCGCGTCACCACAGGGTTGCGCCGGTTGGGATAAAGCTCGCGGCATATACTGCAGGTCCGACCGTCGCATCCGCGCGCGCTGCAAAATTCGCGGCCCCAGAAAATGATCTGGAGGTGCAGCCGGTTCCACTCCTCCCGTGGGAACAGGGCCTTGAGGTCCCTCTCTGTCTGTACCACGCTCTCCCCACGGCTCAGCCCCCAGCGTTGGGCCAATCGATGGATGTGTGTGTCCACCGGAAAAGCCGGCACGCCGAAGGCCTGAGCCATCACCACGCTGGCGGTCTTGTGCCCCACACCCGGCAGCGCTTCGAGCTCTTCAAAGCTGGCTGGTACCTCGCCGTCATGGCGCTCCAGCAACAGCTGGGCCAGTCGTCGAACATTTTTGGCTTTGGTTTTGGCCAGGCCCAGTTGGCGAATGGTGGCCAGGATTTCCGATTCGTCCAGGCTTGCCATGGCCACTGGGTTCGGTCCAATCCGGAACAGGTCCGGGGTGACTTCGTTCACCTTCTTGTCGGTGCACTGGGCGCTGAGCAGAACCGCGATCAGCAGAGTGAAGGAGTCGTTGTGATCAAGCGGCACCGGCGTTTCGGGGTACTGCGCGTTGAGCCGTTCCATCACCCACACAGCCCTTTCCTTCTTGCGCATGGCGGCGGTGTGGGATGGCTCGATGCATCCTGAAATTAGGAAATTTCGTTAGTTCAGGAACCACCCGGTTTTCGTTGGAACCGAGCCGGGGAGGCGCTGCAGGCTTGCGCCACGACACAATGAGTTGAATGTTGCTTCACTTCGGGAGGCCGGCCTGATCTGATGCGTATCGAGGCGGACCAGCTTTGCGTGGATTACAACGGCACCGTCGCTCTTTACGACGCCAGCCTCAGATTGCCTGAGGGTTGTATCTGCGGTCTGGTCGGCATGAATGGTGCCGGTAAGTCAACCCTGTTCAAGGCGCTCACAGGGTTTGTGAGGCCATCGCGCGGTTGGATCCGGATTAATGGGGCCACGGTGACTCAGGCGCAGCGGCAGCAGGCTGTGGCGTATGTGCCCCAGAGCGAGGGTGTGGATTGCCAGTTCCCAGTCTCTGTCTGGGATGTGGTGATGATGGGGCGATACGGCGCCATGAATCCACTTCGGATTCCCCGCAACAGTGATCGCGTGGCCGTCCGGGATGCTCTTCAACGGGTGGAACTGCTGGATTTGCGCAACTGCCCGATCGGAAACCTGTCCGGTGGCCAGCGCAAACGCACCTTTCTGGCACGGGCGATCGCTCAGCGCGCGGATGTGCTGCTGCTGGATGAACCGTTCAATGGCGTGGATGTGCGCACCGAAAAGTTGATGGCGCAGCTGTTCCTGAAATTCCGTGATGAGGGGCGCACCATCCTGATTTCCACGCATGACCTCAGCCATGTGCGCGAGTTCTGTGATCTCGTTGTGTTGATCAACAAAACCGTGCTGGCCTACGGCGAAACCTCGGAGGTGTTCACCTCCGAAAATCTCGCCCTCACCTTCGGCGGATTGCCACCCGATCTGCTCACCGGCAACAGTTCACCGGAGAGCTCACTCTGAGCCTTTCTGCATGATTCGATTGAGCACCTGCTGCTTGATCCGGGCTCGGTCCCGCTCCACATAGATCTCAGCCCAATGGGTGGGTTTGTCTTTGGCTTGAATGGTCGCCACGTCCTGTTCAAGAGCTTCGACAAAGTCATCCACGAAAGCTTCAGGGTCGTCGCCGAAGCTCTGGTGAAGCGCCAAAGCCTTGTCAAGCTTGCGGATCAGGCGTGTCGCTCTCGACATTTAGGGC
>QCUJ01000041.1 GCA_003210795.1 Synechococcus sp. AG-679-B05 | reverse complement strand
CTCGGACACCGAAATTGATCTGTTCGGCTTCTCAATGGGTGGTGTGATCGGCCGCATCTGGCTGCAGGAGCTTGGCGGATCCAGGCGCACCCGACGCTTTTTCAGCGTGGGAAGTCCTCAATGGGGCACGCTGGCGGCACTGCCGATCCCTCGTTGGCTTCTGGCCGGTGCTGCGGATATGAAACCAGGCAGTGACCTGCTTAGGGATCTCAACCGGAACACCACTGCGCTGGACGGGGTGACCTGCCGCAGTTACTTCTGCCGCTGGGACCTGATGGTGTGTCCGGGTTGGAAGGCGGTGTTACCCACTGGACCTCATGAGGAGCTGCCGGTCTGGACACACCAGCAGCTCATTGCCCATCCTCGGGCGGTGGAGAGACTGGCAGAGATCCTGCGTCAGCCTTGATTCAGGCGGCTTGCAATCCGGAATGCCGGATCAATGCATCGCTGCTGGGCTGACGACCCCGGAAGGCTTCGAAGACCTCCGAGGGTGAGCGGCTTCCACCCAGGCTGAGAACGGTGTCGCGGAAGCGAGCTCCGATGGAACGAACGGTGTCCTCCTGGTCGAGCCCCGCTTCTTCGAAGGCGGCAAAGGCATCGGCGCTGAGCACCTCGGCCCATTTGTAGGAGTAGTACCCGGCGGAATAACCTCCGGCAAAGATGTGGCCGAAGGCACAGAGAAAACGGTCTTCGGGGATGGGGTCCATCACGGTGGTGCTGACGGCGATCTCGCGTCGCAATTCATCGGGGCTGCACCCCAGATCAGGACTCCACTGGCTGTGAAGCCGCAGATCACTCAGGGCGAAATGCACCTGACGCAAGGTGCCCAGCCCTGCATTGAAGGTGCGGCTGTCCAGGAGTTTGCGGAATTCCTCCTCGGGCAGAGGTTCACCGGTCTGCCAATGAAGCGCCATGCCCATGAGGGTGCTGCGATCGAGGCACCAGTTCTCCATGAACTGGCTTGGAAGCTCCACCGCATCCCACTCCACATTGCTGATGCCCGCAGCCTCCGGTTCCTCGACCGTGGTGAGCATGTGCTGCAGGCCGTGGCCGAACTCATGGAAGAGGGTCTCCACCTCTTCAAAACTCATCAGGCTTGGAATGTCTCCCACGGGTGGGGTCTGATTGCAGATCAGATAGGCCACCGGAAGAACAAGGCTCCCGTCCTCTCGTCGCTTGCGGCCAAGGCATTCGTCCATCCAGGCACCACCACGCTTGCTGGCCGGCCGGCTGTAAGGGTCGAGGTAGAAACCAGCTATGACCTCGCCGCCGCGGAGCACTTCGTAGAAGCCCACATCGTTGTGCCAGAGAGGAGCGGTCCCATCTCCGGAGCGGATCTCCACGTCAAACAGCCGAGAACAGAGGCCAAACAGACCATCCAGCACCCGGGGCAGAGGGAACCAGGGGCGAAGGGCTTCCTGATCGAGGTCGAATCGTTCCCGTCGCAGCTGTTCCGACCAGTAGGTGAGATCCCAGGGAGCGAGTTGATCAGTTTCCGCAGCACCGTGGCGACGGGCGCAATCTTGGAGGTCTTTGAGCTCGCGTTCGGCCGCTGGGTAAGCCGCACTTCGCAGCTCTTCAAGCAGAGCCTCGACACTCGGAACGTCGTCGGCCATTTTGCTGGCCAGGCTGACTTCAGCCCAGTGTTCATACCCCAGTCGACGGGCCTGCTGCCCCCGCAGCGTCAGGATCTCTTCAATTAGGGGAGCGTTATCAAACTCACCCTGGCTGGCTCGGCTGACATGGGCGCGGTAAGCGGTCTCCCGCAGTCCGCGGTCTTCAGCGTGGGTCAGGAAAGGGAGATAGCGGGGCATATCCAGGCCCAGCAACCAGGGTCCTTCCGAGCCTGTGGCCGCGGCGTCACCGGCCTCTCGGGCTGCGGCCGCAAGAGCGTCCTTGGCTCGTTCCGGCAAGCCTCTGACCTGGTCAGCTTCCGTGAGCTTCAGGGTCCATTGCTGAGTGGCATCAAGAACATGGTTGCCGAAGCTGGTGGACAGGGCGGCCAGGCGCTCGCTGGCCGCATTGAAGGCAGCCTGGGTCTCTCCATCAAGGCCCACACCCCGGTTCTGCATCGATAGCAGTTCGGCGTTGAGAATTCGCTCACGGGTTGGCGTCAGTGGCTCGGCAGGCTGGTCCTTCAGGCGACAAAGGGCCTGATGCAGCACCTGGCTTTGGCCGAGCCGGTTTCCAAGACGCACAACCTCTGGTTGCTGGCCGGCATGGGCGTCCCGAAGTTCGGGGGAGTTGCAGACACCGTTCAGGTGTGAAACCACACCCCAACTCCAGCGAATCTGTTCGCCCAGCTCTTGCATGGGGGCCATCACGCTGTCCCAGCTCAGGGGCTGAGGGCTGCTCAGCTGTTGCTGAAGGGAGTGTTCGAGCGCAGTGAACTGTTCATCCAGTTGTTTGACCAGCACCGGAATGTCACGGCCGACCATGTCTGGGGTGATCTGCTGAAACAACGGGAGGCCTTCACCCTTCAACAGGGCGGATGCAGCGGAATCGGTCATGGGGATCAGCCGAGGGGAAGATGCTGGATCAGAGCAACGACACCATGCTCGCCAAGTTGCTGCGAGAGCGCGTTGGTTGAGGACTCATACAGATCCATGGCGATGCGGGGCCAGATGCCGATCACCAGGGTTGGAATCAGAAGGCTGAGTCCGATCACCAGCTCACGGGGCTTCATGTCGACAACGCTGGCCAGGGCGGGGATACGAGGACCAAAGAAAACCCTGCGACACATCGACAACAGATAGATCGGAGTGAGCACAAGGCCAATGGCGGCAAGAATCACCGTGATGGAGCGGAACAGTGAGGTGAAGGCGTCCTGACTGGTGATGCCGAGGAAGATTGTGATCTCACTGATGAATCCACTCATGCCTGGGAGTGCAAGGGATGCCAGTGAGCTGGCGAGGAAGAAGGCAAACGTGATCGGCAGGGCCTTGGCCAAGCCGCCCATGTTCGGGATCGAGAGAGTCTTTGTGCGTTCGTAGAAGACACCTGTCACGAAGAACATCGCCGCTGCGATCAGTCCGTGGCTGACCATCTGGAGCATGGCGCCGCTGATTCCCAGGGCGTCGACCGCTCCGATGCCGAGGAGCACAAAACCCATGTGACTGACGGAGCTGCAGGCGATGCGGCGCTTGACGTTGTCCTGGGCGAAGGCATTCAGAGCCCCGTAAACGATGTTGACGATGCCGAGAATCACCAGAGCAGGCGCCAGGGTGAGATGGGCTTCGGGCAGCATCTGCACGTTGAAGCGCAGCAAGGCGTAGCCGCCCATCTTGAGAAGGACGCCAGCCAGCAGCATCGAAACCGGCGCGTTGGCTTCACCATGGGCATCAGGAAGCCAGGTGTGAAGAGGGAACATCGGCAGTTTTACGCCGAATCCCACCAGGAAACCCAGATAGCAGAGCAGTCCGAAACTTCCGCCTGCCGAGCGGGCGGTCAGGTCGCTGATGTTCAGCGTGAACTGGTCACCCGAAAGAGCCAGCGCTAGGCCGCTGAGCAGGATCAGCAACGAGGCCAGAGCGGTGTAGAGGATGAATTTTGTAGCGGCGTACTGGCGGTTCTGTCCGCCCCAGACGGCGATCAGCAGATAGACCGGAACCAGCTCCAGCTCCCAGGCCAGGAAGAACAGAAGGAAATCCTGAGATAGGAAAACAAGCCCCTGGGCGGATGCCTGAACCAGAAGGAGGGCGAAATAGAGCCGGGATTTTTTCTGGATCGACCAGCTCGCTGCAACGGAGAGAAAGGTGACCAAACCGCTGAGCACCACCAGGGGAGCCGAGAGTCCGTCAACACCGAGGGACCATTCCAGGCCGATCGCCGGCACCCAGCTGACCCGTTCCACCAGCTGAAGACCCGACAACGAGGGGTCGAATTCGGCGGCGAACACCACCATCATCAACACCAGGTCGATCAGGAGAACGGCCAGAGCGAAATTGCGTGGCCAGGATGATGGCTGGTCATCTGTGCCCGGAAGCAGAGGCATCAGCAGCGCTCCAAGTGCCGGCAAGAGCACGATCAGAGACAGCCAGGGGAATGTTGTGGTTGCCACAGCGCTCGTCGCTAGCCCGGCGTCCATTCCCTGCATTCAAATGTTTACTAAATCTAACAGGACTGATTGCCGGCTTTGGGTAGTTCTACTCAGCATCCTCGGGCTGCCAATGGCTGCCCGAGGTCTGCAGATTCAGCACCGGTGCCCGGCTGGCCACGCCTGCGGCCTCCCAGGCTTTGACCATCGCGCGGCTCACGGCCTGACCCTTGTCTTCTGAGCACAGCGCCAGAATGCTTGGGCCCGCTCCACTGATGGCGCAGCCCCAGGCCCCCGCCTCGAGGGCTGCTGATTTCACAGCATCACCACCCTTGATCAGGCGCCAGCGATAGGGCTCGTGCAAACGATCGTGCATTCCGTCGGAAATCAGATCGCCGTTTCCGGTGCGCAGGCCCTGCAGCAGAAGTGTGAGAGCGCCGAGGTTCACCACCGCATCTCCGATCGGAATGGCCTTGGGCATGGCGCGTCGGGCTTCACTGGTGCTGAGGCGAATCGAGGGAATCGCCACCACTGCTTTAACGGCACTGGTCCACTCACAGCGCACCACCCGCCATCTCTGGGAGGCCGCCTTTGCGGTCATACAAAGGCCCCCGAGCAGTGATGGGACCACGTTGTCCGGGTGCCCTTCAATGTCGATGGCCAACTCCAGAAGTTTCTCCTTGCTCAGGGGTTCCCCCACCAGTGCATTGGCACCCATGAGGCCGGCAACGATCGCGGTTGCGCTGCTGCCGAGTCCGCGAGCCGGGGGGACAGCCAAACGCACCCTCGCCTCGAGGGCAACCGGTTCAAGGCCGGCTGCCTTCCAGACCCGCTGAGCAGCTCGGTACACCAGGTTTTCGGGGCCTCCGCGCAGATGGCTGCCCTCCGTTCCCTCAATGATCAGTTCAAACCGCTCGCCACCGCCTTCGATGCGGCGCATCTCAAAGCGATTGTTCAGATCGAGGGCAGCTCCAAGACAGTCGAACCCCGGTCCGAGGTTGGCGGTGGTTGCGGGCACATCAACAACTACTTTCTGCCCTATGCGCGGCTGCGCCATCCCTAAGTTTCTTCTTAATCAAGTCTCCCACTTGACTCAGCCAGCATTCGGGCCCGACAGGCAGCGCTGAACAGACCCGCTTCCGGATCGATCACAGCGGTCACCTGCAGGTCACTGATGAACTGTTTGAAGCGCCCTTTTGCTCGCATTGGCTCCAGAAAGGTGTCGGATCGGAGCCCATCGATCTGCTTGGCAGCTGTTCCACCGCCGACCCACAAACCACCGCTGCAGAGCTCCTGCAAAGCAAGGTCGCCGGCGGCTGCGCCGTAGGCCGCGAGCCAGATCTCTCTGGCGCGATGCATCAGTGGTTCGCCTTCAGCCGCTGATTGGGAGACCAGTGCGGGGAGGTCGCCGGTTTGGCGCTGCCTCCAGTTCTGGGCCGCGGCGCGAAGGGGATGGTCCTTGGCCTCCGGCTTCTGCAGCAACCAGTTGGCGATATGTCCAAGGCCCGTGCCACTGACGATCCGTTCGATGGAAAGACGCTCCACCTGCAGATCCGCCTTCAGCCAGCAAGCCAGCTCCCATTCCTGGTCATTGCGTGGGGCAAATTCACGGTGCCCCCCCTCGCTGGCCAGCGCTTGCAGGCCTTGATCACCGGTCTGCCCCCGAGCCATGCCCAGACCGGTACCCGCTCCAAGAATCGCCAGAGGCCCGTCGTCCTGCGCACCTGCCTGCAGCACCACCTGCTGGTCATCGCTCAGGTGAGGCAGGCCATAGATGAGCACGCCAAAGTCATTCACCAGCTCCAGCTGTTCGATTCCTGCCGCAAGAGCCAGGGTCTGCTCCTGCAGCTGCCACGGCAGATTGGTGATCTGGGCTGAGCGGTTACGCACCGGGCCGGCCACGGCGATACAGCCATGGGTTGGCGCGTTGATTCCATCAGGACGCTCCTTCAGGAAGCTCTCCAGCATCGGTTCGAGTGATGGCCATTCGGCGGAGACATATCGCTGAAGGTGCTGTTGCTGAAGACCATGGGTCTCCAGGCTGTAGATGGCCAGCAACGTTTTGGTTCCACCCATGTCTCCGGCCAGCAGAGTCGGTCGAGACATGGCGGTTTGCACAGACATTCAATGTTCAGGCTCTTTCAAACATCTCTGTTAGGCAACCAATGGATGTTCAGAAGAAATCGAGTGGTAGTGGCCCCCAGGTTGTTGTCATCTGAGATTCGTCCGAGCTGTGGCCGCTGATCAGGATCCCCTCCCCAAGTCCGTATTCGATACGAACGTGGGCTTGTCCACTGACCTGGTTGGCTTTGAGAAAAACAGGCCCCTCTTGTTCAGGGCGTGTCAATAATTGATGAGCAGGCCAATGTTGTCTTTTTTCTAGTTTTCTCAGAGCGTTTATAGCCTCATTAGTTGATTGAGCCATGATACCAATAGTAAACCAGTCGCAATATTCCATGCTGTTGACAAGCTCTTTCATCATGCTTACGCGGTCTGAAGGATTAATTTCAGGTGATGTTCTAAGTTTATTGAGGTCGTTCAGCTTCAATTCTCTGCTCCATCAGGTGCATTGAAAGACGTTCTTTCCTTGTTTGCTGTCAAACATTGATTCAGGAAGACGTCGACAGGCATCTCACATTGGCTGCCGTTACGAGTGTTGCGTACATTCACCGTTTGAGAACTTGCCTCTTTTGACCCGATGACGGCAAGGATGGGAACACGATCTTTCTCTCCGTTACGAATTAATTTGCCGAGGCGTTCACCTGATGAGTCAATGTTTGAACTTATATCTGCTTGAACCAGCTTTTGGTTCAGGTTTTCAGCAAAAGGTCTTGTTTCGTCGCTGACTGGAAGAATCCTGACTTGCTCAGGAGCGATCCAGAACGGGAATTCTCCAGCATAGTTTTCAATTAAGATTCCAATGAATCTTTCAAAACTGCCCAAAATCGCCCTATGCAGCATCACGGGTGTGTGTCGATAGCCATCTTCTCCGATATAAGTAGCTCCAAGGCGATCTGGCATCGAGAAATCGACTTGAATGGTTCCGCATTGCCATATTCTTCCGAGACAGTCTTCTAAAGAAAACTCAATTTTAGGGCCATAGAAAGCACCTTCTCCAGGAAGTAGATCCCAATCCAGCTCTTTTGCATCGAGTGCATCAGCAAGGGATTTTTCAGATTTATCCCAGATTTCTTCGCTGCCAACACGCTTTTCAGGCCTGGTTGAAAGCTTTATAAGTATATTCTCGAATCCAAAGGTTTTATATACGTTGAAAACCAAGTCTATGAATTCAAGAACTTCTGACTGGATTTGATCTTCTGAGCAAAATATATGTGCGTCATCCTGAATGAAATTTCTAACCCGCATGAGACCATGCAGGGTTCCTGATGGTTCATTGCGGTGGCATGATCCAAACTCAGCTAATCGTATCGGAAGATCTTTGTAGCTTCGGAGACCTTGATTGAATATTTGAACATGGCATGGACAGTTCATCGGTTTGACAGCGTAATCTCTGTTTTCCGATGAAGTGGTGAACATTCCCTCTTTAAATTTCTCCCAATGACCGGATTTTTCCCACAGGGATCGGTCTACAATCTGTGGAGTGCGTATTTCCTCATATCCGGATTGGCCTAATTTTTCTCGAATAAAATTTTGAAGTTTCAGGTAAACAGCCCAACCCTGAGGGTGCCAGAAAACCATTCCTGGTGCATTCTCTTGAATATGAAATAGCGATAATTTTTTGCCGAGTTTTCTGTGATCTCTTTTTTCTGCCTCCTCAATTTGTTTGATATGACTCTTGAGCTCCTTTGATGTGGTCCATGCAGTCCCATAAATGCGCTGAAGCATTTCATTGTCGGAATCGCCACGCCAATAGGCGCCTGAGACTTTGGTTAATTTGAAGTGGCGGAGGTGATATGTGTTGGGTACATGAGGCCCGCGACACATATCTGTATATTCTTCATGGTGATAAAGTTTGATGGTTTCATTCTCCGGTATTTCATTAATAATTTCCAATTTATAGGGCTCGTCTCTGCTGGTGAAAGTTTGAATGGCCTTTTCTTTGGAGACTATTTCCACATCGACAGCGTAGTCTTTTGCTATCAGTTCTTTCATTCTGGATTCTATTTTATTTAGATCGTCTGGAGTGAAGGTTTTTTCATATTTAATGTCGTAGTAAAAGCCATCTTTGATCACCGGCCCGATAGCCATCTGCGCATCTGGATAGAGTTGCTTGATGGCATGGCCTAGTAAATGTGCAAACGAATGTCGAATCGTGTGCAGGCCTTCCTCGTCCTTAGAAGTTATTAGTTTTAGTTCACAGTCTTTGTTCAGCTCAATAGCAAGATCTAGGGATTCACCATCAACGACTCCAGCGATTGCTGCCTTGGCCAGGCCGGGGCCGATGGATGATGCCACCTCGGCAATGGTCACCTTCCCGTCAAAACTCTTGACGGTTCCATCGGGAAGTGTGATCGCAGGCATGCAGTGATCCTTGTGGACAAGACTTGGAGACTCGCCGGGATTGGCTGGTCTGCGTCATCCTATTCCGGGACCTCCTCTCGCCATGTCAAAGGATTTGACTGATCTCTCCGCAGATGCTGAAGCAGGCGATATTCTGGAATCATTGCTCGAATCTCTCCTGACAGATTTCGAGTACTGGTTCACAAGAGGGTATGAGTTAATCGAGCAATCTTCTGATGAAGTAATGAACTTCGAAGAGCGTCAAGACTTATCCGGACGTCTGGCAGAGGGTCTGCAGGCAGTCAAGGCAACAAGGGCTCTTACGCGCGCTGCAGGCAAGCCTGTTGCCGTTTCGATGAAAGCCATGGCCCCCTGGCATGGGCTCGTCACAGAGGTCTGGGGGCTGTCGGCTCGTCTGAACAGGCTTCAGTCCTGATCTTCAGGCTTCAATCTGGCGACGAAGCTGATTCAGGTTGGTGCTGTAGAAGCGTGCAAGATCCTGATGGCTCTTAACCGGCTGTCCGTAGGCGCTGCGCCCGGACCAGGTCGGGAATGATGCCCATTCCGGAGCCAGGCGGGCCATGGCAGCGGGGGTGAGTCCGCGGCGGTCGATTTCCTGGAGGGCTCCACGACGCTCAGCGAGGTGCAGTGCGGCTTGATCCTGCTCGGCGGGTTCAAAGCTGTCGAGTTCGAGCTCCCTTGCCACGCCTTTCCAGGTTTTGGGCAGAAATTGATAGGCGCCTGCGGCAGCGCTGGTATAGCGGCTCGCGACAACTTTTTCAGGATGGCGGGACAGGTCCTTGAAAAGGCCCCCGCCGTAAAGCACCTGGTATCCCTTGTCCTCCCCGTTGGACCAGGTTCCTTCCGCGTAGCGAATAGTATTCAGCAGAGCTCGACGTTCCGGAGTTACCGCGTAGGGGGCGTCCTCTCCGCTGCGAGGCAGCAGCGTGAGGCTGAGGGGTATTTCAACGGCCGCATCTGCCATTAGTGACGTGCTGCTGGTCGGCATGACCAATGGAGCAGCCCCCGAGCAAACCATCACACCCGATGCCAGGGTTCCTGCGGCAAGCAGTCGCGGTGGCTGAATGTTGTTAAGCCGGGGAAGCCGAAGCACGCAGGACTTTAGAAGGACCATCACCCTGATGGCCCAACGGCTCTGGCGGCCAGAGAGCCTGCGGTTGGGTTGACAGACGCTGAGCAGTGTGCAATCGCTCCGCCACAGCGCTTTGGGCGCGCATGCTCAGAGGTCAGGGCTGTTGTCAATGGAATTTGTGCCGAACATCAGATCAGTTGTGCTGATCGGTGCTGGCCGCAATGATCAGCTGCGCTTGGCAAGCCCCAGGGCGTCGCGGACCCGTTGAAGCGTGGCATTGGCCACTGTTTCCGCGCTCTGCTGTCCCTCCATAAGCACTCGATCCAGTTCAGAGCGGTCGGCCATGAGTTCGCGATGGCGGGCCTGAATCGGTTCCAGCGCAGCAACGGTGGCTTCGGCCAGCAGAGGTTTGAACTGCCCCCAGCCCATCTCTGCGCATTCAGCGGCCGCAGCCTCCCTGCCGATGCCGCTGAGAATGGAGTAGAGCCCCAAAAGGTTGTCGGTTTCAGGGCGATCGGGATTGCCGAATTCCAGGCCTCGCTCAGGATCGGTTTTGGCCCGTTTGATCTTTTTGGTGATCAGTTCCGGCGGGTCCAGCAGGGTGATCCTGCTGCCTTCATTCGGGTCGCTTTTGCTCATTTTGCTGCGCCCGTCGGTGAGGCTCATCACGCGTGCACCCTCCTTGAGAATCATCGGTTTAGGCACCTTCAACACCAGAGCATCCTTGGAGCCGAATCGGGCATTCACACGCTGCTGTGCGATGTCTCTCGCCAGCTCGAGGTGTTGCTTCTGATCTTCACCGACCGGCACCAGGTCGGCGTCATAAAGAAGGATGTCTGCGGCCATCAGCACTGGGTAGTCCAGGAGGCCCACCGAAACGTTGTCGCCGTGCTTCACGGCTTTCTCCTTGAACTGAATCATGCGTTCCAGCCAGTTCAGAGGCGTTACGCAGTTCAGCAACCAGCCCAGCTCACTGTGAGCGGAGACCTGGCTCTGAATGAAGATTGAGCACCGCTCTGGATCCATGCCACAGGCCAGGTAGAGGGCGGCTGTGCTGAGGGTGTCCTGCGCCAGGCGCGCCGGGTCATGCGGAACGGTAATGGCGTGCAGGTCAACCACACAGACAAAGGTGTCGTGGGAGTCCTGAAGATCCACCCAGTTGCGGATGGCTCCAAGCCAATTTCCCAGGTGCAGCGCGCCGGTCGGCTGCACCCCGGAGAGAACCCTTGGCCGCCCCATGGATCAGGCCTCGGATTCGCTGGTCTTGTCCTCGTTTGTTTCTGCTGTTGCTTCCGCAGCAACCGCATCGCCTTCGGCGGGAGCCGCTGCATCAGCTTCGGGTTCGGCGCTGACCTCAGGTTCAGGCTTGGAGGGCCGTGCGAATGGATCAGGCCTCGAGCCCCGTCCACCCTGCCGGTCGTCATCAAAACGACGGCCTCGGCCACCACCATCACGGCCGCCACCATCGCGGCGGCCACGTGGGGCCTGGTTGCGCTGTTGTTCGATCAGCTCGGTCAGCTTTCCGTCTTCAAGCATCTGGCCCAGTGTGCGCACGGCGAAACCGAGCACGGCCACCGTTGAGCGCAGATTGAGGGCTTCCTGAAGAGCCCGGGCTGAACGCATCTCGTTGTCACTCAAGCGGATCCGGAAGCCCCCGCCCTCGCGATTGCCGGCACCCCGACCGCCGCGTCCGCGGCCACCATCTCCACGGCCGCCTTCACTCCGGCCTCCGCCGTCCTGTGTCCCCTGTTGCTGAGGATCGCCGTAGGAATCAGTCATGGCCCGTGGCCTGGAATCAGCGGCAAGTGTGACGCATCGACGGTGTGTTGATCGATAGCCAGTGCAGCTGGTGACCTGTCTCTGATCCGCTCCTGGGCAAGACGAGCATCGGGATGGAGGGGCGGTCGGTCTCGAAGGAGCGCCGATAACGGTTCACCAACTCCAGGTAATGACGGGTTGTCCAGGTTGTGCCTGAGGCCCCCTGGCTCTCCCAGAACCGCTGCAGCGCCTGACGACAGTTGGCCATACCGAATTCCTCCCAGCAGCGTTGTTCCGCTTCGATCTTCGTCATGCCGTTCGCCCGCAAACGGCGGTAATGCACCAGCTCCGGTGCCTCTCCGCGGGCGTCGGGTGGCAGCCAGCGGTGCAGTTGATCAAGACGGATGGATTCCAGCTTGAGCCAGCAACGCTGGCGGATCAGCACGGGCATGTCCCAGGACCATGCCCCGGTCTTCTCCACTGAAACCAGCAGGTCTTGCAGCCCGAGGCGCTGACGCGTGGTCAGGCCGTCGAGGGGATCGAACCCATCCTTCATGGGGCCCAGTCTCGGCGATCTTTCGTGTTGCTGACGTTGCTGACGTTGCTGATGGTGTCGTGGCGAGGTCGGTGGGCTGACCTTGTTGGCTGGTCTCAAGCTCCCGTTTGGGCTAGGACGATTTGACCCCTTCGGCGCTCCGTTGAAACCTCCGCTGCTTCAGCTGATTCAGCAACAGCCCGCTCTGGCACGTTCGGTCGCCCTTGCCGGAGGTGGGTTATTGATGGGGCAGTGGTTGCTCAGTGATCTGCTGCATATCCCCGGCGGAGGCCTGGGACTTCTTGCTGCCGGTGCAGGCATTTTGTGGCTCAGACGCAGCCAAGAACCACCCCAATTCAATGCTCCGGAGACGCTTAGCGGTTGGATCGACCGCTGCAACGAGGTCCTGGATCAGTTCGATGCTTTTGAAGCAGCATCTGCCGCCGATTCTTTGCAACGGCGTCTTGAGCTGAATCAGCTGATTGAGCGCGACGAGACCCTGCGATTGGCCGTCGTTTGCGTTGATGCCGGCAGCCGACCGGCACTTCCAAAGCTGCAAGGCGCTCTGACCACCCTGCGGCCCGTCGAGCTGTCGGTGGCCCACCCCTTGCCCACCAGCAGCGGTGAAAGGGTCTGGCCTGCCGGTTTGGCCGATCAGGATGTGATCCTGTTCAGCTGCGCAGCGCCGCTGATGGCGGCTGATCTGCTCTGGCTTCAGCAGCTGCCGGCGGATCAGCCAGGCTGGCTGCTGGTCACCCTGGGCGAAGAGCAGTCTGCCGCTGCCGTTGAGCAGGAGCTGATGGCTCAACTGGGTTCGCGCTGGCAGGGGCGCCTTCTTGTGGTCGGCAGCGATCAGAACCTGCGCCAGCCTCTGCAACCGCTGCGGCGCGAGCTGGCGTCATCCGCGCTCACATCCGACACCCGTCAACGGTTGCTGGCAGATCTGCACCGCCGTTGGCAGGTTGAGCTGGAGTGTCTCCGCCGCGGACGTTTTCAACAGCTGCAGCGTCGCACCCAGTGGCTTGTGGCGGGATCGGTGTTCGCCTCACCGCTGACCAGTGTGGATCTGCTGGCGGTGGCCGTGGCCAATGGTCTGATGATTCAGGAGATGGCTCAGATCTGGGGCACTTCGATCAAAACCGAGGTGTTGCAGGAAGCTGCAGCGCAGCTCGCCCGTGCCGCCCTGGCTCAAGGGGTTGTGGAGTGGACCGGCCAGACCCTGCTGGGTCTGGCGAAGCTTGATGGCGGCAGCTGGCTTGCCGCTGGTGCGGTCCAGGCGCTCAGCGCCGCCTATCTCACACGCGTGGTTGGACGCTCCATGGCGGACTGGCTGGCCTTGAGTGCGGGTGTGGATGAGCCAGATCTGATTGCGCTGAAGCAGCAGGCTCCGCTTCTTGTGTCCAGAGCCGCGCAGGAGGAACGAATGAACTGGCCTGTATTCCTGAAGGAATCCCAACAGTGGCTGCTACAAGCAACTTCATGAATGCTTCATGGAGTGCTTCATGAAGTTTTTTTGAGACGTACGTCGGAATATTGAAATGTCAGATAAGTCGCTGACTCCTCCATAGGCTTGCGTCACCTCTCTCCATGTTTTGGAGAAGGTTTATCCGTCTTCTTCTCTCCTATGTCCACCGCAATTCGCAGCGGACGCCAGGGCAACTGGGATGCGTTCTGCTCCTGGGTCACTAACACCAAC
>QCUJ01000040.1 GCA_003210795.1 Synechococcus sp. AG-679-B05 | reverse complement strand
GCTGCCTCACGGCGAATAGTCTCCAGCCCCTGATCCAGTTGATCAGCCTCAGCATCGGAAATGACTCCGCAGGCCGCCAACATGCGCGCATGGGCGATGGACCCATCCAGATCTTCCTGCAACAAGGTGAGATCGAAGCTGATTGAAGCGTTGAACCTTTCGATGAAAGGGTGAAGACCTTGTTCAAAACGATCACTCCAGGTGCCTGCAGCCCCTCCGGTCACCCCACCCGCCATCGTTTCTCCGTCGATCACCTCAGCTTGTCAGGCTGCTGCTTGATGCCGACACGCTGGGAAGAGTGACCGCTTCCGGAACCTTGAGCACCACCATCGAGGCATCATCCTCAAGCTGGTGATCCTTGCCGACAAAGCGATCCAATCGCTCAAAAAGAGTATTAAGAATGCCCTGGGATCCCTGACCGCTGCGACAGGCCAGGTCAAGCGTTCGAATCAATCTGGCTTCATCAAAGCGATCCCCTGTCATCCCGGGTGCTTCGGTCACACCGTCGGTGTAATAGAGGAGAACATCACCAGGCTCAAGGCGCACCTCACCGAGGCCATACTCCGCTTCAGGCTGAAGACCGATCAGCAAACCTGCAGCATCGAGGCGCCCGATGCTGCGATGTTGAGCACGCCACAGCAGCGGGGGATTATGCGCTGCATTGGCATAACGCAAACGCCTCGAGCGAGGATCGAAATCGGAATAGAAGAGGGTGACAAAACGGTGGGACTGGGCCAGATCTTCCTGAGCCAGCTGATTGAGGTCATGCAGGATTCGATCCGGCGGTAAACCGCTGAGGACTTCGGCCCGAAGCATTCCACGCAACATTGTCATCAGCAGACCCGCAGGAACGCCCTTTCCCATCACATCACCCATCACCAACGCCCAGCGACCGCGCTCCCGCCGCCGACCGATCAGTTCCGGACGGGTGGGAATGAAGTCGTAGTAATCCCCACCCACCTGGAAGGCCGGGCGGCACCGAGCCGCCAAATCAACACCCTCAATCACCGGACAGCGATCGGGAAGAAGCTGAGCCTGAATCTCGGCACCGATGCTCAGCTGTCGGTCCACCCGCTCATGGCGACGGGCCTCCTTGAGCATCTGATCATTCTCAATCGCCACACCGGCCAGATCAGCCACCATCTGCACATGGCGGCGTTGAAAATCTGTGCAGATCAGGCCACCCGAAGGATCAAAGACGTAAAGACGTCCCCGCGGTCTACCCCGGGAGACCACTGACGTGGCGAACAGTGCGGACCCCGGCGAAAGCCTCTGGACCAGTTGATCCATCGCCAACAATTGCTCTTCATCGGTTCCGAAACCGACGCTGAGCCCTGGCTCATAGGCCGCCAGACGTCGTAACAGGTCTTGGCAACTCGCCGGCGGAATGGCCTGCAGATGATCGCGCCAGAGGCTTCCATCCATCTGAAATGGAACCAGCAAAGCCCCCTCAACACCCACCAAACGCGCTGCCACGAGCGGGACCAACTCCAAAAACCGCTGCAGATTGGTGAAGCTGCGCTGGGCAAACGCCAGAGAGACGAGCAAGTCCTGGTTGCGACGCTGCTCACGGCTCAGGCTGTCGAACAACTGCCGCAATCCCCCCATCGCTTGATGCGACGGAGCTGTGTTGCGAACTGGAGTTGAGGGATGGCGCCGGGGCGGCTTGCTGCTCACGGCTCAGCCCACCGCCTCAGGATTTGAACCGTAGCAACGGTTCAGCGTCCGGCCAGCAACGCTTCAATGAATTCATAGCTGTTGAACGGTCGCAGGTCGCGGATTCCCTCACCGGCACCGATGAAACGAATCGGCAATTCCGCCTCTGACGCGACTGCCAACGCAACACCACCACGGGCCGTTCCATCCAACTTGGTGATCACCACGCCGGTCAAACCTGCAGCCTTGGCGAAGGCCATCGCCTGGCGCAAGCCGTTTTGACCCTGGCTGGCATCCAGAACCAGCAAAGACTCCACCTTGGCTTCCGGTGCCAGGCGATCGATGATCTTGCGTACCTTCTCCAACTCCTCCATCAGGTTGTGCTTGGTCTGTAACCGTCCGGCGGTATCGACAAGCAGCAGATCGGTGCCACGGGAGCGAGCCGCCCCGATGGCATCAAAAACAACAGCAGCCGGGTCAGCATTGCTGCTGGGGTTGGAGACAACAGGCACGTCGCTGCGGTCACCCCACACCTGAACCTGTTGAACGGCAGCCGCTCGAAAGGTGTCGGCTGCTGCAATCAGGGCCGAATAACCGCTTCGAACAGCAAGGTTGGCAAGCTTTCCAAGGGTGGTGGTCTTTCCGACACCATTCACCCCCACCATCAACCAGATATTGAGTCGATCCCGTTCGGGAGCCAGAAGAGAGACACCACTGGCCTGAATCGGTACATCCAGCAGGCCACGCAACTGTTCCTTTAAGAAGCGGATGCCTTCGGTAGGTTCCACGACCTCTTCATTCAAGCGCTGACGCAGGGCATCCAGCACCTGATCCGTGGCCTGAACACCGGCATCAGCCCGCAACAGAAGTGTTTCGAGGTCATCGAGAACCTCCGGGGTCAAGGGATCGTCGCCGAGGTTGTCCAGCAATCCGGAAACAAAGCCCTGACGGGTCTTCTCCATTCCGCGTCGCAGCCGCCCCAGCCAGTCGATCTCCTCCAGCGAAACCTGGTCGACCCGACGGCCCTGAGCTGCCAGAACTTCAGCAGACCAGAGGAAATCCTCGTCCAGAGCTCCGAGGCTGGGCTCCGTGGAGTCCTGCGGAGCTTGTGTTGGCGTGGGCTCCGGTTCAACCGAAATGGCACGTTCATCCTGGTCCTGCTGTCGCTGCTGTCGCTGCGCAGCGGCCTGCTCCAGAAGTGAAATGCCAGCGACCGGTGTCGGCTTGGGCGTAGGCGTGGGTTCCGCCGCTTGCTCTGCTGGAGAAGCGGTTGGTTCAGGAGATGGTTCGGGGGTCAGCTCTGGTGAGGAGGGTGCGGGTTCCGATTCCGGAGCCTTGGCCAACTGCTGCTGAGCCTTCAGACGGGCATAAGCCTCACGGGCCCAGGCCAGGGCTTCATCTTCTGGCGTTGAAGAAGGCTCAGGAGTGGTGCCAGGGGATGGCGTGGGTTCCGGAGAAGGCGTGGGTTGAGGTTCCGATGAACCTTCAGCACCGCGGTTGAACCAGTCGTAAACCATCAGTTCAAATCCTTGGTGGCGGCATCGTGAAAGCGCCGAAGGACACCATTGATCATGCGCCGGCCCTGTTCATCGCTGTAGCGATTGGCCAATTCGACGGCTTCATTAAAGGCAACGGGTGCTGGCGCTCTTAAATCACGCAGATCCACTACCGCCAATCGAAGGATGTCGCGATCCAACCGCGGCAGACGGCTTAGACGCCATCCTTCCATCACACCATCGAGTTCAGCGTCGATGGCCTCACGTCGGTTGAGCACCAGCCCGACCCGCTCCATCGCACCACGACGGATCTGTTCCTGGTCGCCCATCAAAAGCAAACGCGGCAGCTCCATGCAGGCACTCAATCCATTGAGCACCTGTTCAGCCGAAGCAATGGATGCGTTCAGGTGATCGCGAACCTTGGCAGCAGTCTCTGAGTCACGCTGCTGCAGCTCGCTGTCCAAAAGACCCTGCTGAGCCTGATCCAGATCAACCGCAATGGCATCCAGTGACTCGCGCCAGTGCTGCATCAAGCTGGATAAAGCCTGATCTAGAACGGTTTCCATCGCCGGATCTGCCTGAATAGCAGACTTCTGATCGGAGACCTGGCCAAGAACGAGCAGCGCCAGTTCTCGAGCCAGAGAGCGGGAGGACATGACTCAGCTGGAAGGGGATGTAGACGCCCTTAACTGGGCAATCAAACTGGAGAAACTGCGATTCACCGGAGCTTCACGATCGTCAGGATTGACGATGCCGGCGGAGATGATCGTGCGAAAAGCTTCTTCTACGGAAATATTGAGCTCCCTCACAGACATTTCAGGCACAAGGGTGTACCAACCGGTGGTGGGATTCGGAGCGGTGGGGATGAAAACACTCAAGAGAGGTTGTTCAAGATCGGAACGCAGGGAGGGGCCCACCTCTCCCGTCACAAAGCCGACACTGAAGAGACCCTCACGGGGATATTCGACCAGAACAACTCTTCGGAAGCGAGTTGAGTTATCCCGCAACACGGTTTCCAGCAACTGCTTGAGGGTCTTGTAAACCGAGCCGGCCAGTGGAATACGACTCAGGGTTCCCTCTCCGAACTCAAGCAACCAACGGCCAACAATGTTGCGGGCCATGAGTCCGATCAGCAGGATCCCAAGAAGAGGAACCGTTAGTCCGAGCGTCAGGTTGATCAGATCCTGAAGCAGAGGATTAAGGGTGATGAATGGATTGAACTGCTTTGGGATCGAGGTCAGAAACGCAAGAACAAAGCGGCTGACAATGGTGGAAAGCCAGATAGTGGTTGCCAGTGGAATCACCACCAGCAGCCCTGCGATCAAATCATTCTTGAGATCCTGCCGAAGTCGTGCTGACAAGGGCAGATCTGGCCTGGGAGTGGACTGGACCAAGAAGCCTCTGCGTCCGGATTTTGGAAAGTCAGACCAACCTAACCAGCAATCAGAGCACTGCTGTCAAAGCAAGAAGAGCAAAGGCAACAGCAAGCACCACGGCACTGGCTGTTCCTCCGATCAAACGCTGACGCGATTCACGGGTTCTCTGGGCCTCAAATCGCTGCAGCTGAGACTCCATCTGAACGATCTGCTCGTCAACCATCACTTGGGCTGCACGACGCTTGTCATCGGCAGTGGCATCAGCAGCCAGTTGACCGGCCTGGGCAAGTTGTTCTCCAAGCGCCTCAACCTGCTGCTCATCCTCACGGAACTGGCGAGCCTCTTTAAGGGCTAGACGACCCTGATCCAGGTTCTGAAGCTGACTCGCATCACCGGCCTCGCTGGACAGAGACATCGGGATGGCAGCGATCATGCCGGCGGCTAGAAGAGCCGAACAGCCGCAGACGACCCACCGCAAAGGAGTGTGGCGTTGCTGAGGATCCTCGAGGCGAGAGGCAATCAACGTGACCAGGAGACCGAGAAAACCCAAAGGAGCCAGCGCCACCAACGGACCGGTTAATTGCGGTGGCTGACTGGTACCAGCCCAATCGATGGCCACCACTACTGCAGCCATCTGAAGCACCAGAACCACAATTAGAGTGAGACCAAGCCAACGCAACAACGGGGCAAAGCGGAACTCGGATTCACCCATCGGCGATCGGGACACTTAAAGATGCCAGTGATGAGCGGAGTTTAAGGGCGATGCCTGGGCTGCCAACCCCTTCTCCTCACCCGCTCAGCGCAGCGCTGCGGGACCGGGCACGAGCTGAAGGATTCGAACCGGTTGGCATCGCTCGAATTCCTGGAAGCGAGCGAATGCAACTGCGCACAGCGGCTCTGCAACGTTGGCTGGAAGCCGGCCACCAAGCGGACATGGCCTGGATGGCAGCTCCTCGTCGGCTGGATCCAAGAGGACTGCTTGACAATGCCAGAAGCCTGCTGGCGGTGGGTCTCAACTACTACGTCAACCAAAACCCGGCCCCCGGGAGCCTGAAGGTCGCCCGTTACGGGTGGGGGCGTGACTACCACCGAGTGGTGGATCAACGGCTGCGACGCGTCGGACGCTGGCTTTCGGAACAACGGCCAAATTGTCAGTGGAGAGTCTGCGTGGATGCGACGCCTCTGCTTGACAAAGCCTGGGCAGAAGAAGCAGGGCTGGGCTGGATCGGCAAACACAGCAACCTGATCCACAGCCAGCGCGGCTCATGGATGGTGATCGGGCATCTGCTCACAACTGAAGAGCTGGAGCCGGACGAGCCAGCACGCAGCCTTTGCGGCCGCTGTACCGCCTGCATCGAGGCCTGCCCGACAGATGCCATCAGAGAACCTTTTGTGGTGGATGCTCGGCGGTGCCTTGCGTACCACACGATCGAAAACCGCGACGCTGAATTGCCCGAGGGGATCACCAAATCCCTAGGTCCCTGGGTGGCAGGCTGCGACATCTGCCAGGACATCTGCCCCTGGAATCACGGTGCACTGATCAGCAGCACCGACCCGGAGATGCAACCCCGAACCTGGTTGATGGATCTGCAGAACAACGATGTTCAGGCTTGGGACGACTCCATCTGGGATGAAAACTTGCGCGGTTCAGCCCTTCGACGGATCAAGCCCTGGATGTGGCGCCGCAACGCCCAGGCAGCACGACCGGAAGCCAGCCCTAGCCTCTGACCAATGAAAAGCTGCCATGAAGTCCAAGTCTGAGAACCGCCATCGGTGGTTCCGCAATCGACTCATCGCTGCCCTGTTGAGTCTGGGTGCCATCTGTTCCGTGATGCCGGCCAAGGCGGTTGTGCCCAGTGTTTACGTGCCGACAGCCGAGGAGCTGAAAGGTTCCTCCATCGGAATCGGGCACACGGCAGTCCAACTGCTGCAGATGGGTCAAGCCAAGGAAGCAGCTCAACTGGCAGCCCTGGCCGTTCGACTGGATCCACAAAACGAAAAGCTGTGGTCTGTATTAGCGGAGGCTCAGCTGCGCAGTGACCAGCTGGAGGCTGCCAGCACCTCACTGGCCCGTGCCAAGGCCCTTAACCCCACCAAAGCCGGCCTCTGGTTCGCTGAAGCGGCAATCGCGCTGCGGGCAGAACAACCCAACATTGCCATTCCTCTGATCGAACGCGGCCTGGATCTCGACCCTGAAAATCCCTCTGCCTATTTCGATTTGGGCAATGCCCGGATCATGCAGGGCAACCTTTCAGCAGCTTTGACCTCATTCGAGAGGGCCACAACTCTTAAACAAGACTTCTGGGAAGCTCTGAACAACCAAGCGCTGGTTCTGTTCGAACTTGGAAAAACAAAGGAAGCGATCCGCCGCTGGCGGCGCGTTCTCAGCCTTGAACAAAATGCCGAACCCATGCTCGCGTTGGCCGCTGCGCTGCATCAGAGCAAAACCCGTCGAGATGAAGCGTTCAACCTGGCCAATCAAGCCCTCGCAAAAGAACCCAACTACGTTCTTGAGGGCCACCAGACCGAACAGCTCTGGGGAGTCAAGATCCGCAATGCCGCCGCCTTGCTTCTGGAAGAACCTGAACTCAAAGCCGGGGTGGAACGGGCCAAAGCCAACGCCACTTGGATGAAACGTCGATGAACACATTTAATGTGAGCCTCGCTCGAATCGAAATCAGCGAAGAGCATGGCTGAGGAGCGCGTTGAACCGATCGCCCTGCATCAGGAGATGCAGCGCTCCTACCTCGAGTACGCGATGAGCGTGATCGTGGGTCGGGCTTTGCCCGATGCACGTGACGGTCTCAAGCCCGTTCAGCGAAGAATCCTGTTCGCCATGCAGGAACTTGGGCTCACCCCCGATCGCCCTTATCGGAAATCTGCCCGTGTGGTTGGAGATGTTCTGGGCAAATATCACCCCCATGGAGACCAGGCTGTCTACGACGCCTTGGTGCGCCTGGTACAGACCTTTGCCAGCCGCCACCCATTGCTCGATGGACACGGCAATTTCGGTTCGGTCGATGATGATCCGCCAGCCGCCATGCGGTACACGGAAACACGGCTTGCGCCAATCGCTCACCAGGCCCTCCTCGATGAGATCGGCGATGACACCGTCGACTTCGCACCAAACTTCGATGGGTCCCAACAGGAACCGACAGTGCTGCCAGCGCAGTTGCCGTTCCTGCTGCTCAATGGTTGCTCCGGCATTGCCGTGGGGATGGCCACGAGCATTCCTCCTCACAACCTGGGAGAGGTGGTGGATGGCCTGATTGCCCTCATCCGTAAGCCAGAGCTCGGCGATGAAAAACTGCTGCAACTGATTCCTGGCCCAGACTTTCCGACGGGCGGTGAAGTGCTGCTGAGCAGCGGACTCAGGGAGACCTACCTCAATGGTCGAGGAATCATCCCCATGCGGGGCGTGGCTCACACCGAGGAGGTCCAACTCGGAAAGGGACGCCATAAGCGGAATGCGGTTGTTGTCACCGAACTGCCCTATCAACTCAGCAAGGCCGGCTGGATCGAAAAACTGGCCGAATCCGTCAATGACGGGAAAATCGGCGGCATTGCCGACATCCGCGATGAGAGTGATCGCGAGGGCATGCGGGTGGTGGTGGAACTGCGCCGCGATACCGATCCGGACAAAGTTCTGAAAGAACTACAGCGCCGCACCGCACTGCAAAGCAATTTCGGCGCCATCCTGCTGGCGCTGGTGGATGGTCAACCCCGGCAACTATCCCTGCGGCAACTGCTGCAAACCTTCCTCGATTACCGGGAACTGACGTTGATCCGGCGCACAAGTTATGCGCTGCGCAAAACCGAAAACCGACTTGAAGTTGTTGAGGGCCTGATCAGCGCCCTGAACAACCTGCAGCAGGTGATCGCCATGATCCAGGAGGCCAACGACGCCGCCTCTGCCAGGGCCAGCCTGATGGTGCGTCTCGAACTGAGCGAACGACAGGCGGATTCAGTGTTGGCGATGCCGCTGCGGCGACTGACCGGCCTGGAGCAGGAAAGCCTCCGCCAGGAGCTCGAAGAACTCCGAACAGAACGGGAACGTTTACGCCTCCTGCTGGAAAACCGCGATCAGCTGCTTGATGCCATGGTCGAGGAACTGAAGGGATTGAAAAAACGCTTTGGCACCCCCCGGCGTACCCGCCTCGTGGAAGGGGGAGACGCCCTAATTGCTGAACGGGCAGCCAGCCAGCGCCCGAACACTGAGCTGCTGCGCCAACAAGCTCTATCGGCACTGCCAGGGGACGGACGCGTTCTGATTCAGGCCGATGGGCAGGTGAGAATCGTGACGCCGCAGGTCCTGGGACGTCTGCACCTCAACGATTCCAGCCCTATCGGGGATGGACTATCACCGGCACGCGTCATCCTTCCCATCGAACCACCACCCCGATTGTTGGTCGTCAGTGCAGGCGGCAGGGTCGCGCTAGTGCGTTGGGAATTTGCTGGTCAGCAGCCGGGATTACTCAACCGCTTCCTACCGACTGGCCTCGACGGTGATCCAGTGGTGTCGCTGCTGTCACTACCAAATCAGGACAATGAGGAACTCAGCCTTGGACTGCTGAGCAGTGATGGCCGCTTCAAACGCTTGCCTCTCGCTGAAGTCCTGGACCTGTCTGGTCGGGCCACGAGTGTTCTCAAACTGAAAGATGGCGTTGTTTTGAACAGTGCTGTGATTTGCAAGGAGCACCACGAGCTGCTGTTGATCAGTGATATCGGTCGAATTCTGCGGTTACCCGTCAACGAAGCCACACTGCCGCTGATGGGCAAGTTGGCGCAGGGCCCGATGACCATGCGTCGACTGCCAGGCGAAGAGCTCATCGGTGCAATAACCCCCGAACAACCGCAACTCCTCCTGATGAGCAGCGCAGGTGCTCTTGTCCGCATCAACACCTCAGAACTGCGCTACGGCCAACGGGGTGATCTGGGCACAATCGGCGTAAGCCTCAGCAACGAAACAGACCGACTGGTGGGCTTCAGCAGCTTGGACGACATCACCGGAATCGTGACAAGCAACGGGCGTCATGGTCGATTTGATCCAAACAGCCTGGAAACGGTGGAACCCGGTGCCGAATTCACCGATCAGCTCTCACTTCAAAAAGACGAAACAATCCTGGAACTGATCAGCACGATCCATCCCTGATCAAGAGGTGCAATTCGCCTCCAACCACTTGAAATAAGCCTCGTCAATACCCCCTGTCACGTAGTGACCATCAAAACAGGACATCTCGAGATCCTTGATTTCTGTTTTTTCAACAATGCTGGCCAAGAGATTTTCAACGGTCTGATAAACCACGTGATCAGCACCAAGAATCCTGGAAATATCCTCTTCACTGCGACCATAAGCCAACAATTCATGTCGAGTAGGCATATTAATTCCATACACATTTGGAAAGCGAACAGGCGGAGCAGCCGATGTAAAGGTGACTTCATTGGCACCAGCTGAACGTGCCATCTGAACAATTTCCCGGGAGGTTGTTCCTCGAACGATTGAATCATCGACAATCAGGACATTCTTGCCAGCAAATTCAGTTCCAAGCGCATTCAGCTTCTGCCGAACAGATTTTTTACGCTCTGCTTGGCCAGGCATAATGAACGTTCGACCAACATAGCGATTCTTATAAAAACCTTCCCGATATTCCAAACCAAGTTTTTGAGCAACCTGCATTGCCGAAGGTCGTGCCGAATCTGGGATCGGCATCACCACATCGATATCACCTGCGGGAAGTGCAGCGGCAATTGTTTCGGCCAAACGATCACCCATTCGCAACCGTGATTCGTACACAGAAATGCCATTCATCACCGAATCAGGTCGTGCCAGATAGACATACTCAAAAGCACAGGGAATCAAACGTGGTGAATCAGCACATTGCCGCTGATGTAAATTGGCATCGGCATCAATGAAAACAGCCTCCCCCGGATTCACGTCACGGATAATCTCATAACCACTGTTTTCAATCACCAACGATTCACTGGCAACGATCCATTCATCACGCCCCTTTTCTGATGTGCGGCAACCCAGAATGAGAGGGCGGATTCCAAAGGGATCTCTGAAAGCCAGCATGCCGTGACCAGCAATCAACGCAATCGCTGCATAGGACCCTTCAACCCGTTGGTGGAGAGATGCCACCGCTTTGAATAATTGATCCGGTGTGAGATCACTACTGGTGATCTGCGACTGAATCTCTGTTGCCAGAACATTCACCAGCATCTCCGTATCACTGGTGGAATTGGTATGGCGTCGATCAATCTTGAAAAGATCCTGTTCAATCTGATGGGTGTTGGTCAGATTGCCGTTGTGAACAAAACTGATGCCGTAAGGAGCATTGACATAAAACGGTTGCACCTCTCCTTCAGCAGCAGCGGCACCCCGGGTGGCATAACGCACATGACCAATGCCGGCATTACCGAGCAGTTTTCGCATATCACGTGTTCTGAAGGCTTCCCGAACACGCCCCCGTTCCTTATGTGAATAAAAAGTATGGCGATCCATCGTGACGATGCCAGCTGAATCCTGACCCCGGTGCTGAAGCAGCAGCAGATTGTCATAGATCTGCTGATTAGCCGCTTCAACACAGAACATTCCGATAATGCCGCACATGATGAATCCGTTGACAGAAAAATTGGAAAAGTGATAACCCTGGTTGAGACCAAAGGCAAATTCAAAACCTCATCAATCGGAATCAATCCGTCGGGGAAGAGCATTACTGAATGCCGACCGGCATGCTTCGATCTCGAGATCCAGATGCACCTCTGTTCCGGATTGAATGGTGAAGCGCGTCCGACCTGAAACCACACCGATATGCGTCACGTTCAGGTCAGGTTTGGAACCGATCAACCGATCCCAACTCGACTGTTGTTCTGCTTTCACCGACACAATGATTCGGTAACCCCCTTCGGCAAAGAGCACTCGGTCCAAACGAGCCTGACCCGTGCAGAGTTTCACATCGATTCCCCGGTCCGAAGCGATCGAAGATTCCGCCAGAGCCACTGCCAGACCTCCCTCGCTGCAATCGTGGGCTGACGCCAGCAGACCTTGGCGGATGGCTTCCCGGACCAGTTGTCCAGCCGCCGCCTCACCCACAAGATCTGTCTGGGGAGGACGACCAGCCAGAGAACCGACGCATTGCTCCTGATACGCACTACCGGCAAGACCCAAGCAGGGATTATCGGGATCACTTGGTGGAACGCCGATCAGATAGATCGGATCGTCCGGCTGACGCCAGCCCAGCCCAGTCACCTGCGCGATGTCATCAACACAACCCACCATGCCGATCACAGGTGTTGGGTGAATTGGCTGAACGGTGCCATCAGGCCTCTTTGTTTCGTTGTAGAGGGAAACGTTCCCACCGGTGACCGGTGTATTCAGGGCGCGACAGGAATCTGAGATCCCACGACACGCCATGGCCAGCTGCCAAAAGCCCTTCGGTGTCTCCGGAGACGGGAAATTGAGGTTGTCCGTTACCGCCAGAGGTTCCGCACCGACGCAGCTGAGATTGCGGGCCGCTTCAGCGACAGCCGCCTGGGAACCGCGTTCGGGATCAAGGGCCACCCAGCGGTTGGGGCAGTCGACTGTTGCGGCCACACCCCGCTTTGAGCTGGAAAGGGATCCATCACCCTGCTGAGGCCTGAGCCGCACCACTGCGGCATCAGCAGCACCGGAGGACACCACTGTGTTGGCCAGAACCTGCTGGTCGTATTGACGATGAACCCAACGCTTGCTTGCAATGGTGGGGTCGTCCAAAAGGCGGAGGAGAGCCGCACCAGGATCCGTGAGTTCAGGCAACTGCTGTTCACGCCATTTCCACAGCTCCTGAAGATCAGCGGGGGGCTCCTCCAAGAGTGCGTGCTTCTCGATCGGTGTGTCATCCGCAAGGGCAGTGGCCGGCACTTCCGCCGCCACGGAGCCCTGATGCAGCACCCGCACGATCGGCTCCTCCAGCACCCGACCCACCACTGCCGCCTGTAACCCCCAGCGCCGGAATCGCTGCATCAGTGCCTCCTCACGCCCGGCCTTGACGACAAACAGCATCCGTTCCTGGGACTCGGACAGCAGAAACTCATAGGCCGTCATCCCTTGCTCCCGGGCAGGAACACGATCCAGATCCAGCTCCACGCCGAGTCCACCCTTCGCTGCCATTTCGGAACAACTACAGGTCAGACCAGCAGCACCCATATCTTGAGCCGCGACCACATCACCACTGGCGAAAGCCTCGAGACAGGCCTCAATAAGCCCCTTCTCCAGGAAGGGATCACCCACCTGAACCGCTGGACGATCATCGAGGGAATCAGCGCTGAGCTCCGCGCTGGCAAAGCTGGCACCCCCCATACCGTCCCGTCCGGTGGTGCTGCCGACGTAAACAACGGGGTTACCAATGCCCTGTGCACCGGATTTCACGATCTCCTCGGTCTCCATCAGACCAAGGGCCATCGCATTCACCAGAGGATTGCCGGAATAGGAGGGATCGAAGGCCACTTCACCACCGACGGTGGGCACACCCACGCAATTGCCGTAATGAGCAATGCCGGCCACCACACCCTGAATCAAACCCACATTGGCGGGATCTTCCAGCGGGCCGAAACGCAAAGCATTGAGCAATGCAATCGGCCGAGCCCCCATCGTGAAGATGTCGCGCAGGATGCCCCCTACACCGGTCGCCGCACCCTGAAAAGGCTCTACGGCGGAGGGATGATTATGACTTTCAATCTTGAAAGCGAGGCGATGGCCATCGCCCAGATCCACCACTCCGGCGTTTTCACCGGGTCCTACCAGAATCCTGGGTCCCTCAGTCGGAAAGCCGCTGAGTAACGGTCGCGAATTGCGATAGCAGCAGTGTTCAGACCACATCACTCCGAACATGCCGAGCTCGGCACGGTTGGGTTCACGTTTCAGTCGCCGGCAGATCTCCTCCCAATCCGTCGGCTTGAGACCTTCCTGTTTTAAAGCGGCGTTGACGTCGTATGCAGTGGAAGACACCCAGGACGAACCAAAGCTCCTCCCAGTGTTGCCGACAGCGGGATCAAACCCAGGGGTCTTCATCCCGCTGACGGGGACGATCCGGCCAGTCATCGTCATCCCAGACCTCCTTTGATCCACTCCGTCGCACTTCGACGCGACGTTCCTCTTCCGGCTCATCCCAGGGAGCCTCCTCCAACCAACCCTCGAGTCGATCGCCAGCCCGATCGCCCATATCCCGAAGCTGATCGCGCCAGCGCTGGGTGCGCTGCAATAGGTCCTGACGAACACTCGAACGAGCCAAAGGCAGGTCATCGAGGGTCTGCAAGGCAGTGCTCACGGCCCCAGCCTGCTGATCCTGGATGCGATCCGGCGACAGACGCCAGCGAGACGTCCCCGGCAGTCGGGGATCGCTGCGGGCAATCAGATAGTGGCCAATCGCACCGGTTGCCGGTTCAAAGACAAAATCGACAACTGTTCCAATGCGTTCGTCGTAGCGATCCAGCAACGCGGCATCCATCAAGGTGGGCAGCTGCTCCAGGATCACAAGATCGGTGCTGGCCGGCTCACCGCGCACAAACACCTGCTGATCCGTTAGGCCACAGCACTGATCCAACCGCCAAACCTCCCGGCTCATCCGCAACGCGGAAGGACGACTGACCCAACCGAGCAGACGATGCACAGGAGGATGCATCCAAGCCATCAGTCCAGGACCATGATCCAGGCCGAGATCACAACGCACCGTGTGATTCAGCAGATCACTGAGCAACAGCTGATCAGGGAGCGTCACATCAGGAGCGGATCTGAACCGGCATCACCAGGTAGGTGAAGCCACCTTCTTCCTCCTGAGGACGAAGGACCGCGGGAGTGGTGGGTGCATTGCAGTGCAGCATCACCCTTTCACCAGCGGTGGCCTTGAGGCCCTCAAGCAAATAACGAACGTTGAAGGCAATCTGGATGGCATCACCGCTGAGCTCTGCGGCCAGAGATTCCGAACCACTTCCCACGTCCTGAGCATCAGCACTGAGCAGCACGACTCCCTGATCAGGTTGGCTGCTGAATTTGACCACGTTGTTGTGCTGATCCGCCAGAACGGCAATGCGCTCCAAAGCTGCGATCAGACCCCGTCGATCCATTCCAAGGCTGCGCGTGAAACCATCTGGGATCAACTGGCGATAATTGGGATAGGTGCCTTCCAAGGTGCGACTGGTGACCATCTGATCAGCGGCCAGGAACACCACCTGACCTCGGTCACAAAAGAGACTGACCGGGTCTTCAGACCGCCAACCCGACATCAGGCGTTCCACCTCACGCAATGATCTGGCCGGCAGGGTGACGGCAAAGGTGGAGTCATCTCCGTCATGGCCATCTGCAGCTACCTGCAATGCGTCATCCACCTGCAACACGGCGAGCCGATGACCATCGGTGGCAGCGGCTTCCAGATTGCGTTCGCTGAAACTGAGGTGAACACCGGTGAGCAATTGCTTGGCTTCGTCGCTGCTGCTGGCAAACAGTGTTCCTTTCAAGGCCTGCACAAGACCGGACGCTTCAAGTTTCAAGGTCATGCCGCTCTCCACCATCGGCAGCTCGGGAAAGTCGTCGGCGGACATTCCCCGCATCTGATAGCTGCCACTCAGACTTGTGAGTTGAACCTGCTCGCCGCTTTCATCACTGGCGAGAGTGACTGGTGAATCACTGGCCAGGCGAGACACAATCTCCCCCAGCAAACGTGCCGGAAGGGTGATGGCACCACTGGTTTCAACGCTGGC
>QCUJ01000039.1 GCA_003210795.1 Synechococcus sp. AG-679-B05 | reverse complement strand
CCGTTAATGATTCGAACGCCTTGACAGGCAATGCACCATGCATATGTTCACCACAAACTTTTTTGATGGAAAAATTCCGCGAGATGGTTAACACCCATCTGCCTGTCGTCCTTAAGGTCGTCAACACAGTCGCGTTTGTCGCCATCGCGGCGTCCACAATCTGCGCCGCCGATTCACTCAAAGAGATGTCAGGCAAAGGCGTCGCCCCTGCAGCGGTCACAGAAACCAACTGACCCCGCAAAAGGCACAAAAAAGGAGGGTCGGTATCCCTATCGCCCCTCCAGACAAATTGAAAATGCCGCTTGAGACAATGGCGCCAAGGGATTCACATCCTTCCCAAGGAAAGTGATCTTTAAATGCCATCCAAATACGACAACTGGAGACCACCTGGGACCAGTCAGAAAGACCCAGAACCACCCCTCCACGACGCATCAGCAACGAAACGATTTCGGATCTGAACGGTTTCAGGGTTCTGCGGAATCTCCCCATAAGGGTTTCGTCTTCCTCCATCCCTGGGTCTGAAGTGACCTCCACAACTGCTCTGCTGCGTCCTTCCTCAAATACCGACGCTCCTTGAGGAGTGGCGGAACATTGGGCATTTGACGCCCCCTATCAATAAAAACTTTCGGGTCCCTTGCCCACGCTGAATTGTCGCGGTGGAAACGCCATATCTAGTGGTCGTTGGAGTCGATTAACCAACCTTCCGCCATCGGACCCTCCTAGCAAGTAGTTCATCCGTTCTACTCGCATGTCGTAGTGGCTAGTCAAGAGGCAAAAGCGGAAGAATCGAGTGCTTCAGCAATCGATCGGTTGCAGACCGATTACTAGTCCTCTTGGTGGTCGCTGTATCCCTGTGGCGTCAGGTCCACCAATTCCTCCTCGTCTTCGCCCAGGTCTTCTGGCACCCATCCCATCCCCATACCCTTCAACCAAATGTCGTAGACCTCTTGTGCGGTGGTCACCTCTGGATTCTTCGCAAGGATCCCGTAGACCTCCCACTTCAACTTGTCGATCTGGTCGGGGGTTCCTTCGTATCCCTCCCATGTGTCGGCATCGACGATGGAGTCATGGATGTGGAGAAGGGATGCGAGGACCAGTCGCGTCTTCTCTGGTCCCTTCAGGTCTGGGTAGTCCCCTGGATGGGTGCCCTTGATCGTTATGGATAGGGGTTTGGGTTTTTGCTTTGCCTTAGTGGGTTCAGTAAATGGGATCTCTGTCTCCATTGCCCACTTGATTGCCTTACGGAGGTTCTCCTTCACCACTTTCCTTAAAGGCATTGAGGTTTAGGGGGGTTATGCGCCACCCATTCTGTCCTCTATCAGCAATGAAGCATCGGGTGACCTCAGAATCCTGCATCAGGTCTCCATAAAGAAAGAGGGCATTTCTGCCACCCCTACGCACCAGGTACTTCCACATGGACTCTGCTTGTTCCCTTCGCATGTGCTCACGGGTTTTCAGCAGAGCAGGAGACCCATCTGGCATCGGACGACACATATCCACAAAGACCCTGGGTTCTCTGACCCATGCCTTTTCGTCCCTTTGAAACCGATAGGTCCATCGGTCTTCGGAATTCATCAACCAACCTTCTGCCATAAACACTCACTAAGCAGTTCATATGTTCTACTCGCAACTCAAGGGTGGTCCGGTCAAGGGTGAAAAAGAAAAATTTAGGCGCTTCAGAAAGCGTCGGCTTTCTGAAGCGCCTTCCATGGCACACAGCAAGGAAGCCGATCACAATCACAAGACAGAACGAGGAAGGAGCACAACTGCGGCATGACTCCTCGCAAAGAGACAAAGGATCAGAGGTATTACAGGAAGCATGAAAAAGATGGAGAAAAGGACTTCAGAAGAACAACCAGAGAAGATGGCTCAGAAGGAGTAAGGGTCACAAGGCGGTCAATCTCCGTACGAGTTACACAGGAAGCTGCTGACAAGCTCAAAACACTGGCTGACAGCGAGGAATTGACTCAGTGGGAGATGTTGTCAAGAATTCTCATAGCTAAGACGCCTACATATAACAGCTATAGTGGAAGTGAGATAAACAGGTATTCCTGGCCGGCAAGCCTCTTAGACCCAAAAGAAATCCAGGTCAAATACAAAGGGACGACAGGTGAAAAGCAAATCAATATGCGCATCACGAGCACTGCTTGGAACAGACTTCAATGCCACAGCACAGCCACAAAGCTTTCAAAGGCACGCATCATTCAGTCTTTGATACTCAGCTATAAACCCACAACAGAGAGACAAAGAGAAAAGAGTTAGCTGAATTCGACAAGATCCTTGATCGCCTATCATAAAATGATCAAGAGATCAGTGACAACAGCCAATAAATGTAAATAACTTCCGTATACAGGGGAGAAAGGCCGACTCAAAAAAGATCGCCTATCACAAACTTGACCAGAAGAACTACAAAGACACAGTTCAAGGTCCATCCCGACCCTTATGCAGGGAGAAGAAATCAAAAAGACAACCTTCCCCTTTACCTATGTTCAGGTCGAGCGCAGCGAGACGAACATCTTGTAAGTACCGCCCACTCTCTAACCCCAACGTCGTAGACACATTAACACTACTCTTGATGATCTTGGAAACACTGAATGTTTCTACTTATCATCTCTTAGATTCCCGCTCTTGTGTCAAGTTTACAGATAGTCCATGCCGCTCCTGATAGAGACAACAGTTCTACAAGGTGAAATAGTTTCATCTTATTTGTTGATGTATATCCTACCAGGTATGCAATGACAACCACCATCTCCCAGATAGCTCAGATATAGGTAAAACCAATAATGTCTAGCCAGTCTCCTTGCTTATGTCCAGGTCGCAGCGTAGCGGAGACGGACATCTTGTAAGCGCCGCACAGACAAAGATCAAACAAAAGACAAAACAAACTCCACTCAAACAACCATGAAAATCACCATTGAAATGCCTTCCCGTTTCTACGAAACAGAATGTATTTTTGAAGATGAAAGTGTCATCCCTCCCTCAACAAACAAAGCACGCGAAACACTAGCGACAGCCGAAACAGATTGGAAAGACTTCGCATTTGAAATGGCAGACATTCTTGGAGAGAAACTCAATGAGATATCTGAAGAGCATGAAAAAGAGAACGCACACTTAGAAAAGTGCTTCCACCAACCATCTCTTCTTTGATCTAAATCAAAAAGCTCAACAACCTCCAAGTGGACATGTATGGGTGCAATACCTGTAGGTTGTCTTTGCTAGTAGATGTGATTGCTACTAGCAACCAGATTGGGTGGAAACTGGTTTACCTAAATCACATGTCATAAAAAACCATCCCTTTGGATGGGTATGTCTTAGTGCAACGAACGCCTGATGGCTTTGTAGTGGTTCGATCCCATTAGTTCGTCTTGGTGTTGGGTCTCCTACTTCCAGCGTGAGGTAGGTGAACCTAAACACCCAATCAATCAACAATGAAACAACGATCTAAAAACAACTCAAGAATGCCTCCCCTCTTAGAGGTATATATCAGAGCGTATGCAAAGACAAAGCCTAAAGATTATGAAGTTCATCATACTGTCAAGTGGATGGATGAAAATATTGGACCAGAGGTGTAATGAAAACAGCCAAAGAAATCAAGGTCAATAACCGAATCAGAACAGTAATTGAGTGCTCTCTGTGTGGCTCTACAACACACACCAACACGGGCATCAATACCAAGAAAGGCTGCAATTGAACGCTCCTGTGGGGCTTGTATGCCACGTAATCCTTTAGTCAACGAAGGTTCGTGGAAGGAGTTCTGTCTTGATAAGAATCCGTATATTTATGGCCCGATGCTAAGGATGCGAACCAGTGAGAGGTATCGCATGGAGGAGGCACGACGGATGGGATGGATGGCTTGGACTTGGCACGATGAATACGAAGAAGAACGCAAGGGCGTACAACCTCAACCAACAAAACAATGAACACACATCAGAAACCACAGAACTATCTAAATCAACTGCGTGAACAGGTCAGTCTGAAGAATGAAGGTATCAAGCAACGGAAGACACCATCAAAACTTGGCCTGCCTCAGTTGCTTGATTACATCACCACGGGACATTAGGAGAGTAGGAGTTGCCGCTCAAATGACTACACAATCTCGATTATCGAAGTTAGTTCTGAAACACTCAATTTGCTAACTATGATTACGCCACCGTCATGAACAATCCTTGAATTCTTCCTGAAGGAGATCAACTCCTATTCAAATGAGCTATCTATTCCCACAGCATCGCCTCAACGTATCCGCTGACGATCGAGTTTGAGTTGGATGTGCGGAGAGGGGTAATTAAGTGCCTTAGATGAACTCCAAGTTATCTGAAGTCAGCTCAGGAGCACCTTTAAGTATGGCAATGATGCCCCCATCCCCAAATCCTTTGTCTGCTCCGTTTTCGTTGAAGTAGAGACCTCCTTTCTTTTCGTCGTAGAGGAAGTCGAAGTCTTGCTTGGCGAGTTTCTTTTTAACTTCTTTCTTGTTTTTGCCAGCAGCAAAGGTGGCGGATCCATCGATGCCAAAGCTATCGGTATCGATTTCCAGGGTGTCGATAGAAGGATCGAAGTTAGTGATTTTTTCTGCGTATTTATTTTTGAATCTAGTTGGAGTTTTGATGGCTGATAGGTCATTATTGCCATCATTTTTGTCTGTAATACCGATGTCGTTATTGCCATCATTTTTAGATGAAAATCCCCATATCTTGATTATTTTGTCGACATCGCAGTCTCCATAGCCGTATCCAGCCCAGATAGTAGACCAAGCATTCTCATTAAAATAGTTTTTATAGTAATCCTCGTAATAATCGCCAAAGTTTTTGTAAACTCCTTTTAAGAGTTGGCGGTCTGCCTAGCAGTTGGCAAAATATAATCCTTGTAGTAATCAGAATAGTCAAAATATGCACTATTCAAGCTTTTGTAATAGCATTCAATGACTTCGTAATACGCTTCAAAGTAATTATCAAACCATTTCGATCCAGTGTCAAAACCGACGGACATTTTTCGATGATTATTTAGATTGTTACTGTATCATGTAATTTGCCTACTTTAGCTTGTAGAGGATAAGCTTTAAGGGAATTATTCGAAATCTGCATAACCCCTAAGCCACTTTTCAAGCCACTCTCCCTTTCTCTCAGTCCTCTCAGCCCCTCTCTACTCCATCCCCGCACTTGATCAGCTGACGGGCGTGTTTGCGTTGGAGGTGCGGTGTGATCCCCAGCTCAGCGGTATCCCAGAGGCGATCCATTTCTCGGGTGAAGTGTTTAGCGAGTTGGGGTGAGTGAATTACCAGCAGGGTTTCGTCGTTGGTGTGAGCGGCGGCGGGTGGCCAGTTGAAGCTGCCTGTGATCACTTTGCGCTTGTCAATCACAGCTCAACCGTCTTCAACATCATTACCAACGACTATAAATTTGCTGTTCATTCCCCGCTCTCTGGTGGGAATGGATGTGGACTATGAATTCGAGTTCTATTCCTTGATGAGCCATTGAAATCAGAAAAAAATTTCTGAGAGGTTCTTCGTATATATCGGGATACAGATTGGCCCCATACCGGGCCTAACGATCGAAGGCGCTGGTTCAGCGATAGAAGCCAAGTATAAATACTTACTCAATTGCTATCTCTCAATCTTTATCTGTGTTCTTTATGCAGATGGCTTCCGTTATCGGTTCGTTGTTATGTGGCTGTAAAGCGTCTGCTCTTAAGTCCAACAAAAGTCCATCTAGCTTTTTGGGCTTCGATTACCTGCAATGACTTGTAGGTATGGAGTTTCTGTTCAACGTTTGATCCTCTGAGCCAGTTTGGCGACGCAGGGTTTGCAGGCCTTGGATCCTTGCTACAAGGGCAAAAAAGCCTGCGATGCCTCAGCAAACTTCCAGGCCCGAGTCCAGCACCAACCGTTGGACAGCTCTGCGCCGTCTCGGGATTGCCGCAGCCGTTTTCGGGATTGCCGCGTTCGCCGTACCTCAGTACGGCGTATGGGTGAGGACGTTGAACGGTAAAGCCCTGCTGCGGGAGGCGGAATTCACTCGCAAGGTGGCGGTTTTGGAGGCTCAGGCCAAAAAAGATTCAGCCGCTCAGTTGGCTGAAGCGGAGATCATTCGGGCAGAGGGTGTCTCCAAAGCCAACAAAATCATCGGCGAAAGCCTCAAGAACAACCCTGGCTATTTGCAATACCTCTGGATCACCAAGGGAGAAAACGACACCAATCGAACGGTTTACATGATTCCAAACAATGGTGGGGCTCCTGTTCCCACCTTCGATATCACCAGGAATGGGGGTGGCTGAGAACTGTTCAGTGCGGGCCGGCAATGGCATCCGTGATGCGCTCGGAGTTGATTGGGTTGAGCTCCGTTGAGTTTCGATAGCGGGGCTGCAGGTTTCGTAGTGCCGGCAGCATCGTGAGGCAGGCAGTTCCCATCAACAGCCACAAAACAACTCCGTTGTTCTGTGCATCCAAGAGAGCTCCTCCTGCGAGCGGTGCCACGATTGCGCTCACGGTGAAACACTGGGAGAACAGAGCCATGGCCAGCCCCCGATGCTCAGGGGGTGTCTCCTCGATCACGGCTTCGGTGGCTGTTGGCAGGAACGCCGCCTGGGCAAACGCCATCGGCAGCAGAGCCAAAAGCACAAGGGCTGTGCCGGCTTCGAACAAGGACGAGAGCGCAATCAACCCGCAACCGAGGCTGAATCCAGCCAGGCTCAATCCCAACCCAAACGCCACGCTGCGATCGGCTAACCATCGGCCCACGGGCCACTGAAGACTGACCAAAAGCGTCAGTTGAAGGGCAATCAGAGCGCTGCTGTGGCTTTCACTCAAGCCAGGCCGAGCAACCCCACCGCGAACGAGGTCCAGAGGAAGCGCGCTTTGTTGCAGCGCCAGAATTCCTGTCGCAACAATGCTGATTCCCAGAACCGGCAACAGAGGAAGCAACCAGGCCTGGGATGGTGCTGAAACGCTGTTGTCGGAATTTGCGGCAGCCCGATTCAGATCACGCACCGTCTGGCCGTCGATCAAGGGTTGAAGGCTGATCAGGACCAGCACAGCTCCCATACAGAGGACTTCAACGGCATAAACAACGCGCAGTGTGTCCAGGGTCGCGGCGACTGTGCCGATCAGGGCTCCAATACCGATCCCAAGGGCATCCGCACTGCGGACCAAGGCATAACCACGACCGGAAGGCACGCTTCCACAGCTCAGCGGCACCGCCAGTTCAATGGCAGGCCAGTACAGCCCAGCGGCACAGCCCAACAGCAATTGACCGATGAGATAGCCGCCGTAACTCTCCGCTCGAATCAAGACACAATCCGCCGTTATCGCCAACAGTGTCGTGATCCGCACCGGCCACGAACAACTGAGTCCGCGGTCGAGCAAAGCTCCGCAAAGCAGGCGCACCACGGTTCCGATCAGGGCGGCAATCGCCAGGCCACTGCCCACCTGACTGGCGGAGAAGTCGATCGCGTGAAAAATCAGCGGGGTCATGAACATGACCCCGCCAGCTCCGATCGAGGCGAGAAATCTCAGCCGCGTGACATTCCGGAGAGCTGAAGGAAACTGGGACCACCACCGCAGAGGGTCGGGCGTTGCTGCGCGGACGCTTAACAGGACAGTGCATCGCGATGGGCCTAATGAGCAGTCTGCTGCTCCACCAGGCGTCATCGTGGCCCCTTCGGGCTGCTGACCGTCTTGAGGTGAGCATCGAAGGGGTTGTTCTGCCTGTGGAGGTGGATGATCTTCGCGCCTGGGTCAGTTCGAAAGGCAGGGTTCGAACCGAACTGGGACCTTGGATGCAGCTGCTCGATGAGGAGAGCCGGCTTGGCCTCATGAAGCTGTTACAGGCCCCGGTGCTGACGCGACGCAGTTTTGGAGAGCAAGTGCTGCGCAGCTGGTCTGCAGGCCGGTTGCTCGATGCGATCGGTGATGTGGTGCGCCTGATGGACGGAGACCGCATCAGCAGTGATGTGGTCCTGACGACCCTCGAGCAGTTGCTCAAGAAGCGGAGCCAGGTCTCCACACTCCATTTGCTCGAAGCACTTCCGGGTCAGGAGTTGCGGCTGGATCTTGATGCTCTGGTGTTGGCAGCGTCCCGCTGGCGCTTGCAGCTGAAACGGCATCAGGCTCTGATGACCGGCCTCAGTCAGCCGGAGGCTATGGCGCGATTCATGCCGCCTTCTCCATCAGCAAGCAGTGTTCAAGGGATGGCGGTGCAGCTGCCGGTGGCCCACCGTTCAACATCTCTTGAACTGAGGATCTGGACACCGTCCAACCCCCGCGCAGATTGTATCTGGGTGGCTCTGATGCCCGGGCTTGGCGGCAGCCCTGATCATTTGAAGTGGCTTGCAAGGCACCTTGCGGCGGCTGGCTGGCCGGTGGTGCTTCTCGAGCATCCAGGCAGCGATGCCGCTGCCGTGCAGGCTCTGCTGGAAGGTCGTGAATCCTTTGATGGAGCACGTGCACTTCAGGATCGACAACAGGACCTTGAGGCCGTACTGTCGGCTCAAGCACAGCAGCGCATACCGATTCAGGGGGAGAGGGTGGTGCTGGCCGGTCACTCCATGGGGGCCCTGACTGCACTTGTTTCCTCAGGGCATTCGCCCCAGAGCGGGATGGATCAGCGCTGTCAAAAGGCCCTTGGGGATCTGCCTCTCACCAATCTTTCGAGGTTGTTGCAGTGCGAACTGGTTGAACGCGGCGTCCTGCGGTCTCGTTCGGTGCCGGTTTCCCCGGCCGCAGTGGTGGGCCTCAACAGCCTCGGCAGTGAGATCTGGCCCGTTGGTTCAACCGACCCCAGCCCCACGCCTCTGTTGCTGATCGGTGGAACCCTCGACCTGATCACCCCACCGCTGGACGAGCAGATCGGTCTGTTGGCTTCGCTGGCTCAGCATCCGTACAGCCGCGTTGTGGTGATCGAGGGAGCCAGCCACTTTTCACCGATTCGTGTAGGTGACACTCAGGTCGGCACGCGTGAAGACGATCTGTTCCAGCTCGGAGAGGACCTGGTCGGTGTCAATCCCCGCAGGGCTCAAAGGATCATCGCCAATGAAATTGTTGTGTTTCTGTCGGGTCTTTCGGCCAACTCATCGGCGCCGGTCGATGAACACTGGAGTGACGGAGGCGTGCGCTGGCATCGGCTCACCATTGAAGGCGCCAGGACTCTGCACCGCCGTTATTAGTAGCGAACCCTTGGGTCCAAGGCAGCCACCAGGAGGTCAACGGCCACACTGACCAGCACCACCAATGCTGCAATCACCACCACGATGCCCTGAACAACGGGATAGTCCCGCTGGTTGATCGCTTCCTGCAGGCGTAAGGCAATCCCTGGCCAGGAGAAGGTCACTTCGATCAAGAGAGCACCGCCGATCAGAGATGCCACGGTGATGCCCGCGATGGTGAGCACGGGCAACAGCGCATTGGGCAGCCCGTGGCGCAGCACGACTTGCCGTTCGCTCAGTCCTCGACTGCGGGCCGCTTCCGCATAATCTCCCATAAGTGTTCGCCGCAGATTGAGTCGCAGGGCAGTGGTGAAGGTGCCGCTCAGCAGCAGCGCCAAAGTCCCGGCCGGCAGCAGCAGATGGCGAAGCGTGCCCTTCAGGGCCGTCATGTCGAGGTTGCGGATGCTGTCGATCAGGTAGAAACCCGTGCCTTCAGGCGGCATGAGGCTGGGAGGAAAACGTCCCCCTACCGGCAACCACCCCAGACTGACTGCAAACAGCAGTTGCAGCAGCATTGCCACCCAGAAGGGTGGCAGCGCATACGTGCCAAGGCCATATAGCCTCCCGGCCAGATCCAGTTTCCCTTCAGGCCGTGCGATCCCACTGAAGCCGATGCTGAGGCCGACCACTGCCGCCAGGGCAAGGGCAATCACGCTGAGTTCGAGGCTGGCGGGCAAGGTTCTGCTGATGATGTCTCGCACCGGTTCTTGATTGATCAGTCCCTGCCCCAGGTCTCCATGCAGCAGGCCACGTAAGTAGTCGAGATACTGGTCCGGCAGCGATTTGTCCAATCCAAGCCGTGCCCGCATGGCGGCCTTGGCCACCGCGGGAGCTCGGCTGCCCAGCACAGCATCTACAGGGTCTCCCGGGGCAACCCGCAACAGGAGAAACACCAGGCTGGCAATCAACCAGAGCATCAGCGGGGCCAGCCCAAGACGTGTGGCGCTGTAGCGCAGCAGGGCTCCGGTGCGTACCATCAGTTCGCTACTCCGCGTGCCGGTGCATGCATCAGCTCGGTAAGCAGCAGATGGCCGCTGCCGTCGAATCGTGGCGGCACGAGGCTGGTTTGACTCCATGCCGTCGGCGCGACCAGCCACACCGGGATATAGGCCGAGCCTTCTGCAGCCTGAGCTTGAATCCACCGCAGCTTGTCGGATTGATTGGGCCCTGACATCCGGTCACTGCTTTCCAGCGCATCCTGCAATCCGGGAGTGGTCCAGAAACTGCCGCTGATGGCGGCCTCTCCCTCCTGGCAGATGGACTGTTCGGCTCTGTTGCAGCTCAGTAAAGGTGTCAGATAGGCCTCGGGGTCCGGATAGCTGCCACGCCAATCAAGCATCACCGCTTTGAACGCTCCTTCCCCAAGCTGTCGATAAATCGTGGTGGATTCCACCCCATCCAGTTCCAGAACCAGGCAGTCGGACAGGTCTCGTTTGATCTGTGCTTGCCAGGTGAGTGCCAGCAGCTTGTCGGCTGGAACATTGGATCGAAAAGTCAGCGGAAGGGTCAGGAGACGGCCATTGCAATAACCGGCTGTTTGCAGGATTCCGCGAGCAGCTGCGGGATCGTGCTCCGGCCAGATCGGGTCCTGGTTCTTTGTAAGGCTCGGGGGAATGAGGCTTCGCAGCGGGCGACGCAACCCATAACTCACGCGTTGGCTGATTTCATGGCGGTTCAAGCTCAGAGCCAGAGCCTGTCGCAGCGGTTGCTGCTCAAGAGGTTCTCCACGACTCAATAACGTGATGTATCCGATTTCGGAGGCTGGACCAACGGCTTCCTGCAGCTTTCCGGCCTGAGCGTCCTGGTGGAGAGCGTGGCGCTGGTCTTCGTCGATGGAGGGTGACATCAAGACGTCGACCTCTCCGCTGCGCAGTGCTCCGAACAGGGCCGTTGAATTGCTCAGGCTGATCAGATCAATTCCGTTGTTGCGAGGGCGTTCGCCCCAGTAGTCCTCAAAGGGCTCCAGGCGTTGTTGATGATCACTGAAATGGGTCAGCCGGTAAGGCCCGGTACCCACGAAGCGGTCGTGCAGAAATTGTTCGCGGTGCTCGGCATAGGCCGTTGGCGAAACGGGCGTGAGGTTCACCGAAGTGAGCAGGCCAGCCAGAGACGTGGATGGCCGGGTGAGCTTCAACACCATTCGATGCGGTTCCGGTGCTTCCACTGCTGCGATGCGGCCGCCAACCACATAACTGAGGCTGCCGATCTCCAGAAACCGCCTCAGGCTGAATGCCATGGCCTCAGCATTGAAATCGGTGCCGTCGTGAAAACGAACTCCCCGGCGCAAGGGGATCGTGATCGTCAGTCCGTCAGGGCTGACATCAGGCTGAGCTTTCGCCAGGCGGGGTTCGAGTTCCCCTTCGGTTGTGAGTTCGTAGAGGGGATCACCGAGGGCACTCAGCAATTGCAGCGTGCTGACTGTGCTGGCTTGGGCGGGATCGAGTGAGGTGATCTTCCCCGCTGCTGCAACGGTGATCCGATCGCTGCGGTTGATCGACGTGCACCCAACCCCGCCGATGACACTCAGTGCTGTGGTGAGAGCCAGGAGCCTGCTCAGAAGGGAAGATCCAGCAGCGGGCTTCAAGACAGTTGGTCCAACAACAGACGATTTAACTGCCTGAGTCTGCAATTTGCTGCAGGGAAACCTCAAACACAGGTGAACCACCCTGGGGATCGATCGGCCAGCGACGGATCCAGCAGCGGTTGTGATCTCCGTCGACACCGATCACCTGATAGGTCTGCTGATCAGCATGCAAATTGACCTGATCACCCTGATGAATGTTCATTCCAACGGCAGCTTCCGACAAACTGCAGCCTTGAGGAATGGATCGGAGCGCGACGTTCGGCATGAACGGTTAGCAGCATGGATCGGGCTGGTCCGATCCCGCCTGTGATGGTTCTTGACATCGTGCCGGACTGGAGAGCTGGTTGGCCAGGGAGCAATGGTTTCTACAGGCGGTTGGCATCTGATCAGAGGCAGCCGAGGTGAGCAGCCAAGCCGGAGACCTCAGGGAGATCCGTGATTGCCTTGAGAGCATCGCTGACCTGCCTTTCAGTCACTTCGTGGGTGATCACAACGATCTCCGCACCCGCCTCGCTTGCGTTGAACTGCACGATCGATTGGATTGAGACGCCGCACTCGCCGAAACAACCCCCCACTTTTCCGATCACACCCGGTGCGTCCAGTGTGTTGAATCGCACGTAGTGCCGTTGGCGGATGGCGCCGCTTTCGTCCAGAACACAGGAGCGCCAGCTGTCTGCAGCCAGAAGAGGATCCACGCTTCCGGCGGAATCGCTGGCCTGGCGGATGCCTGCAATGTTGAGAATGTCAGCGACCACCGCGGAGGCCGTGGGTCCTGCGCCTGCGCCTGGCCCGTAGAACATCACTCGGCCGATCGGCTCGCCCTCCACAAGAATGGCGTTGTTCACACCGTTCACTCCGGCAAGTGGATGGTCCTTGGGAACAAGGGTTGGCTGAACCCTGAGCGACAGGGGCAGTGGAACATGCCCCTCCTTGCCAAGGCGCTCGGCAACGGCCAGCAGCTTGACGCCATAGCCCAGTTGGCGTGCGTAGTCGACGTCGCTGCCTTGCAGAGCGCTGATCCCAGTCGTTGGAATCGCGCTTCGGTCGATGGGGCCCCCAAAGGCCAGGGTTGAAAGGATGGCGATCTTGTCGGCTGCATCCAGACCATCCACGTCAGCAGCAGGATCCGCCTCGGCGTATCCGAGCCGTTGCGCATCCGCCAAAACCGCTTCATAGGCGGCTCCCTCCTCCGCCATGCGGGTAAGGATGTAGTTGGTGGTGCCGTTGATGATGCCGCTGACCCGATCAATACGATTCGCCCCCAGCGACTGCTTCAGGGGTTCAATGATCGGGATCCCACCGCCCACTGCTGCTTCGATCAGCACATACACACCGGCTGCTTTGGCAGCAGCAGCGATCTCTGTGCCATGGCGAGCGATCACTGCCTTGTTGGCTGTGACCACTGATTTCCCGGCGGCAATGGCCTGGAGAATGAGGCTCCGGGCTGGTTCGATGCCCCCGATCACTTCCACCAACACATCCACGGCTGGGTCGTTCACCACAGCTGCTGGATCAGTCGTCAACATCGCATCAGGGAGCTCCACCGGCCTGGGCCGCTTGAGGTCGCGTACGGCAACCTTCACCAGCTCAAGATCCTTCACCAGGGGATGTCGTTCCTGGGGATTCAGCAGGATCGAAGCCACCCCGCCACCCACGGTGCCCAAGCCCAACAGGCCAACTCCGATCCTTGTTCCCATTCCCTGTGTTCTGTGTTGGAACGTTTAAGGAAGACTCTATGTATTGATCGGTTTCGATCAACAGGCCAGATCTCTGGCCTGTTGCTGCATCGAGCGCAGGATGTTCAGAAAGCCATTGGCTCGAGAAGGCGTGAGGCTGGCCTGAAGTCCAGTGGCGGCGATAAAAGCAGGGTCCATCGACTGCACCTGCTCCGGTGTCAATCCATCGAGCCCGTGGATCAGCAACGCCAGCAATCCCTTGGTGATCAGAGCGTCTGAGTCACCCTGCCAGCGCATCAGGCCTTGCTCCAGCCTTCCTTGAACAAAGACCTGGGAGACACAACCTTTCACCTTGATGGCTTCGGTCTGCTGCTCTGCAGGCATCGGCTCCAGTTTCTTCGCAAGCCAGAGAACATATTCGTAGCGGCGCTTCGGGTCAGCGGTACTGCCGAGCTTCTCCACCATCCGGTCCAGAGCTTCACTGCCGGTGCTGGTGGTCATCGATGTCCTCATCAATTCGACGTCGCACGCTAACGAGCAAACCGATCAGCACCAAATTCACAGGGAGGGAAACCACGGCTTCCGGATTCACCTCACCGTCATTGACACGCATTTCGAGGTAATCCCGATGGCCGGGGCCACCATCCACCTGCAGATCAACCACTCCGTCGTCGACGCCACTGAGGTCGAGCTTCAATGTGCCTGAGGCATCCGTTCGCCCAAGTTCCTTACCGGCGCTGCCGTCAGCATTCAGCAAGCGCACGACAGCTCCCTTGGTGGGTTCACCGTTGGAGAAGCTGCTGCTCAGCTCCAGCGTTCCATCCAGGTAACTCAGCGCGCTTTCAATCTGGTGAGCCTGAACCGGCATCAGGGTGACCGGGCTCAACAGCAGCAACGTGGCCAACTGGCGAAGCATGAACCGATTTCAATGGCACCGGTTCATGATGCGCTGGCTTGTCAGGGACGGCCAGGGCCGAACTCGGTGATCCAGCCGTGAAAGGGCACATCCCATGGATCCCGCGGCAGCGGGGCTGAGCTGAAGCAGATGGATGGCAGGACCGCCCATGCCGGCACCTCGGCCCAGTCGTTGTTCGCCCTGAGCCGGTCGTAGTACCCACCGCCGTAGCCAAGTCGGATTCCAGTAGCATCAATCGCGAGAGCAGGCACCAGCAGCAGGCTGAGCTGCTGTGGCCTCAACGGGTTGCCCGTGGACGGGGCGGGAATCTGACATCCGTCAGGCTCCAGTGTGGTTCCGCAACAGCTCAGGTACTCCAGTCTTCCTTCCCCATCAGCCCGAGGAAGAGCCACCGGGGCGGCAATACGTTGCCGCAGGCTGAAGAGATCCACTTCCCCCGGGAGAGCTGAGTACAACCCCACCTGGTTTGGAGAACAGCTCTCGATGAGCGCGAGAACAGCCTCCTGGATGGCGGGTGCCACATCTTTTGCGTCCCGTCGCCTCTGACGGAACATGCGACGAAGTTCTTGTTTGTCAGTCACTGCTGGAACCAGCCGGTCAGGGCAACCGCAAGGGCATCGGCAGCGTCGTCAGGCCGCGGCGGCTGATCCAGATCAAGCTCACGCATCACCGCCTCCAATACCTCATCCTTTTCAGCGTGCCCGAAGCCAGCCACAGCCAGCTTGATCTGCATGGGCGGGAACTCCACCACCGGCACTTTGAACCGGGCCAAGGTCATCATCACCACCCCTCTTGCCTGCACCACATTGATGGTGTTGCTCGAGCGGTAAAAGAAAAATTTCTCCACCGCAGCAAGTTCGGGTCGCCAGATGCGGATCAGCTGGCGAAGATCTGCGGCGATCTCCACCATTCTCTCTCCGTCACTCCTGCCAGGGTCTGTGCGGATAATTCCGCAATCCAGCATGCGTTGGTTGCCGTCACCTGTGTCAATAACGCCGTAGCCCACCCGGGCCAGGCCGGGATCAATCCCGAGGATGCGCATGGGCTGAGTTTGAGGCGATCAGGCGGCGACGGCCAGTTCGAAGTCGGTCCGATCGCTGCTTTCGCTGCGTTCGAACACCTTGCA
>QCUJ01000038.1 GCA_003210795.1 Synechococcus sp. AG-679-B05 | reverse complement strand
CTGCGGTCACTCAACACTGGCCAGCCGAGAGCCCTCCACCACGCCTGCTGAAAACAGGTCTCTGGTTTATGCCGGAGCGCCCCCCCTTGGGCAGCTTGAACGGAGGGCGCGCCACCCCCCCGCATCTGCTTATTGCACTGGTGCAGGAGACAGCCCCCTCCGTAACGGGAGGAAAAGCCCAGTTGCTGCGCCAACTGGCGCAGTGGGCGCAGGCATCCCCGGACTGGTCAGTGGTGGTGCAACGGGACTACAGCTTGGATCAAGGACTTCACTGGATTTCTGACTTCAAACCTGAGGAGTGGTACCTGCCGAACAATCTTGTTTTCGCCGCCCCCGGCCAGCTCCTCAGCCATCTGGCCAGCTGCAGCGCTTGTGTGACTGTCAGCTCTCCATGGGCAATGACAGCCATGATCTGGGGACGCAAGACAATGCTGGTGGGTGACTACGGCATTCACACGAACGAAGGCACAACCTCCTGGTACGGCTGCGGCAGCATGCAGCGTCTACAAAGCATCCAGCACCTAGATCAACTCTTTGAACTTCCAGCCACCAACCAAGTCTGGTTGGAGTCGATGGGATGGGGGGTTCATGACGGCGTGGATCGACTGATCAACGTCCTTGAGGAGCTGAAGACATGAACAGCCCATTTCGACTGCTGTTAGTCGCAGACAGCGACAGTCAGCTCCTGGCCTGTGAAGCCCTCTGCCAATTCCCAAAACACCTCAAGGTAGACGTCACCATTAACGCAATTCCCAGAGATGGAACGCCTAAATCCATCCTTCAACGAGCCCAGGAGTTGGGAACACTCTGGCTTTTCGATATGGGGAAGTTACTAAGACATCCAGATCTTCACCAGTTCGATGCGATCGGGGTTTATCTGACCGGCAGCAAGATCAGCGATTTCAGGCTGGCGCTCAGCTTGCTGTCGAAAAGCGTTCGACCGTTGTTGTTCTGCGGATTCAACGGTGTTGTGTTGGAAAAATTCATGGAAGGCATGAGCTGGCGCCTTGGTTACGACCTGATCTGTCTCAACGGACCGCGTGATCAGCACGCATTGCAGCAGATGCTGATCGGCAGCCCCTTTGCAGAGCAACCAACCGTCCTTACGGGGTTACGGCGTAACAGCAGAAATGGAACGACACTCACACCCCACAACAAACGACCTCGTCAGATGGTCTTTGCCGAACAAGTCGTGATGCCCCGTGATGACCGAGACAGGGCGGACATGGTAAGAATCTTGGCCGACCTGGCCAGGCGTTCCCCGAACTGGGAGATTCTGATCAAACCGCGTATTGCGCCTAACGAAACCACGTTTCACCAGGCAGAGACCCACATAAGCCAAACCGTATTGCAGAGCATTGGTCAGCCCCCGTCCAACTTCAGACTGGAATACAGGCCTCTCCCGGAGCTCCTTGGCCAGTCACGTTTAATGGCGACGGTATCCTCCACGGCCTTCTTCGATGCCCTGGACTTTGGCTGCAAACCTGTCGTTATGTCGGATTTCGGAATGAATCCCGCCAATGGAAGCCACGTTTTCGCCGGAAGTGGGGTGTGGCGTCGCCTTGATGCCGTTGAAGACTTGAATGCTCTGGATCAGGAATTGGGACAACCCAATCCGGAGTGGCTGACCTGGATGGGTTACGGCAGGGAATGGAAACCAGAGCAACTGATAATTTCACTGCAAAAACTGAGAACGACACAGCAGGAACCGTTCCAAGACAAATTCGGCTACTTGACCAATGCCAATCTCAGTACCAAACAACTGCGGCGGGGTGCTGAGCGCGCCATTGAGGAAGGAAATTGGAATGAAGCTCAAACCCTTCTGAAGCTCGGGAGCTTGATGAGGCCGACCCATCGCAACATCGCTCGACGCCTGAAAGCAGTGGAACAGAAGAACCGACTGCTTCGCCGACTGCTACTGATCCTTACCTACAGGGATGTGGGGTAACGTCACCTAGTCATCCCTCTGAAGGCCGCGAAACGAACAGTGAAGGGCATTCAAGTCGAACGGAACTTCACGCAGTTCGTTGTTTTCGCAGAAGACACGATTCTTTCGGCTCTGAGCAAAATCACAGCCAACCAATCACGGTTGATTTTTGTTGTCACGGAATCTGGAATCTTGCAGGGCGTCCTTACAGACGGGGATTTCCGGCGCTGGATCGCAGGATGTGGAGAGATTGATCTGAACCGCCCGGTCACGGCGGCAATGAATGCTGAATGCCGGAGCGCAGCGGAAGGAACATCTCCTGCAGAACTGGCTGGCCTGCTGACCACACGAATCATCGCGATACCTTTGCTGGATAGCCACGGTCGGATCGTGGCAGTGGCAAGAACAGCAAACAACGGACTGCAACTAGGCAACCGACGCATCGGAGCAGGGGAACCCAGCTTTGTAATTGCGGAGATCGGCAACAACCACAACGGCAATCTGGAGATAGCTTTGAAATTAATTGATGCAGCACACGCAGCTGGTGCGGACTGCGCCAAATTTCAGATGCGGGATATGTCGAAGCTGTACAGCAACGCTGGCGACAGCAACGACATGGCCTCTGATCTTGGAACGCAGTACACCCTGGATCTGCTGGAACGTTTTCAACTCAGCGACGACGAGCTGTTTCGTTGTTTCGACCATGCAGCAGACAAGGGATTAGTCCCTCTTTGCACACCCTGGGACGAAACCAGCCTTGAGAAACTAAATCGTTGGGGTATGGAAGGTTTCAAGGTGGCTTCAGCTGATTTCACCAATCACGCTCTGATCAGTCAGCTGGCGGCCACTGGAAAACCTTTGATCTGCTCGACAGGAATGGCCAGCGAAATGGAAATTCGCTCCGGCATTAATCACCTACAACAGGTAGGCGCAAATTTTGTACTCCTGCACTGCAATTCGACCTATCCAACACCATTTAAAGATGTCAATCTGCGATATCTAGAACGTCTAAGAGATCTTGCAGAAGCTCCTGTGGGTTATTCCGGCCATGAGAGAGGAATTGAGGTTCCGATAGCCGCAGCCGCACTCGGCGCTGCAGTGATTGAAAAACACATAACCCTGGACCGTGGCATGGAAGGAAATGATCACAAGGTCAGTCTGTTGCCTGATGAGTTCAAGCAAATGATTCAGGGCATTCGCCGGGTAGAGGAGTCCATGGGTCAGGGCGGTGAACGCAGCATCAGCCAAGGAGAAATGATGAACAGGGAGGTTTTAGCCAAAAGTCTGGTAGCAGCATGCGATATTCCCGCCGGCATCGAAATCACTGAAAAAATGGTGCGTATCCAGAGTCCTGGACAAGGTCTACAACCAAACCGTCTCAACGACCTGATTGGCAAACGTTTACCGATCTCCAAAACTCAAGGCGACGTTTTTTTTCCATCAGATCTTGAGCAACCAGCGGCAACTCCACGCCGCTACCAATTCAAACAACCGTTTGGACTTCCTGTTCGCTATCACGACATCGAGGTTTTCTCGAAGGTGAGCAATCTTGATCTGGTTGAAATTCACCTGAGTTACAAAGACCTAGAAGTGAATCTGGACGACATTCTGCCAGAGAGTCAAAACATTGGGCTTGTTATCCATGCACCGGAATTATTTGCTGGTGATCACACCCTGGATCTATGCACAAATGACGATAAATACCGAGAGCATTCCAAAAACGAATTGCAGCGTGTAATTGATATCTCGAAAGATCTACGGCAGCGCTTTGAATGCCAAGATCCAGTTCTACTGGTAACAAACGTAGGTGGCTTCTCTGAGCATCGACATCTCGACCGTCAAGAACGTGCTCCATTGCAACAGAGACTAGTTGAAAGTCTCAGCCAGCTGAATACAGCAGGGGAAGTGGAAATAATTCCCCAAACGATGCCTCCTTTTCCATGGCACTTCGGAGGCCAACGTTTCCACAATCTGTTCGTCGACACAGACTTCATAAGGAACTTCTGCACGGAACTGAACATGAGAGTTTGCCTTGATGTATCACACTCAAAATTAGCCTGCAATCACCTACACATCTCCTTCCGAGATTTTCTAGATCAAATCCTGCCCTTCACTGCTCACCTCCACCTAGCCGATGCTAAAGACGTAGATGGGGAAGGGCTGCAGATCGATGATGGAGAAATTGACTGGGTACAGTTATTTCTTCAGATCCAGCAACACTGTCCCAAAGCATCATTTATTCCAGAAATCTGGCAAGGCCATAAAAACGGCGGAGAAGGAGCGTGGCTTGCACTCGAAAGGCTTGAATCAGCTGCAGCATGAGTGCTTCCAAACGTCATTTCATCCTATTTCGAGATATTCCATTGATGTATGGAAGGGTTCCCAAAGTTGCCAATAGCTCAATTAAAGCAAGTTTATGCAAGCTTCTATCGCAAAAGCCTGATGGTGGAGTCAAAACAACTACAGATCATTTTTGGAATCAAAACACGCATGAGGAAACAAGGATGATCACAACAGAGCAAGCAAGAGGACTACGCGCAACCCACTTCAGCTTCAGCTTTGTAAGGAATCCCTTCGACAGACTGGTCGCCGCATTCAATAATAAAATAATAGAAATCGAAGACATGCCACCGGCGATGAAAAAAATGGGGCTATACCGTTCAATGCCTTTCAATGAATTCATTGAATTAGTCTGCACAACAGATCCAGACAAGATGGATAACCACGTAAGGCCTCAGGCAGAGATATTAATAACGAACAAAAAACTTGTTCCAAAGTTTGTAGGGAGAATGGAACATATCGATAATCACTGGAATAAATTAAGCAATCGAATGAAATTCGAAGGACTTCCAACGCTCGGGCCTCTTCCTCAAAAAAACGTACGCCGAAACGGCAGAAAAGATATTAGCCATTATTTCAAAACATCAGCATTAATAGATAAAGTATTAGAGCGATATGAAATTGATATAAAGAAATTTTACGGTGACTACAGTATCGATAATTTAATTCACGGAGAGCAACTAGTAAGGCAACCACCCTTAGAGCGTGGAGCTAAAAAGGTTAAATGATGCTAATTCGAACAATTAACAATCTAGCAAGGACAATGCAATCGCCAAACGACAAACTAATTAGGCAAGGATTAGACGGAGAGCATTCAGATTTCGTCAACCAATACAAAGATAGTCTTCCGAACTTTATAATCATTGGTGCCGCGAAATCGGCCACTACAACGCTAACTACAATTTTACCGAAGCATCCAGACATTTTCATCAGCAAACCCAAAGAACCTAAGTTCTTCGGTAGGAACTACAAAAAGGGCTGGGACTGGTACGCATCACGATTTGAAGCCGGTAAAGATCATATCCTTAGAGGCGAAGGAAGCACGATGTATACAAGTAAAATGAAAAGCTTCCGCCATACACCGGCCTTGATGCACAAATACTTACCAAGTTTAAAATTAATTTATATAATTCGCCACCCACTCGATCGAATAGTGTCTCAGTGGCGACACTATCGAGGTCGCCATCCAAGTAGTGCAAACTTCGATGAATTAATGAGCAATCGCAATCTAAGACGGCTTGTTGTGGGTTGCTCAATGTATCATCAACATCTCATGGCATTTCGTGAGTTTTACCCCGACGAACAAATTCACTGCATGACATTCGAGGATCTGATCGCCGCACCAAAGCAATCGCTCCGGACAACACTTAAATTTCTTGGAGTTAAACCGAAAATCAAACGAATGCTAGATAAGAACGGCAAACTACCTCGGGAAAACGAAGCTGGTACAAAGGGTAGAGATCATGTTGAAAAGCCTGAATGGAACGCAGAATTAAGGGCAGAAGTACTACGGAAAATTCTACCTGATTCCAAACAGATGTTGTCCTATATGGGTAAACCTGAGAACTACTGGAAACTGTGAATACAAGACATTTTATCGGCTTTAGGGACATAGCTTTAATCTACGGTAGAGTCCCAAAAGTAGCCAATAGTTCAATCAAGGCTGCACTCTGCAGACTACTAAAAACAACTCAGAATGAAAAGGTCCGAACAACATCGGACAATTTCTGGAGGACAGGTACTAATGGAGAAACATCAATGCTGAGTACTCACGAAGCACGGATGTGTCGTGGTACCCATTTCAGCTTCAGCTTTGTACGAAATCCATTTGATCGATTGGTATCGGCCTACAACAACAAACTTCTCGAAAACGATGAAATATCTGGCCCAATGAAAGCAATGGGACTAGTCCATTCCATGCCATTCAGCTCATTTTTAGAGGTCGTTGAATCAACAAGCGATGATGAATTAGATATTCACCTTCTTCCGCAAAGCACAATCCTCTGCCTTGAAAGACAACTGGTCCCCAACTTCGTAGGCCGTCTTGAAACAATATATCAAGATTGGATCGTTCTACAGAATATGCTTAGACGTGAGAGACTTCCAGACCTAGGTGCACTACCTGAAAAAAATGTCAGAAGAAAATCAAATCATCAAGATATTGCCGTCTATTTCAAAGACCCTGGATTAGTCCGTATTGTAAGCAAGCGCTATGGAGATGACCTCGAGTGGTTCTATGGGGACAAAACAATAGAACAGCTAATCAAAGGGAAATAAGAATATAAGAAAATAGCAGAAAATAACAATTAGGCTTCTTAAGTATAATGCAGAAGACGAATCAACTTCAGATAAAAATATGATACTAAACGCAAATAGATGAAAAACCAACTTTGAAGAGAATCGTTCAACAAAATATCAACATTTCCGACGAATGGCTCTGAAGTTAGGTGTTGCTCCAGCGGTTGAACGTGTGATCGCAAGAATAAGTGCACCAATCACAGCAAGATTACGCACAAAACCAGCGTCGACAGGAAATGTGTGGAAAATCAGTGTGGTGGGTACAAGAAACAAAAGCAATAAAGAAGCTCCAATTTTTGAGTTGCGAGCAAACACAAAAAGTATTGATCCTGCTACCAGCACAAGGATTGCAGCAAGGAGACATACGGCAGCTAAGGGCTCAGGAATGCCCCTAGAAGCAATGAAATCAACCGTTGAGACATATCCCGACACCTTTCCTGAGACAGCCTGAACGAACAGGGAAGCAACCAATCCTCGTCCAATAAAATCAACAACCTTAAGTTTGTCTACTGAATTGTAGGACATAAGAACGAAACATTTGAAGGTGTTTTAGCAGAGAACACCATCGCTAAGCCAGCCTGATTCCTGCAAATAGTACGAGAAAACGATGGAATGACGAGTTAGCATGAGCCCTTTAAGGAGAGGACGAAGGTTTCAACACTGAAGCATGAAATCGATAAATTTATTAACCTTCGCTAATTTTGATCGGTAAATTCAGCACTATTATGTTTGATCCAGAAGTAAGGTTCATGTCTTGTCTGAGGTCTCTTAAGGAAGACCCAATGGCCGACGGTTGCGCCGAAAGGGTTCTTTAACAACCCCCCTTAGATTTTTGGATAGTCAACTCATCTAGAGCGCTCTATGGGTTTAGAGGTAGTAGGGAGGCCTATTCCTTCTTGCGGTGGGTGGTGTTACGAGCTAATGCCTCTCTCACAGCTTCTGTACTGTCTCAGCAGATCAATTAATTGGAACAGGAGCGCGGAGTCTTAAAACATAACTTGGAAGCAGATGCAAGTCGCAATAGAAAATAGTAAAAAACTGGCTAGAAATTGATCCCCCCTTCACACTTAAACCATCTCATAACCAGGCGGAAGTAAACTATCAGAACATTCAGATTCTCTCGCAAGAATCTCTATGAAACATAGCTATTCAGACCAAACAAATTAATCAAAGTCAGGAAAATTCTCAAAAAACTTGCCGGAACAAGAATCAAAGTAAAGCGGCAAAATATTATTATATTTAAGCCAATATTTGTCCCAACGCGTATATTCGTACTTATAAATTTTTTTACCTAGTCCCTTGGAAAACCTTGACACCATCACAATTATCCAAGCCTTACGGGAGGGCCTAAATCCTTTGGATCCGGCGCAAAAAAAGCCTTTAAGCACAGACAAAGGGGAAAGTCTGACACTTAAAATATAGTTAGACCGTTGATTCATTCGCATTAACCACTCTCTGAATGGAGAATATAAAATCAGCAACCGTACACTTTTTGCAGAACGGACTACTTTTTCAAACTCTAACGCTCGAGCCTTGCGGTAACGACTAAAAATGTCAAAATGAACGAGAGCAATATCTACCTGATTTTTACGAGACTTTTTATTTAATTTATTGGAATCGACTAGCCTCTCTAAAGTGAGCTTTCCAATGCTCAAGTTATGATCTAAACCAAGCTTTGCTAATAAGTTATTAGCAGCACGGCGATTATTTAGCATCTCTGCTATCAAAGTCGTCTTACCACACGCCGACGGACCAGCAATTACCAAAATATGCTTGTTAGCCAAAGACATGCAATTCAATAAAGCCCTTGATTAGTCGCGATGGGAAAAATTAAAGCACATAAATATAATATCACAAGCAAGACATGGAACAGCAGCAAAATCAACTTATTTTTCTATAGGCTAATTCTATATTATGAAAAGAGACATATATGCGGCGAAGGAGCGGACAATTGATTGAATAAAACGAGAAAAATTAATACTACTAAGAGATACAAGAAACAAATAGACTTGCGGGCTAAATAGTATTTCTATATATACATGATTGAGGCTTAAAACAGTAAGGAAAGAACTGCCCAACCCCAAACACCCCAGAAGATAAAAAAGGCATAGCATTAAAAAATAAAATAATATGTATGTCCAAATTTTGCAATAGCTAGCGAGTTTGAATTATTTAACGACGAACAACCATTGCATTAACGTCTTATATAGTTCTTGCCGAGAGAAGACCAATTCAAAGATATAAATACTGTCTTATACTCTTCCGAATAGTCAATAAAAATGACTTAAAAAGAAAAATGAGATATATAGATATAGATTTAATTAAAAAGTAAGCGCAAAAGTACACTAGCATATACAGCAAAGAGCATAAATCAGAATCAATAAAACACAAAAAATGTTAAAATCACCTCCCATCAACTTGAATATAGAAAAAACAACCAACTCAAAATCTCGCGACAAGCTCGTTGATAAATCTTATTCATAAAATTAAATGATAGAAGCCAAATAAGTGAAAAAATCAGAGTGGAGAGCTCGATTTAATAAGCCAATGTACACGCGAAATGAATCAGGTTAATTACATTAATTATCTGGCAGATCCACACTATTAACTAAATCAATGCTTAGGATAATATGATCTGTTAGGATGCATAGTCTTCGAGAAAGGTCTAAGTAATTAATCTTATTCTTATTTATACATAAATAACTGATACAGAAATGAAACAATATAATTTCAAGCATATATTGATTGATCAATGGAAGTAAGATTATCAAGTTTTTCTATCGCTCAAAGATAATTAAAGATCCAAAAAAACAATCGGGAGCGTAAGCGACATGCAATATAAACTCCTTCGATACTCTCAAGCAGATCCTGCAAGTAGGATCTGGAAACAGTGGAAACAATAATTTCATGACTCATTGCTACATGAGTACAATATTTATTAATATTTAAGCCAGACATATACCTAATCCATTTTTTCTCCGCAAGTCGAAAACATTTCTCAGCCAAAGCTGGATCCTTTTTATGTAGAACATACAAGTCTCTTGCAAGAGGAGAGATATCGCTTCCCAAATCTGATGAGCGCTCACTCTGAACTTCAATCCACCTCTCAAAACTCACTGATATGTTCAACACAATAACCCGCTCTGCAGCTTCAACAAAGTCTCCAAGGATCTGTCTCCTTAATTTTTGACTTGTACTTAGGTAATCAAAATGCAAAAAACCTCCATTTTGGAGGCAAGATTTAATATCACTAATTTTCAAGGAAGAATTTTCTAACTTGGTGAGTTTAATATGATTGCCAGTAACAGCTTTTCCTGCCTCAATCTTCCTTTTTAAAAGCTTAACTTCTTTAGTAGAATTATTAGCTTTAATTATATTATCTATAAACCAAGATTTTCCACACCCAGAAGGCCCTGCAATCACGAGTAGTCTCTTAGGCTTATATTTCATAGACAAAGACGAATAAGATATATTTTACCACAAGGTTTAACCTATTAGCAGAAAAACTCACATGACACATATATTGATAGATGCTTCGACTACTCTATTCAGAAAAGAGAAAAGATCAGCCATAAAAACGTAAGAATTTTTTCGAGATTTGGATTTGTGGTTGATAAAAAGCTATCCGAAATACACAGAAGGTCTCTTGGGATGAACCGAGAGGAGAGCTAGTTTCCAATCCTCGTAATTGCAAAATATTATATTGACTGAAGACAAGCCTGAAACTTGCTCCTTCCCATTGAATAGCCACTTCGGCAGATAGCGTGCTCAAAAGAGTCAAGTATTTTTTACGGTCAAAACTTCTTGTCTGCAAAATCGTTGTATGTCCCTGGCTTCGATGCGTGGGGGCAAAGCACATTCCAACAAAAACAAGTTGTCATAGACAATGCGAATGCCCAAGACAACTGGATCTATCAAACAATGCAAAAGATCCGATTCAGCAGCTTTTTGTGTGTCATTGAGACAGTGAAGCAACGACAAGGTCGCATCGGTAGCAGTGCACATAAAACATGGATTCATTGAGTCCGAACTCAATCAACGCTTGGCCTGATGGGTTCGCTACCAGCAGTGGAATAACGAATTACATCCAATCGTAAAAAAAAGGACGTACCTGATTCACACCTTCGACAAGTTGTTATCCATGAGGAATTTCCGCGAAGACCAACCAATCGTCGAAGATCAGCCCGACGACTCCTATGCCGCTTGGCTTGAAAGAAAACGATTGGATGACGAGGAACCTTGGCTGTTTTACGGGGAAGACGAAGCTTTCATCACTGCCGCCTGAATTCCGTTGTGTTGCCGAAAACCTTCCCTCATCCCAATAGGAAAAGGCAGCGTCATACGTACGTAAGGACGACCTGATAGCCGGCTGCTGCAACGAGAAGGTTCTTTGCTGACTCCCCTGCAGGTCAAAGGCAGACAGCTGAGCTGGAGCGTTCTATGGTTTGGAGGTGGGAGGGAGACCTCTTCGGGCGTGGTTGCCTGTTTAGGTGGGTGGTGTCACGACCTACCGCCTCTCTCACACCTCTTTTGCTGATCAGCTCACTCGATTGGAAGCAATGGGCTGAATGGGCGGCAAATCAGCTCACATGTGACCCTGAATCATTCGGTGCACGTGGATAACCATGGTCAATCGTCGAGGCCATCAAAGATTCACCCTCTAGGGGATCCGTCGAAGATTCCAGCCATAATGTCTCAACCTTATTGACGGAAAGTTCAACCAAAAGTACGGCCATTCCAGCCCCAGTCAGAAGCGTTGACATCATTAAAACCAACATAGATACGGTCTTTTTCAATCCCTAATAACGCCTTAATCAACTCACAAAATTGGTCCGTCATGGCCGGAGGCGTCAGGTCTTAATCAATGGCGATTGGATCGAAGCCAACGGTGAAGTGGATATTACTGAATCTTCGATCAGTCACGAGCCAGAGATAGACACGTCCTCCGGCGATGCTCCAGCAGCAGCAAGTGCATCTTGGTTTGACACCGTTTTTGGGCAGTGTCAAACCTAAAAAGTGATCAAAACGTGCACAATGGAACGACAAACAAGAGAAGTAAGTATTAAGTACGCGCAAGAGCACTACTTCCACTAAGACGCAAAGAGAGCAACTGATGCACTAGCAACTGGTAGAGGTCGACTCAAGGGGCGATAGAAGCAAACTTAGTTCGAGATTCATAGATTAATAATTTCGAGGTTAACTAAATATAAAATTTGCAAGAACAACGTAGAATTGTAAGATTAGCAATCAAGTCAAAAAATTGGCTTAGAAAACTTTAATGACTGCCCAGAAAAATCTAATCCTGTGATTTTATTCAGACTCTCAGTTTCACTCTTAACGAACTCCTCAACCAACCCGTACTCAGCCTCTGTCAACAGAAACTTTCCAGAAAACCCTAATCTTTGATCAACCTTGAGAGGGAACCTTTGAAACTTAGCATTATATTTATTCCCATTTTTACTGCTAACGAAAGCCGGATTAACGGCATTGAATTCATTCTGCGTCCTTACAGAAAGATTAGACAATGATTCATTATTCTTTTTGTACTTAAAAATAGATGGATCTTGATTTAAAAACTCTTCCAAAAGAAACCCAACTGGACCATATGAATGCATGCATGCACGGTCGAAACTGTGGAAACAAATACTTGTTTCGAAAACAGATATGAGCTTTTCAGCCGTCTTTGACTTGAGATGAAGTTTTTTATCGCTAAAGGAAGTTGGTATACAGTCATTAAGGGATATCAATTCAAAATATTCACCAGTTTTAATACTCTGCTGTATCGCAGAGCAAATCATTGCATAGGGACTTCTTACTAACGCTATTACCTTAATTTCGTAATTATAAGATATGATTTTATTGATCAATTTTAAGAGCGATTCCTTGCTCAACAGCGAGATGGATTCGCCACTAATGATCAAATTACCAGAGGATGCTAAAAAATCCGACAGCTGATCGTCGTAAGACGAATTAACCTCTTCGATATTATTCGAAATGCCCCATCTTTTATTCATACGATAATTTCCAGGGTCTTCTGTAAATAGAGATCTAATCGGGATTGAATGATTGCATATCATTGATTTGTTCGCTGCAGCGCAACTAAAAAACGGATAGTTGATATCAGTATCTTTCAGGAGGTGTGCATTGATTCTACAAGTTGCCTGAAACGAAGAGGATGCTGTTTTAGGCAATCCAACATGCAGATAACATACTCTAGACATACTAATGGAAATATTTTTTATATAATATCATATGTCCAGTTACACCAAAATTATTATCTTGCAGTCTGACGTGATACCTAATTTGACCGTCCCTCTAGCCTTCTTATACCTCTTGTCTCTTTTCCGAAGTTCCTTGAGCATTTAATATTAAAGTTTGGTCAATCGAATAGTGATAGTCATCTGACTATCTCACTACGGTTATTTTGGAATCATTCATAGTGAGTGATCAGATAATCCATGTTTCCTGTTCCGGACCGTCTGAGTTGATCGGATAAGGAATAAAATTTTCGCAGAGTGGCCTGATTCCTTTTCCCATAAACAGATTTATATTTCTTTGATCTATATTTTGGATGATGTTCATAGAGATATCTGTGGTGGTGACATCTCTATTTATTCTCTGTAGAAAATCAGATCCGAATTCTGATAGTCCAAAACCAGATCTGGGTTCTGTTGACGTTGATAGGAGTAGTAGTCCTTCAGGTTGTAAAACGTATGATGGTTCCAGATCCATTGCTTGATCACCACACCCCCTGTTCCTCTCTGAGGTGATCTTGAGGAGTTTCTAGACCATTGGAGAGACCTTCTGGTGAATCAAGTGATCTAAGTATCAAAGGTGATTAAGAGGGTCAGGTAAAGCAACCATATGGAGGTGGGTGTGGAATGCAGTGATCTGTCGTCCTCTAGTGATGACGAGGTTCCTTTCATGGAAGAACACCAATTGAGGTCTTAATGGTGGTTCAGGAAGTTTCTTGAGGAGTTGATTTAATAGCGAGGTGAAAAACACATACCTGAAGTGTCTTGAGTGACTGATGACGGTTTCGGATCAAGTCGGGAGATAGTTCCAGAGCAATGTGATGAACCACTGAGGTCGGAAGTTTTTCTCAATTGATCTCTAATCAGTTCCTGGAGGACCTTTGGATGAGAATGGGTCATCTGATGTGATCCTCTGGAGTCTGTGGTTCAAAAGTGTCCTTGAATGACTAGAAGGATTCACTCCCGTTGATCATGAACGAACCTCTCTTGGATCGGTTCTTCTCTTGTGATTAGTTTTGCTTGTTTTGGTGTAACTCATTGGTGTCACTGGTCTTTTGGGATATTTATGAGATTTAAAGATTATCGCTGGGTATACCGATTCCCTTAGGAAATCCATCTGATTTCAGGGAACCTTAAAGCAAAGATGGGCGTTCTCTACCTCTGCAAAGGGTCTAAATACCTTTGTCTTTATTTTTATTGATTATACAGGCAATTTGAATTTAAATCAAGATATTTTGACCGCATGCAAGGTAAGATCATGAGAGATATCGCAAGTATTAATATTTATAAAAGCATTTTGATCAATTAGAATACCCTGTTCAGTCTTTATATATCAAATTTTTTATTTTTAATTCAAGGGTTGATCAAATCCAGAGGAGATACTTCTTGATCGATCAGTCGATGTGTTATTTTACCTGTTTATTATGCGCAGTTAGCGGCAGAGGGGTGCGCATCATCCGCGTTGTTTTTGGTCAGGACTGGGCAATTAATTGTGGTGAACAACCAGCTCGGAATGAGTGTTATAACAATTCTGCCCAGATGAAGGATGATTTTTAGAGGCAATCCGGATATCATTACTTACGAACTTAACCCTGGTAGGCGTTCGTCGATGAGTTCTGCCTTTAGCTTCAATCAATTTGGACTAGGGCTGTTCTTGGCTGCTATTGCGGCAGGGAGTACCCCATCGGCGTTAGCGGAGATCCGTGCGACAGGGAAGAACGGCTTAAGAACAGAGGTGAATGGCCTACGTGGCGGCGTTTGTAATCGGGGGGTTTGCCGCATTGGTGGTGGCACCAATGCGGGTAGAAATAAGTTTCATCGTTTTCATGATTTTGATACTCGAGGAGCGATTAAGGGTGTTGAATTTGATACTGGCGGGAAGCGAAATTTAATTGTTGGAGTTACTTCACCGACGGGTTCATGGATTAATAAGGCACTGAGATTGTCCTCGAAGGCGAATCTATTTTTCTTGTCTCCTGGAGGGCTCCATGTAGGTAAAGGAGCTGAATTCATCAATATTCCAAAGATATCGCTGAGTACAGCAGATCAGCTGAGGTTTTCAGAGGGAGTATTTGATGTATTTAGTAGTAAGCCAGAGAGCGTTAAAGATTTCAGTACGAATCCATTACCCGGTGTTTTTGGTTTAAGGCGCAGTGAGCTGGAAAAACCAGTTGAGTTGGCTGCTGGAGAGTTGCCTGGGATTCATCTTGATGGCATCAATATCAGCTTGGATGAAGAGTTGCTGGTAGATGCACCTGGTGGCCGGGTAGATGTTAAAGGAAGTAAGTTAATTGCAGGAACAAAAGCAATTGGCGGGCGGATTGCGTTAACGGGAGAAGCGATCAATGTTGATGGCGACTCTGAACTGATTGCGACAGGAAGGCGAGGAGGTGGATTAATTGAGGTAGGAGGAAGTTGGCAGAACAGCGATGCATCAGTGCGGCAAGCAGTGACTACTCAAATTGAACAAGGAGCAGTGCTAGATGCATCAGCGATTAGGAATGGAAATGGTGGAGAGATTGTGGTTAGGAGTGATATCAGCAACACTGAATCAGTGACGTCTGTAGCAGGAACGTTGTTGGCAAAAGGCGGGAGAGAAGGAGGAGATGGCGGCGATATTGAAACTTCTGGTTTTGAGCTTGATCTATCTGGAATAGATATTGATACCACTGCAAGTCAAGGAGAGCAGGGCTTTTGGCTCCGTTCTACTGGATCAGATGGCTCAGATAAAAAATCGCGTATCGAAAGCTCTGATGAAGACGATTTAGACGACGATTATGATGATTACGACGATGACTATTATGAGGATGATGATTATGATGATGACTATTACGAAGATGACTATTACGAAGATGACTATTACGAAGATGACTATTACGAAGATGACTATTACGAAGATGACTATT
>QCUJ01000037.1 GCA_003210795.1 Synechococcus sp. AG-679-B05 | reverse complement strand
GTTCGCGGTTTCCTTCAGGTGCGTTATGCCCCTAATGACCGCTTGAATGTTGCTTTAAGCTGGAATCCTTACTACGTAACCAAAGACCAAGGCGATGATATTAAGGGTCTTAAGAATGAATTGAGCACGAAAGTGACATGGGCTCCTGGTGACGGAGATGTTAATTTCGCTCTCGGAGATGGACTTAGTGATGTTGTCGATGGCGTCTTCCTTTCCGTTGATCATCGTCAGGGTTGGGAGTCTGATGGAATGTGGGTTGGTAACTACACGGACCCACGCGTTGGATTTGGATTCAATTACGATCAGTTAAATGTTCGTGTTGATGCAGGTCCTCGATTTTATGTTCCCGGAAGTTATGCGGGATTAGACCAGCGAACTGATTTTGCGGGTGAAATCTCTCTGTCAATGCCAGTAGGAGAAAACGCGAACATCTTCGCTCACTGGCAGCAGGCATATAGCTGGGAAGACGCTCCAGGTTGGGGTGATGGCTGGCAGCATCATGTCGGTACAGGATTAAGCTTTACGTTCTGATTTAAAAACTTAGAATCTTTTTTGCCCGGCACTCATTGAGTTGTCGGGCATTTTTTATATGAGACTTTTTGGTTAAATGCCAATTTTTATGAAGCTTTTTCGATTGGCTGCCAACTTTTTGATAATTTCTTGATATACAATTAATGAACTCCATGCAGGGTGCTTCTCAGGTCGGGATTTGGACTCGTGTTCGAAAAAAAGATCGGCCGACGGGGTCTAAAAAGTTTCACTATTCATGGAATTTTGATGATGGTAAAACTGGGTTTGTAGTTCATAGGAAAAATCAAATAGGTTATAAAATGTTTTCCGATTCCAATGAAAATGGGATTTTAGACAAGGATGATATTCTTGTCAGCAAGGGAAAAGTTGTCGAAGGCTTTGAGGATGTGAAGCCTGGCAAGCTTTTGCCTAAGAAGGTCGATGGTGTGATTACAGCAAAACCTTTCCAGTCCCATAGTGATGACCACGACCACGACCACGATGATCATGGCCACGACATGGCTACCGGGATCAATGCCCTTGGAATTGAGCACCTGAGTTTGCTCAATGCAGATGGTGCCATGGTTTGTCATGACCATGGGGACGCTCACAATCATGATCATTCCATGATGTGATTGCACTTTCGTTCATGTCTTGAACGAGTCAGCGTTGTGGTTCATGTCATGGCATGAGCCATACCGCTTCTTTGATGGGAATCCTGCTGAATTCGCTCCATTCCAGTGTGGTGGCATCCATCAATCCTGCAATCCCAGTGTTGCTTTGTGAGCTCTCGCTCACGCTCATCAGAAGCTGCTGGCGTACAGGGTCCATCAGCAACTTTGTCCCTGGTTGCACTTTCCAGGGATTGAGTTGTTTTTGCTTTTGAATTCGGCCCGTTTCATCCATCAGCACAATGGTTTGATCGCGCCCTTGGGCAGACCAGCGTCCAAGAACGGCCCAAATTCGCGTGCCGGCGTTGTTACAGGCGACTGCGAGCACGGCCTGATCGCCCAGATGCAGTTGTCGCGGTGCCAATCCCGGGATCACCAGCTCGATCGATCGTCTGTAATCCGGCCAATGTCGAATCAGAACAGCGCGGCCTGATGCGGAGCAAAATGCCCCGAGTTCGCGGCTGCCCGGCAGGATCTGCGGATCACTCCTGCTGACTTCTCCGAGGGTGTCAATGCGCAGGCCTTCTCTGGCGGGAACCACCATGCCTCCGCCTGCCGGTATGAGCTGCAAAGGGCCGGATGTCTTGACGCGCAGTGACCTGCGCGCTCCGTCATTCAGGCGTAATTCCGTGGTTTGGCTTCCAGCCCGGAAGCCACCTTTCTGCACCAGTAGATCACCGCTGAGGTTGCTGCTGACATGGCCGAACAACAGTGGACCAGACGCCAGCGGTTCCAACGATTCGAGCTGAGGCGGCGACAGCAGCGTTTTGTCCTGTTGAAGTCCCGCAGGTTTGAGCCGTTGCAGCCAGATCCGCTCCTGCCCTCTTTCATCGCTGCTCACCACAGCAATGCCACGACCATTGCCAAGGGGGACAACCTGACTGATCGATGGCCAAACCGGCGTCAAGGGTTGCCATGTTCCGTCACGACGTCGTACCTGCAGTTGTTCACCATCGGCAACCAGGCGGTTCACCACCAGCCAGGGGCGTGGATCCCACCACCAGTTCTGCGGAGACATCTTCTTGTTGCGAACGTCCGAGCCAGCAAGGTGCAGCAACAGCGGCTGTTCAATCGGTCGTTCTCCCTCAACGACAAGACGTAGTTCATTGCCCTTGCCCAGCCAGCGATGCCGCAGCGTTGGCTCCAAACGACTGGTCGCAGCAATTGTGGGTCGATGCATGGGGCGACTGAACTGAAGATCCAAGCCAGCGCTCCCGCTGTGGATTGGCTGTGGACTCAGGCGCAGTAGTCGGGGTGGTCGGCGCACCAACAGTTGTTGCTGCAGCAGCACCATGCCGGCAGCGCCGGCCAGCAGGAGCGTCAGCCGTTTGCTCATGGCTCGAGGGGCCGCTGTGGTCGGGGGATGGACTGAATCGTGTCTGGAACGACCACCGCTTTGGCTTCTCCCTGGAGCATTCGCACCTCCATTTGGCCACGGATTGCGAGCCAGGCATCCGGCTCGGGCTTTTTGTTCTCAGGCCAGGCCACTGGCAAACCGACTGGTGTTGCATCCGCCAGGCAGCAGCGCACGGTCAACCGCGCCAGGAGCGGTGGCGCATCGGGTTGACGCCAAACGAAACCGCTGATGTTCACCGGGTTGCCGTTCACCAGATTGGGATCGGCCTGGCTGCGCAACACACGGACCCATTCCGTCAGGGTTCGTTGTTCCGGTGGGAGAACAAAGGCCAGCTCCGGTGCTTGCGGCAAACCCGCCGGTCGATTGCTGGCCAGATCGCTGAACGAGGGTTCGGGGGGGAGCACCAGGATCATCAAGGCCATGGATGCACTGGCTAGATCTCTCCATCGGCGTATGTCATTCCATCTGCGACGTTCCCGTCGTGGGCGCCATTTAAACAGCATCAGCAACCCGGTTGCCAGCATCACCAGCCCGGCGGTTCCAACGAGGCCATGGAAGACGTTCCGCAGCAGCAGATCCAATCGACCGGATCCCCAGCTCCAAAGCACAGTCCAGCCCCAGAGCATCAGCAGCAGAGCGCGGCTCATGGGTTGGCTCCCATCACAACCGCCACAGATTGATCCACTGTCCGATCAGCAGAACTCCCAGGCTTGCGGTGGCCGTTGTGATGGCAATCGCTCGCGGCCGCATCAGCACGCTGAACAGACCCACCAGTTTGAGGTCCACCACAGGCCCCAGCAGCAGAAAGGCCAGCAGGGCACCAGGGGTGACCTGTGCTGCGAATCCAAGCGCCAGAAAGGCGTCCACGCTCGAACAAACCGACACCACCACGGCGAGCAGCATCAGCGCCAGGATTGAGGTTGTCGGTGCACCGCCAACGGCCAGGAGCCAGCTGCGCGGTAGCCAGGTCTGCACCACAGCGGATAGGAGGCTGCCCAGCACCAGTAGCGCCATCAGCTCAAGGAACTCCCGTGAGCTCTGTTCCAGCATCTGGCGCGGTGTCGGCCGGTCGGTCGTGACGGCAGTCCCTTCCAACAGGGAAGTCTGATTCCCGTCTCCACCCACGAGTCCACCAGAACGCTCTAGCAGGCTGTACCGGCTCAGGGGCTGATTCATCCGTCGTTCACTCAGCAGGGCCTGCTCCAGCAGTTGACGCTCCGGCAGAAGTGTCAGCGTCAAACTCAGCATGACTGCGATCAGGAAAGCTCCCAGCGGTCTGGCGATGAGAAGCCAGGGTTGATCGGGGAAGGCGGCCCAGGTGCTGGCCATCACAATCGGGTTGAGGACCGGGGCAGCAAACAGAAATCCGAAGGCTGTTCCGAGGGGAGCGCCGCTGGCCAGCATCCGACGCGCCACCGGCACGTTGCCGCATTCACACGCGGGCAAAGCAAAACCCATCAGCGCTCCGGTGATTGGAGCAAGCAGTGCCTGACGAGGAAGTCGGCGAATCCAGGTGTTCTGAGGGACCAGCCAGCGAGCCAGTCCTGCGATGAGAACACCCAGCAGCAGAAATGGAATCGCCTCAAGGAGAAGGCCTTGATAGATGGCCCAGGCGGTCGCGAATCGGTTCAACGCGGAGATCAGGTGCCGTGTGTTTTGACTCTCAGGTCATGTTGCAATTCTCTCAGGGTTGGACCAAATAAATCAATATCAATTACTGCCAGTCACAACCAAAAAAAGTCTGGGTGATTGCCCCGTCTGTTAGGCGGGTGTTGGTTAAGGCCTTCTCTGATCATTACACTCTTTTGTCTTTTCAATTCCCGTCTTGATGTGCCCCCTTTTGTGCATCAGAATTCACTGATACGAAAACGGTATGGTTGAGATTGGGCCTGTAAATTATCTCCCAGCAGCTTGAAAACCCTTTTTGCCTCAGTTGTTCAATGGTTTGAATCGGTTGGAGGGTTGTTGTGTTGTCGCAGTTTGAAGGAGGCATAGTGTGTTTTTCAATCTTATTGATTGTTATTCGGCCTTGATCCAATCTTGCTGATCACGTTTATTTGTTTGTTGAATGGTGTGTCTAGCGAGCTCCTGCTCCAGGTAGATTCACTATATTGATGGATGTTTTGACGGCCTGATGGACTTTGAGTATTGGATTCTCTAAATTTTTCTTTTTAAAATCACTCTGGCCTATAAGATCAAGATCAAATGTTGATTCTTAAGGATGGCTCTGAGCGTTGTTCTGTTTGCATATTAGATCTTTTGAAGTCATATACCGCGGCAAAAATGCGAGTCTTGCTTGATTTATCGTTAAATTAATTCCGCTTCGGAGAGGTCGATTTTTCCTTTGAATCTTGCAACTTCTTGCCCGTCTTTGCCGAAGACATATGTTTTCTTGCCGTCAATGCTCCAGTCTAATCCCTGGCTAAGCCCATTGATATCGAGTTTGTCGTCTATAAGCTTAAAGTCTTTAATAAATGCCCAGTATCCATCCTTAAGCACAAAAGTATCCTTGCCAGTTCCCCCCTTGACTTTGTCAAATTTTCCTTTTGTCCATTCTCCCGGGTCAATTAAATCATCACCTTTTTCCCCTTTGATTTTGTCTGATCCTCCCTTGCCTTCAATGAAATCATCAAACTTAGTTCCATTTAGCTTGTCTTTTTTCTTGGTCCCAATGATTTCATTGTAAATAATTTCTGGTTGAGATGCTTTAAAGGATTTGGCTATAGACAAGGCTTCATCAAGATTGAGATAATTTCCATCCTCAACTAGATAGTCCCATTCTCGATATTTATCAGCACTGCTTGTCAGTATGTCTTCTATGTCGGCTGGGCTGAGATTTTTATTTTCTGCCTTGATCAGTGCGGCTGCCCCTGCAACAATTGGGCTTGCCATGCTGGTACCACTTAAGCCGTAGTAATCTGAATATGGGATTGTACTAATAATTTCTCCCACAACGCTTCCATCTGCATTACCCCCAGGGGCTGCAATCGTAACTGAAGAACCGTAATTGGTGTACCACGATAAATCCCCACTGTTGCTTAGGGACGCAACTGAAACGACGCCGTCAATCGCTTCACTGAATGCCGCAGGAACTGAAAGATGAGTATCATTGTTGAGGTTGTCATTACCTGCTGCTATGACAACAGTAATTCCTTGATTTACCGCATAGGTGAGCGCGTCATAATACAATGAAAAACCATAGGGTTCGTATCGTTTGAAGTCGCTTAAATTTGCATTGTAATATGTTGACCCTAGCGACATATTTATGATATCAGCTCCATTGTTTGCTGCGTAATATATTGCGTTAACGATGTCAGCATCGCTGGCACCTTTGCTGCCATTAAATACATCCAAGGGCATGAGCTGAACATCCCAGCTCACGCCTGCAACGCCAATCCCATTGTTTCCTTCCGCTCCAATGATTCCTGCTACGTGGGTGCCGTGTTCGTCAGGGAAGGGGTAGGGGGATGATGCTGGGAAATTCCAGCCGCTTGCATCGTCTACGTAGCCATTGCCGTCATCGTCAAAGCCGTTTCCGAAAATTTCATCAGAGTTAATCCATATATTATTTATTAGGTCTGGATGATCGAGTTGTATGCCGCTATCAATAATTGCAACCGTAATATCAGGGCTTTTCGACCTTAAATTCCAAGCCTCAGGCGCAAGAATGTCCTCATTGTCTAATCCGCCAGCCTGGCCTGAATTAATCAAATGCCATTGGAGATCAAAATATTGGTCGTTCGGAATGACTGCTTCTTCGTAATACGATTGTGCATCCAGTGCAACAGTGAAATCGGCGTCTCCTCCTATTCCGTCAATATTTTCGTAGTGACTAATCTGAAGTACATAGTCGCCAGCGGTAATTCCTTTGAAAAGAGTCTCCTCTTCGCTGCCTGACTCCTCAGAGCTTTTGATGTTGAGATACTCTGACCCCGATGAGTTTAATTGATATAAATAAAGATCAAGGTCATCCGTAAAATTGTAGAGATCGAAATATGGGTAAAGCGTACGTGATCCATCATAGGAAAAGTAAATTTCATAAACATCGCCTGGAGAGACAGATCCTTCCAGGTAATAGTTATCACCCCTGGCCAATGCTCCCCAGTCATACATATTGTTTTCCGACATTTTCTTGGCTAGTCTTCGCTCATGGTAGGCATTACCCAAGGCCTTCTGGGCTTGTAATATTTTTTAAGATGGATTGGTTGTATTTGTGCGTGCTTGATAGCTAGCAAATGGCTGATTTGAGTTGTTTCAAATATATTTTCTCCAACCCTGGGATCCTCGGGGTATTTGCTTTGTGTCGTCAACATAGCTGTGGCTTTATTTCCAATGTCCGGAGCTTCTATCCAATCGGCACGGCAGGGTGGTGACTGTTGTCGCCGACCGACTGATGGGCTGGTCGTTCTGGGTGGATCGGGGGGGGACGTTCACCGATCTGATCGGTTGCGATCCACAGGGCGGGTTGCATATCCGCAAGCTGCTTTCGGAGTCGACGGATGGCGGAGACCCCGCTGTGACCGCCATGGCGGATCTGGTGGGGTGTGCGTCGGGGGGTCCAATTCCCCCCGGCGTTATCAGCAGTGTTCGGCTAGGCACCACCGTGGCCACCAACGCGCTGCTGGAGAACCAACAGGCTCCCGTGCTGCTCCTCACCAACGCCGGTCTGGCCGATCAACTGCGCATTGGTGACCAGCACCGCAGTGAACTGTTTGCTCTTCAGCTGCAATCCCCTCCGTTTCTGGCCGATGCCGTTGTGGAGGTTGCTGGACGCTTGGATGCCAGCGGCGGAGTGGTTGAACCCATGCGGATCGATCCCGAGCTGCGTCATCGCCTCGCCGAGTACAAAGACGGCGGGCTTGATGTTGCCGTGGTGGCTCTTCTCCATGCCCATCGCAATCCCGTCCATGAACAAGCCTGTGCAGAACTGTTGCGCCAGCTTGGATTTGGCACGGTTGTCTGTTCCCATCAGGTCAGCGTCAAGCCCCGACTGGTGCCGCGTGGTCAGACCGCTTTGGTGGAAGGAGCGGTAGCTCCGGTGTTGCGGGGTTATCTCCAGCAGGTGCAGAACGCACTGGGCGCCAACACACCTCTTCGGGTGATGACCTCGAGCGGGGCCTTGCAATCTCCCGAGCTGCTGCTGGCCAAGGACACGATTCTGTCCGGGCCTGCCGCTGGAATGGTGGGAGCCGTCGCGGCTGCTCGAGCCGCGGGGTACACCCACGTGCCCGTACTCGGCTTCGACATGGGGGGTACATCGACCGATGTGTTCTGTGTGGCCTCAGCCGAGGACACCGTCCTGCAGGACTTTCAAGGCCAGACCGAGATCGCTGGACTCACCTTGCTGGCTGATCGGTTGCCCATTGAAACCGTGGCAGCAGGAGGGGGCTCAATCCTTGAGCCGCACGGCCTGCAGTTGAGGGTCGGCCCACGTTCTGCAGGAGCCCGTCCCGGTCCGGCCTGTTATCGCGCTGGTGGTCCTTTGACGATCACCGATGCCAACCTTCTGCTCGGTCGTCTGCGGCCTGACCAGTTCCCTGCGGTTTTTGGTCCGGCTCGCGACCTTCCACCGGATGTGGCGGTTGTTCAGGACCTCTTCGCTGAGATGGCGCGGGGGCTGAACCGATCTCCGGAGTCCGTGGCGGAGTCTGCTCTGCAGCTGGCGGTCGAGAGGATGGCAGCTGCCATCCGCCGCGTCTCCCTGCATCGCGGACAGGACATTCGCGGTGGTGTGCTTGTGGCCTATGGCGGTGCATCAGGCCAACACGCCTGTCGCCTTGCTGAAGAGCTGGGGATCCGTTCCGTGCTTTTGCATCCCCTGGGGGGTGTTCTGTCGGCCTATGGCATGGGTCAGGCCCGGCAAAGCTGCCGGCTTCAGCGCCACGTTGATCAGCCGCTCAGTTCCGTTTGGTTGGAGACGTTGCCCGATCAGGTGTCTGATCTGGTTGTGCAGGCCCAACAACGTTTGCAGCAACAGGGAGACTGCGCCGATCCTGGAGGGTGGAGCGACATCAGTGTGTGGCTGGATCTGCGCTACCCAGGATCTGAACAGGCCCTAGCCCTGCGCTGGACAGCTGACCTGACCGCTGTTGCTTTGTTGACGGCGTTCCAGGCACGCCATCAGCAGCGCTTTGGCTACTGCGTCGAGGGTGATCAACACTTGGTGGTCGACATGATCCACGTCGAGGTTGCGGCACCCCAGCAGTTTCGGGCGGAGCCCCGTAGCGGTGAAGCAATCTCCCCCCGCTCAGCAGTGGCGGAAGACGTTGTTCAGCTGCATCAGCCCGATCTCGGCTGGACCGAGGTGCCCTCCTATCAGCGCAGTGCTTTGATCAGCGGGCAGAGTCTTCCTGGCCCGGCGCTGATCATTGAAGCGATCGGTTGCATTGTTGTTGAAGCCGGATGGACCGCCCGAGTGAATGCAGACGGTGCTCTGCTTTTGGATTGCGAACCATTTGGACCTGTGGGTTCAGAACCCGTAGACGTTGATGTGGACGATCCGATGACGTCGGAGCTGTTCCGGCATCGGTTCATGGCCATCGCTGAGCAGATGGGTGAACGTCTGCAGCAAAGCAGCCGTTCGGTGAACATCCGCGAACGTTTGGATTTCTCCTGCGCCCTGTTTGATGCTGATGGGGGCCTTGTGGCCAATGCACCCCACATTCCCGTTCATCTCGGTTCGATGGGGGATTGTGTTCGTGATCTACTGGCGCAGCTTGCGGCCGGCGAGCTGGATGGTCTGAAGCCCGCTGATACGTGGCTCAGCAACGATCCGTTCCATGGCGGAACCCATCTGCCCGACATCACCGCCATCACTCCGGTGTTCTGCAACGAAGCCAAGCCGAGTTTTTTCGTGGCCAGCCGCGGGCACCATGCCGACGTCGGTGGTCTTTCGCCAGGATCCATGCCCTCTTTCAGTCGCAGCATCGATGACGAAGGATTGCTGTTGCGCAATCTGTTGTTTGTGCGCGATGGCCGCATCCACACCGATCAGCTGGTTGCCATCTGTGACGAGATGGCGACGCCTCCGCGCAACACGTCCGAACTTCTTGCGGATCTGCAGGCTCAGGTTGCAGCGAATCAGTCGGGTGTCGACGGCCTCAAGACCCTGGTGAAGCTCCATGGTGAAGCGGCGGTGCAACGGCAGATGGTTCAGCTGCAGAGCCATGCGGCCGGGAGCGTTCGTGGGTTGATTGATCGACTCGCCGATGGCCGGCATCAGCTGGAGCTGGATGACGGTTCCCGCCTTCAGCTCGCGGTTGGCATCGATCGGGAGATGGGACGTATGACGCTGGATTTCAGCGGCACTTCCCCGCAGCATCCCGGCAATCTCAATGCCCCGCTTGCGGTGACCCGGGCTGTTGTGCTCTACGTGGTTCGCTGTCTGCTCAAGGACGACATTCCGTTGAATGACGGCTGTTTTGCACCGATCGCCCTGGTCGTTCCTGAGGGTTGTCTGCTGAATCCTCAACCTCCTGCAGCCGTCGTTGCCGGCAACGTTGAGCTGTCACAGGCCCTCTGCAATCTGTTGTTCGGTGCCTTTGGTGTGCTGGCTGCCGGCCAGGCAACGATGAACAACCTCAGCTTCGGCAACGATTGCAGCCAGTACTACGAAACGGTGGCGGGCGGTGGTGGTGCGGGTGAAGGCTTCAACGGCAGTGTGGGATTGCAGTCGCACATGACCAATTCCCGACTCACGGATCCGGAGGTGTTGGAATCGCGTTACCCGGTGCGGTTGGAACGGTTCGCGATTCGCCGCGGCAGCGGTGGCCAGGGGATCTGGTGTGGTGGTGATGGGCTGGAACGCACGATTCGCTTTCTTCAACCGATGCGCGTCTCGCTCATCAGTGGCTCACGCAGCGTGGCTCCGTCAGGCCTCCATGGCGGAGGTGATGGTGCCTGCGGCGCCAATGCTGTGCTTCACGCCGATGGTCGCGAACAGCCTGTGCCGGGCTCAGTGCAGCTCGAACTACAAGCGGGAGATGCCATCCGGTTGCACACACCGGGGGGAGGAGGGAAGGGGCGTTTATGAATCTGTTGTTGCTTCGCCCCGACGACGACTGGTTGGATCGTCGCTCGGTGCAACTGGATGATCAGCGCGCGCATCACATTCGAACCGTTCTCAAGCCATCTGTCGGTGATTCCTTGCGCGCCGGGCTGGTTGGCGGGAAACAGGGCCGGGCTGTGATCACCGCCTTGACTTCAGAGGGTGTAAGCCTTCAGGTGGACTTTCAGGATCCACCTCCGCCCCGGCATCGGTTCGACATCGTGCTGGCACTTCCACGCCCGAAAATGCTGCGCCGTGTGCTGCGAACGGTGGCTGAATTCGGGGTGGCCCATCTGCATCTGATCAACACGGCTCGGGTTGAAAAGAGCTATTGGCAAAGCCCGTTGCTGGCAGACGCCAAGGTGGAAGAGGCCTTGCTTGCGGGGATGGAGCGAGCCAGCGACACGCTGATGCCAAGGGTGCACCAGCACAAATTGTTCCGCCCATTCGTCGAGGATCGACTCACCGCTCTCTGTGCAGGCCGCGTCTGTTGGATGGCTCAGATGGGGAGTATGGACGCCTTGCGGGACCAGTCTCCCGACCCTGCCATGGTGTTGGTGGGTCCGGAGGGTGGTTTTGTCCCTTTTGAACTGGAACTGCTGCAACGGGTGATTGCACGACCGGTTCATCTCGGGTCTCGCACACTGAGTGTGGATACGGCCCTCACAACGGTGCTGGCCCAGGGATGATGATTAAAGGAAATGGATTGCGCCGATGGGCGACATGAACGACCGCGAAGGCTTGGAAGCGTTGGTTGCCGATGTAGGCAGCGGCAACATCATTGATGCCGAGCTGCTTGAGGGTGGCCGGATTGAAGCCCACGAACTGGATGAGATGGATGCGGCGCAGGCTGCTGATGTGGCGGCGCATTGTTTCGCCGTTTTGTTCGATCACCGGGTGGAGCAACGCAATGGCCTTAAGGCGGATGTGGATGCTGGTGTCTGGAGCGGAACCGTCGATGGCTTCATTTTTGTGATTCAGCGCGATGCCGTTGGAGATCTGGTGCTGGATTTCAAGGTTTCTGCGACATGACAATCGATGACCTCAAGCGGGATCTGTCGGATCGTTTGGGTCGTCGGGTTGATGCTTTGCTCACCCGAGAGGGTGAAGCTGCCCATGAGATGTCGGATCTGTACCAACCGTCTCCGGCCGGGTTTGCCGGTCGTCTGATTTGTCGCGACGGCAGTCGGTTGGCCTGGGAGCTCTGGCTGGAGGACGAGGACAACTGGAACTTTCAGTCGTCTCCTCTCGCCGATTGATTGGGTTGTCGCTCAGAGCATCCCGGGTCTCAAACGACTGGGTCGATAAGACATCAGAAATTTCTGCTGCCCTCCATCGTCCTGTTTCACAGCGGTGATGAGGTCTTCACCGGTGTTCCAGACCCAGATCTGTTCGTTGAGACTTCTCTCTTCGAGGCTGGTGCTGAGCGGTGGGCCGTGACGAGCTCGAAGTCCTGCCAGAACCTCTGACATGTCGTCAATGGCGAACTCGTAGGCCAGTGTCTTCAGCCCTTGTTCAGGGTCGATGTCGAAGGTGGCGGTAGAGACGGGAAGTCGATCCAGCAATACCTCGCGAGCGACATACCGCCCTGACTGTTGTTGGTTCAACAGTTGGCTTTTCCCAAGATGGATCTCGACCTGTTCCAGCGGCATTCCCCAGGCCAGACCTTCCACACAAGCTTCTGATATTCCGCCTCCACAGAGCAGGAGCAGAGCCATTACCGCACCGATCAGAAGGTTTTGACCCCACCGCAACCCTCTCATTCAGGCAATCCTTAAATGATCAATTCTGTTTGGTAACGGATGACCTGCCTACCTTTTTGAATCAGCAAGGCCATTGATCAGCAGAGCCACGTTGTGACGCTGCAGCTTCAGCAGTGTCGGCGCAGGACCATCTGCCTTCGATAGGGAGTCCACATAGAACGTGCCTCCGAAGCGTGCACCGGATTCAGCAGCTACTTGTTTCTGGGCTCTGTCGCTGACGGTGCTTTCGCAGAAGACCGCAGGGATCTTTCGATCACGCACAGTTTGAATTAACCGCGCCATTCGTCTTGGTGTGACCTGGCTCTCTGCATTCACGGGCCACAGGTAGGCCTCCTCAAGTCCATAGTCGCTGGCCAGATAGGTGAAGGCACCCTCACAACTCACCAGAACGCGTCGTTCAGCTGGAATCGTTTCAAGAGCTGATCTCAGTTCTTGATCCAGAACCTGAAGGCTGCTCTTGTAAGCAACAGCATTGGCCTTGAACTGTTCAGTACCGGCGGGATCCAACTTGCTGAAAGCCTGCTCCAGTTGGTCCACATAAATCATGGTCCGCTGAGGTGACATCCAGGCATGCGGGTTGGGCTTACCGGCATAGGCATCCTCATCGATCAACAGAGGTTCCATGCCCTCCGAGAGCGTGACCGTTGGGATGTCTCCAGCGTTGGCGGTGAATTTTCTGGCCCAGAGCTCCAGCCCTAGTCCGTTCTCAACGATCAGATCTGCACTGCTGGCCTGCTCGATATCGCTTGGAGTGGGCTGATAGCCGTGTATTTCGGATCCTGGTTTCACGATGGATCGAACGTTCAGCCGATCCCCTGCAACGTTTTGAGCCAGGTCCGCCAGCACCGTGAAGGTTGTCAGCACCTCTGGCTTTTCTTTGCTGACTTGATCTGTGCTGCTTTTTTGCATGCAGCCACTGCTGATTATTGAAAGAACGGCGAGGGACAGACCTACAGCGCGCTTCAACAAGAGAACGAGGAATTGTTTGCCAACGATTCAATCATCTGTAGGGTGAGTTGCTTGGTATCAGTGGGGATCAGCCACTGATGGAAAAGGGGAAAGAACGGTGCGAATCCGTCGCTGTCCCGCAGCTGTGAACCTCCGTTTTTTCGGGGTCAGTCAGAACGCCCGCCAGGATTCCAACGACGCGGATCGTATGAACTCCTTGTTTAAGTCCAGCTTGCTGCTGCGGGCTGGTGTGATGTCAACCATGGGTCTGGCGGCTGTTTCGCTGATCAGCCCTGTCCATGCCCACCACCCTTTCGGTATGGGAGACAGCTCAGACCTCACTCCCTTGCAGGGGTTGTTGAGTGGTGTCGGTCACCCCTTGCTGGGACCCGACCATCTGCTTTTTCTGCTGGCGATCGCCTTCATTGGCCTGCCGAGACCTCGCACCTGGGTCCTCCCTCTTCTGGCTGCGGGTTTGGGCGGTAGCGTCCTGTCCCAGTTCATTCCCCTGTCGGACGCTGTTGCCCCATGGGCTGAGGCACTGGTGTCCCTCAGCCTCGCTGTAGAGGGCTTGATGGCTCTCACCGCAACACCCACCGCCTGGTTGCTTCCATTGGTTGGCCTGCACGGTTTTCTTCTGGGCAGCACGATTGTTGGTGCCGAACCCACGCCTCTCCTGACCTATTTCCTGGGGCTGCTGATCGGTCAGGGCGCTCTGTTGCTTGTGACGACGCACTGGTCCAAGGCTCTTCTGCATCGTCTCGGTTCGCAGGGGCAACGGCTCAGCGCTGGTATCTGGATCGGCATCGGCATGGCATTTGCCTGGGTCGCCTTGATCGATTGATTCACCGATGGGTAAGGGGGATTACCAGCCACATCGTCCGATCCCGGAGATCACCGCTGCTCTTATTTATCTCGAACCACTTTTGAAGCTTTTCCAGCAACTGCTGGTGGCTCCTGCCGCCCTTGGCCTCTTGGCGCCCTTGGCTGTTGTCAACATCCCTACCGCTAATGCCGCCGAGCTCAACATCAACGGTGTCTCCGAGTACGCCAAGTTTTCAGAGAACAACCTTGATCAGGTGACCAGCGTCACCCAGTTTTCCGATGTCTATCCCACCGACTGGGCCTATCAGGCTCTGAGCAATTTGGTGGAGACCTACGGCTGCGTCGCTGGTTATCCCAACGGCACCTTCCGTGGCAACCGGGCGATGACCCGTTATGAGGCTGCAGCCCTGCTGAACGCCTGCCTCGACAGCGTCACCGGCATGACCGATGAGCTGAAGCGCCTGATCCGTGAGTTCGAAACCGAACTGGCGATGATCAAAGGCCGTGTGGACGGTCTGGAAGCCCGCGTGGGCGAACTGGAAGCAACCCAGTTCTCCACCACCACCAAGCTCAAGGGATTAGCCAGCTTTGTGACGGGTGGAAACCGCTTCAAAGGATCGTCATCCCGCCTCAGAAAAAACAGCAACGCTGAGTTTGGAGGCACGGTTTTCAATTACGACCTGCAGCTGGCACTGGAAACATCATTCGGTGGCAAGGATCAGCTGATCACTGTTTTGCGTGCCGGCAACTTTGGCGGTGACAGCGCCTTCGGGAGTGGTGGACCCTCTGGTCTCACCGTGTTGGATACCGCTTATCAAGCCGATGCCGGGGCCAATGTTTTAGCGATTGACAAGCTTTTTTATGTGTTTTCCACTGGAGATGGCATCACCATCACGGCAGGCCCTGTCGTCGCCCAGGACGACATGTTGGCGGTGTGGCCAAGCTTCTATCCCAGTGATCCGATTCTTGATGTCTTCACGATGAACGGAGCACCAGCCGCTTACAACAAAAACACGGGCGCGGGAGTCGGACTCTCCTGGTCCGCCGGCAACGGCCTGAGTGCATCGGCCAACTATGTGTCTGCCAACGGAGCCATCAGCAACAGCTCGGAAGGTGGATTTGCCACGGACAACGCTGCTGGGACGGGCACGGTGCAGGTGGCCTGGGAAGGTGAGGGTTGGATGATCGCTGCGATTTACTCCCAGATTCAGAACGGTCATGACCTGATCGCTTACGCCACTCCGTTCACCCAGGAGCATCTGAGCGATGACGGGGTCACCCATGCTTTTGGTCTTGGTGGGGCCTGGTCTACAGAACGTGAGGGGTGGGTTCCATCGGTTTCCCTAGGCTGGGGCACCAACAGCAGCGACGTTGAGCGTTCCGGTGAGGTGAGTGCCAGTCAGTCCTGGACGTTGGCTTTGGAATGGGGTGATGTGTTTCTTGATGGCAACACCGCCGGCATGGCGGTTGGTCAGCCTGTGTTCGCCACTGATTTGAAGGGCAGTGATGAACCTGCAGACGGCCAATACATCTGGGAATGGTGGTATCAGTTTCAGGTGAGCGACGCGATCAGCATCACGCCAGCGATCTATTACTTGTCTCGTCCTCTCGGTGGCAACACAAAAACCGGCGAAACCCTCCAGCAAGTTGGTGCTCTGGTGAAGACC
>QCUJ01000036.1 GCA_003210795.1 Synechococcus sp. AG-679-B05 | reverse complement strand
CCGGGCTCCTGTGCGCCGAAATCGTTGCAGGGGAAGCCGAGAACAGCCAGGCCCTTGGCGGCGTAAGCCTCGTTCAGAATCTGCAGGCCTGCGTACTGCTTGGTGAAGCCGCAGCGGCTTGCCACATTCACGATCAGCAGAACCTTGCCGGCGTAGTCGCCCAGGGATTTGCTGCTGCCGTCTGGGGTCGTCACCGACACGTTGGCAATGCTGATCGTCATGGTTCCATTGGAATGTTGCGAGAGATTAACCGTCCGTAACGGCCATACACTTGACTGCTGACTGGGAGGGGCATGACGGAGGCATCGGGCTGCCCTGTTGGCGTGACCACGGAACATGATCTGCTGGCTGAAGTGGTGACCCAGCAGTTGGAGGCCATGCTTGCCGTCGGTAATTACGACGCAGTGAAACTGCTGTTGCAACCGGTGCAGCCCGTTGACATCGCTGAGGCCATCGGAGGGTTGCCGCCGCAGTTGCAGGCCATTGCCTTTCGCCTGCTGACGAAGGACGAGGCCATCAGCGTTTACGAGTACCTCGACACCGCGATTCAGCAGAACCTGCTTGGCCTGCTGCGCTCAGGTGAGATGCGGGAGGTGATGGAAGAGATGTCTCCCGACGATCGGGCTCGGTTGTTTGAAGAGTTGCCGGCAAAGGTGGTGCGGCAGCTGCTGAGTGAGCTCAGCCCCGAGGAGCGGCGGGTGACAGCGGAACTTCTCGGGTATGAGTCTGAGACGGCCGGTCGTTTGATGACGACCGAATACGTCTCCCTCAAGGAGAACCAGACCGCCGCCGTGGCCCTGGAAATCGTGCGCCGCCGTGCCCACGACACCGAGACCATTTATTCCTTATATGTGACCGATGCGCAGCGTCGGCTGACTGGAATCCTTTCGCTGCGGGATCTGCTCACCGCTGCCCCCCAGGCCCGCATCGGCGATGTGATGACGGAGGAGGTGCTCAGCGTGCGCACCAACACCGACCAGGAAAAGGTGGCCCGCACGATTCAGCGCTACGACTTCCTAGCTATTCCGGTCGTGGATCTGGAGCAGCGGCTTGTGGGGATCGTCACTGTTGACGATGTGATCGACGTGATCGAGCAGGAGGCCACGCGTGATCTTTATGCCGCTGGTGCCGTTCAGGCTGGTGGTGACGACGACTATTTTTCCAGCAACCTGTTCACGGTGGCTCGTCGTCGGGTGGTGTGGCTTGCCGTGCTTGTAGTGGCCAGCTTTTTCACATCTGAGGTGATCGCTGCCAATGAGGAGGTGCTCCAGAAGGTGGTGCTGCTGGCCGCGTTCATCCCACTGCTCGGGGGGACTGGAGGCAACGTGGGCGCTCAGAGTTCCACGGTTGTGATTCGCGGGCTCAGCACCCAGAGCATCAGCGGCCTCGGGCCGTTTCGGGCGATTGGAAGAGAGGCTGTTGCTGGTGCCTTGTTGGGGCTGCTGATGATGGTTCTGGTGGTGCCCTTCGCCTGGTGGCGGGGGGAGAGTGCCCTGGTGGGCTTGTCTGTGGGCATGAGTTTGCTGGCTATCACGACCCTTGCAGCCACGGCTGGCGCAGCTTTCCCCCTGCTGTTTGATCGTATGGGTCTCGACCCGGCCTTGATGTCAACTCCGTTCATCACCACCTGCACTGACGTGGCCGGGACGCTGATCTATCTGCAGACGGCCGCCTGGCTTGTGAGCAACCTGCCCCAGCTGCTGCAGGCCACAGGTATTTCTACCCAATTACTCACGGCAATGACTCCCTGAGAGTTTGTACACGATTCTTAGGGTTAAGCTTTACATAACTCAAAGAAGCGCCATGGCTCCGGTCGCTGCAGCTGCTTCCAAGACCTCAGCGCCCTCGCGCTCGGTTTCGGTCGACGTTGATCTGGTTCGTTCCTACCTCCGCGACATCGGTCGGGTTCCCCTGCTCACCCATGAGCAGGAGATTACTCTCGGCCGCCAGGTGCAGGACCTGATGGAGCTTGAAGCACTGGAGAGTGAAATCGAGAGCCGGGATGGCATGAAGCCAAGCCCTCAGCAACTGTCCAAAGCTGCTGGCATGTCCTCCATGCAGCTCAAGCGCAAGCTTCAACATGGCCGTCGCGCCAAGGAGAGAATGGTTGCCGCCAACCTCCGCCTTGTGGTGAGCGTTGCCAAGAAATACACCAAGCGGAATATGGAACTGCTGGATCTCATCCAGGAGGGAACCATCGGATTGGTACGTGGTGTGGAGAAATTCGATCCCACCCGCGGTTATAAATTTTCTACGTATGCCTACTGGTGGATTCGTCAGGGTATTACCCGGGCCATTGCTGAGAAAAGTCGCACGATTCGGTTGCCCATTCACATCACTGAGATGTTGAACAAGCTCAAGAAAGGGCAAAGAGAGCTTAGTCAGGAGTTAGGACGCACTCCCACGATCACTGAGTTGGCTGAATTTGTTGAGCTACCCGAAGACGATGTCAAGGATTTGATGTGCCGGGCACGCCAGCCTGTGAGTCTTGAGATGAAGGTGGGAGACGGTGATGACACCGAACTGCTGGAGCTGCTTTCTGGAGATGGTGATCTTCCCAGTGATCAAGTGGAAGAGGAGTGCCTAAAAGGAGATCTCCGCAGTCTTCTCGGACAGTTACCCCATCTCCAGGAGCAAGTGCTTCGGATGCGCTATGGCATGAATGGAGAAGATCCGATGAGCCTCACCGGAATCGGTCGTGTTCTTGGAATGAGTCGGGATCGTGTTCGCAACCTTGAGCGCGATGGTCTGGCCGGATTACGCCGCGTCAGTGATCAAGTTGAAGCTTACGTAGCCTCATAGCTCTCGGTAATGCCTCTAGGCTAAAGGAGAAGTCAGGCAAACATCTTGAGCAGACAGCTGCAATTTGTTCATATTGGAAAGTGTGGAGGTTCCACAGTTAATTACCTTTTAAGACAATCCCCCCTTATTTCTCAACGATATTCATCTTTTTATGAATCTCATATTAATGGTGTAAATCCAGATCTTGGCTGCGATTACCTGTTTTGTATCCGTAATCCGATCGACCGAGCTTTTTCGGGATTTGAATGGCGTAGAAAGCTTGTCTTGATCGATCAAATTCCCGGGCAGGTTTGGCGTTTCCCTGGTGAAGCTGAAGTCCTTAATCGTTATGGAAGCCTTGGGGAGATAGCTCGGCGTTTGTATCGGGCCAGTGATGGTCGTCTGGACCAAGCCGTGGCTAGAGATTATGGATTAATTCACCATCTCCGAGAATCAATTGCTTTTTATTTGGAGCCCCTACTGAATGGTGTTGTCTGTCCGGAAAATGTTTTTGGTGTTGTTTGTCAGGAGTTCTTGCAAGAGGACTGTCTGAGAATCCTGGGAGTTGCTCCAGGAGAACTTAGGGAGCGGAGCAATGACTCTCGGCGATCGATAGAACACGACTTGGATGCCGTTGCTGTCAAAAATTTGCGGAGATTTCTTGTAAAGGATTATCAGTGCTTAACAGCTTTGTGGAGTTTGGGTTGTCTTTCTGATCGTCGTTATTGGAATTTGATGCGCTTTAGTGACGAGATTTAAGCTCTTCAAGAACTCTCTTAAGTGCTTGATTGGTCGTGTGGGGCTTCTCATCATGGGGGCAATGACCTGCGCCTTCGATCACAGTGAGTGACCGGACGCAGCCCAAGGTTTTTTCCCAACGCTTTGCTTCCGGCAGGGGTTCCCATGGATCCAGTTCTCCCCAGATGAGGTCAACGGGGATCAATAGGTCGCGCATCAGCTGGGGAGCTAGATAGTCGTCGAACAGGTTGATGAAGCCCCGAAAGGCTTCGGTGGCTCCATCCCTCTGGCTTGGCTGAAACAGCAGATTGACAAGAGCGTCATCGATGTTGGTACCTGTTGGATATGCCTGTTTCAGTACGCTGCGGATAACGCTTGGACGTGCCGCATTACGGAACAGCGCTGTGCTGAGCCAGCGTTGGCGAACCATGTTTTTCAGTAGCGGTCGTAGCCAGGCCATCCAGGCGGGCTGGGTGGCTAAATGCTTGTCGTCCATCAACCGCTGAGCGCAGTCGATCAGCACTACACCCCGGCAGGTTTCGCTTAGCAGTTGCGCGGCTCGTAGGGCAACCACCCCACCGATGGAGTTGCCTACCAGGAGGACGGGCTTCTGAATCACGTCCCGGCAGAAGTCCACTACCTGCTGGCCCCAGAGATCAAAGCCGTAATGAACGGCATTTGGCTCAACTGGCTCATCTTTCAGTCGGGCCCTTGGCTGGTCGCTCCGGCCGAAGCCGAGCAGATCGATTGCATAGCAGGTCGTTTGTTCCGCCAGAACCGGTTGGTTAAATCGCCAGTGCTCGGTGTTGGCACCGAATCCGTGGATTAACAGCACTGCCAGCGGCTGCTCGGTTGAACCCAGCACAGACCAGCCGATTTGGTGCCCTTCCCACGACCAACTCTTCACGCTCTTCCGAACAAATGTCGGGACCCTAATGATGTTGATAGCCGTTTCGACTGTTCATCCAACTAACAGTGCAACGGAATCCTCTGAGAGTGATCACAGTGAGCTGATGTCCTCATCGTTGTCTAAATCAGCTTCTGCAAAGGCTTTGTTGGCTTGGTGGTCAGACCATGGCCGCGATGGGATCCCCTGGAAACTCACGGTGCAGGCTGATCTGCCATTGCCGGATCAGGAGTTGGATCCCTATGGCATCTGGATCGCCGAGGTGATGCTGCAGCAGACACGGCTGGCGGTCGTACTGCCCTACTGGCGGAGATGGATGGCGGCATTCCCAACGGTTCAGTCTCTGGCCGCGGCATCACTCGATGAGGTGCGGTTGCAGTGGCAGGGTCTTGGCTATTACTCGCGGGCGCGTCGTCTGCACGAAGCCGCGCAGCGTCTGGTCTCGGGACCCTGGCCTCGGGATCTCGACAGCTGGATGGATCTTCCGGGTATTGGCCGTACAACTGCCGGCAGCATCCTCTCCAGCGCCTTCAACACTCCTTTCCCGATTCTTGACGGCAATGTCAAGCGTGTGCTGGCAAGGTTGCAGGCGCACCCTCGGCCGCCGGCCCGTGATCAGGCCCAGTTCTGGCAATGGAGTGAAGCTCTGCTGGATCCGCTGCGTCCCCGGGATTACAACCAGGCTCTGATGGATCTAGGGGCCACGGTCTGCACCCCCCGTAATCCAAGTTGTGGGATATGTCCATGGCGATCCTGCTGCGCTGCCTACGCTGCTGGCGATCCCAGTCGCTGGCCGATGACCGATGCCTCGAAACCCCTACCGTTCAAGGTGATCGGCGTCGGCATTGTATTTAACACTGCTGGGAATGTGCTGATTGATCAGCGCCTGGAGGAAGGTTTGCTGGGAGGGATGTGGGAATTCCCGGGCGGAAAACAGGAGCTGGGCGAAACGATCGAAACTTGCATCATCCGCGAGTTGAAGGAGGAACTCGATATCGCCGTGACTGTCGGTGAGCAGCTGATCAGCCTCGATCACGCCTACAGCCATAAGAAATTACGTTTCGTGGTGCACCTTTGTGACTGGTTGTCCGGTGATCCGCAACCCCTGGCTAGTCAGCAGGTCCGCTGGGTTAAACCGGAGGCGTTGAAGGATTACCCCTTCCCAGCTGCTAACACCAGGATTATTGAGGCGTTGCTTGGCAAGTTGGCATCTTGTGGACAGGCTGAGGGAAGCTGCGCTGCAGCCTGATGGCGGCTTCCCCTGTTGTGGTTTGCCTGGGTGAAGCCTTGTTGGATCGGCTGGGCCCCCCGGGGGGCGATCCGGCGTTCGATCGACCGGTTGATGATCGTCTAGGGGGTGCTCCGGCCAACGTGGCTTGCGGTCTGGCTCGTTTGGGCATGACGGTCGCTTTCGCAGGCCGCTTGGGGCAGGACGCCATCGGGGATGCTTTCGTTGCTCTGTTTGCCGACCGCGGCATTGATCAGACCTTGCTGCAGAGGGATAGCCAGCTGCCAAGCCGCATCGTGCTGGTGCGCCGCTTGGATGATGGTGATCGTCAGTTTCAGGGGTTTTCCGGCGATCAAGGGCTTGGTTTTGCCGATCAGGCGCTTGAGCCGAGCGTCTTGCCTGCTGCCAAGTGGCTCCTGATCGGTACGTTGCCGCTTGCTGCGCCAGCTTCAGCTGCCGCCCTGCATGATGCCCTGCAGCAGGCCCGCCAGAAGGGCTTGGCCTTGGCGCTGGATGTGAACTGGCGGCCCACCTTCTGGAACAGCAGCGCTGACCCCGCGGCGGGGCCCAACCATCGGGCCATGGAGCTGATTCGACCGGTGTTGGAACAAGCGGCCCTGATCAAGTTGGCCAGGGAGGAGGCGTTGTGGTTTTTCTCCAGTGAGGACCCTGTCGTCATTTCAGCGGTCCTGCCCCAGCGGCCGGATGTCGTCGTCACGGATGGTGCGGCCCCCGTGCGTTGGTGTCTGGAGGATCAGGCTGGCGTTCAGCAGGCGTTCCAGCCTCCCCGGGTGGTGGATACCACCGGCGCCGGAGATGCTTTCACCGCCGGACTTCTGCACCGTTGGACGGCAGCTCCCGCAGAACGGGTTCGTTTCGCGGCAGCCTGCGGTTCTCTGGTTTGCAGCGGGGCCGGCGGGATTGATCCGCAGCCCACAGAAGCTCAGGTGGAGCGATTTCTGGGGGGGGTGAGCTGAGCGCGGCGGTAATCTCCAGCGTGGGACAACTCAAGCCGCCAGGCCTCCTTCAGCTCGATCCCCAGCCGTTCAGGCCATTCCACAGCCATCAAGGCCCTTAAGTCGCGGGCTTCTTCTTCTTCCTGCAGGAACAATTCATCGGCGGAGCCAGGGATTTCCAGGCGGTACAAGTCGAGATGTACGAGTGGTGGCTGGCCCTTGGGGTAGTGCTGGGCCAGAGCAAAAGTGGGGCTTGTGATCGGTTCGTCGATGCCGCACGCCTGGGCCATCCCCTGAACCAACGATGTCTTGCCCGCTCCCAGCGGACCTTGCAACAGCAGGATGGCGTTCTGAGGAAGGGCGAGGGCCAATTGCTGCCCAAGGGACCGGGTCGTCTCAAGGGTCTCAAGTAACCACACGCGACCTGTAGAGTCCGCCCCAAGCGAGCCCGAAGCCTCGGCGTCTCTGCAGAGATTCAACTCCACGTTTCATTAGGGAGCACCTAAACCATGGTGGCAGCGCCCACGGCTGAGCAGAAGCTCGGCGTCGATTGCGTCATCGCCGACATCAATCTGGCCGATTTCGGCCGCAAGGAACTCGACATCGCCGAGACCGAGATGCCCGGTCTGATGGCCCTGCGCGAGAAGTACGGCAGCGAGAAGCCCCTCAAGGGCGCCCGGATCGCCGGCTCCTTGCACATGACGATCCAAACCGCGGTCCTGATCGAGACCTTGGTGGAGCTGGGTGCCGAAGTGCGCTGGGCCTCCTGCAACATTTTTTCCACCCAGGATCATGCCGCTGCGGCCATTGCAGCCCAGGGCATTCCGGTGTTCGCCGTCAAGGGTGAAACCCTCGAGGAGTACTGGGAGTACACCCATCGCATTCTCGAGTGGGGTGATTCCGGCACTCCCAACATGATCCTCGACGACGGTGGCGATGCCACTGGTCTGGTGATGCTGGGTAGCAAAGCCGAGCAGGACATCACGGTTCTGGATAACCCTTCCAATGAGGAGGAGACCTACCTGTTCGCCTCCATCAAGAAGAAGCTGGCTCAGGACTCCAGCTTCTACAGCCGCATCAAGGCGCAGATTCAGGGTGTGACTGAGGAAACCACCACGGGTGTGGCTCGTCTTTACAAGATGCAGAAGAGCGGTGAGCTGCCCTTCCCCGCCATCAACGTGAACGACTCGGTCACCAAGAGCAAGTTCGACAACCTCTACGGTTGCCGTGAATCGCTGGTGGACAGCATCAAGCGTGCCACCGATGTGATGGTGGCCGGCAAGCAGGCTCTGGTGATCGGCTACGGCGACGTGGGCAAGGGCTCAGCGCAATCACTGCGCGGTCTTGGTGCCACGGTCTGTATTGCAGAAGTTGACCCTATCTGTGCCCTGCAGGCAGCCATGGAGGGCTATCGCGTCGTCCGTTTGGAGGATGTGGTGGAGGACATGGACATCTTTGTGACCGCCACCGGCAACTACCAGGTGATCCTCAATGAGCACCTGGTGAAGATGAAGGATGAGGCGATCGTCTGCAACATCGGCCATTTCGATAATGAGATCGATGTCGCCTCCCTCAAGGAATACGAGTGGGAGAACATCAAGCCCCAGGTGGATCACATCACCCTGCCCAGTGGCAACAAGATCATCCTGTTGGCCGAAGGCCGTCTTGTGAATCTGGGCTGTGCCACAGGCCACCCCAGCTTCGTGATGAGCAACTCGTTCACCAATCAGGTGCTGGCTCAGATCGAGCTGTTCACCAAGGGCAACGAATACGGCAAAGAGGTGTACGTGCTGCCCAAGCACCTCGATGAGATGGTGGCTCGCCTTCACCTCGGCCGCATCGGCGCCAAGCTCACCGAGCTCAGCAAGGATCAGGCCGATTACATCAACGTGCCGGTGGAAGGCCCCTACAAGCCGGATCACTATCGCTATTGATCATTAGCCGGGTCGAAGGGCTTGCCCCATGGAAGACTTGCGCGATCCCGCGCAGGTCCCATGGGGCTTTCTGATGTGATCACCCAGCTGCCCGAGCTGATTGGCCAGGCGGTAGAGGCCAACCAATGGCTGGGATACACCGCTATTTTCGCGGCGATGTTTCTTGAGAATCTGTTTCCCCCGATTCCCTCGGAACTGATCATGCCCCTGGGGGGCTTTTACGTGCAGCAGGGTCAGCTTGATCTGGTTCCGGTGGTGCTTGCTGGTCTTCTGGGCACCGTTCTCGGCGCTCTGCCCTGGTACGGAATCGGTCGCTTGATCAACGAGGAGCGGATCGAGCAATGGCTGGGGAACCATGGGCGCTGGATCGGCATCAGCCCGGCTGAACTGGCCCGCAGTCGCCGCTGGTTCAGCCGTTACGGCACGGCTCTCGTCTTCTGGGGTCGCCTGGTGCCCGGCATTCGCACGCTCATTTCCGTGCCGGCGGGTATTGAAATGATGCCGATGACGCCATTCCTGCTCTGGACCACGGTCGGCAGCTTGATCTGGACTCTTTTGCTCACCGTCGCTGGCATGGTGCTCGGTGAGGGATACAGCAATGTTGAGCTGTGGATCGACCCTGTCTCCAAGGTCGTGAAAGTGGCCCTGGTGATAGCGCTGCTGGGCGGCGGCATCTGGCTGGCTTTGCGCATCTGGCGCCGGCGCCAGTCATCGGACTGAACGCCGGCAGCGAATTCACGTTTCAGAAGGGAATTTCTTCATCCGAAGCCTGGCCGCCGAAGCTCCCGGCTGATTCTTGGTTGTCGCGCTTCGAGCCAAGAAGTTCCAGCCGATCAACCCGCACAACCGGTTTGCTGCGCTCTTCCCCGCTGGCTCGATCCGTCCAGCGGTCGAGCTTCACGCTGCCGATGATCCCCAGTAAAGAGCCCTTCTTCACATAGTCAGCGGCGACCTGGGCCTGTTTGCCCCAGATCTCCAGGTTGAACCAGTCCGGCTCGTCGTCGCGGCTGCGGCGGTTCACGGCCATGGTCAAATTTGCGACCATGCTCCCGGATTCGAAGTAGCGAACCTCTGGGTCTCGACCGGCTCGGCCGACGAGGGTGACGGAATTCACTCCCATGGGTGTTTCTCCTTTTGATGAGTTTCATGATGCGCCACCGTTTAGATGGCTGCTTTCAAGGAGTTACACCCGGTCTGCCGGACGTAACAAGCAAGCCCAAAATTCGCTCTTATGATTCGCCGGTTTGAAGGCCGGGGTCTGTGCTGTTTCGTCGTTTTCAGCTGTCCCGTGACATCGGCATCGACCTCGGCACAGCCAACACCCTGATCTACGTCTCCGGTCGCGGAATCGTTCTTCAGGAGCCCTCGGTTGTGGCTCTTGATCTAGAGCGGGGCAGCACCCTGGCAGTGGGTGATGAAGCCAAGTTGATGCTGGGCCGCACCCCAGGCAACATCCGCGCTGTGCGCCCTCTGCGTGATGGCGTCATCGCTGACTTTGATGCCGCTGAGCAGATGCTCAAAACCTTCATCACCAAGGGCAATGAGGGGCGCGGGATCATCGCGCCGCGTCTGGTGGTCGGCATTCCGAGCGGAGTGACAGGCGTGGAGCGCCGTGCCGTGCGTGAAGCCGGCATGGCCGGTGCGCGGGAGGTGCATCTCATCGATGAACCCGTCGCTGCCGCCATCGGCGCGGGGCTACCCGTTACCGAACCGGTCGGCACGATGATCGTTGACATCGGTGGCGGAACGACGGAGGTGGCCGTTCTGAGCCTTGGAGGCACGGTGCTGAGTGAATCGGTTCGCGTCGCTGGCGATGAGATCAGCGATGCGATCAGTGTCTATCTGAAAAAAGTGCACAACATGGTGGTAGGCGAGCGCACCGCAGAGGAAATCAAGATTCGAATTGGCTCAGCCTTCCCCGACGATGACTTTGACCAGCAGTCCATGGATGTGCGTGGCCTGCACCTGCTCTCTGGTCTTCCCCGCACTATCAACCTGAAGGCCGGAGACCTTCGTGAAGCAATCGCTGAACCGCTCAATGTGATCGTTGAAGCGGTGAAACGCACGCTCGAACGCACCCCGCCCGAGCTGGCTGCCGACATCGTTGATCGTGGAATCATGTTGGCTGGTGGTGGTGCTTTGGTGCGCGGCATCAGCGACCTGATCAGTCACGAGACCGGAATCTTTGTGCACATCGCAGAAGATCCACTGTTGTGTGTCGTCAACGGCTGCGGCCAGGTGCTGGAGGATTGGAAGAGATTGCAGCGGGTGGTGGATACACCTGAATTCGTTCGCGCCGCCGCCGGCATTTGACGCGATGGCGCCGTCGCTTTGGCCTGGGAAAAAACGTTGGCAGGGTTTGGGCCGACTGACCCCCTGGTTGCTGCTGCTGACAGGTTTGCTGTTGGTGCGATTCAGCAAGGGTGCCGGTTTTGTTGATGCCTATGCCCTGTTGACTCGACCGTTCTGGCCAGGGTCGGCTCAGCGGGAGTGGGTGGAGGCCGCCGTTGATCTGGAGCAGCGCGCTCGTCTCACCCTGCTGGAGCAGGACAACCAAAGACTGCGCGGCCTGTTGGAGCTTCAGCAGAGTGGACAGACCGGTCGGGATGTGGCTGCTGCGGTGATCTCTCGGCGCCCCCGGGACTGGTGGCAGCAGCTGGAGCTCAGCCGCGGTGCCCTGGATGGAATCGCCAAGGATGATGCTGTCCTTGGCCCTGGGGGGCTGCTGGGTCGGGTGGCGAGTGTCACGCCTGCCACAGCCCGGGTCAAGCTGCTGACGGCCCCGGGACATTCGATTGGTGTCTGGTTGCCGCGGTCACGGGATCACGGCCTGCTGGTGGGCACCGGCGCCACTCGCCCTGAGTTGCGTTTCATCGTCCGCGATCCGGATGTTCGCCCCGGTGATCTCGTCAGTACCTCTCCCGCTAGCACGTTGTTGCCGCCAAATTTGCCGGTGGCAGTCGTGCAGTCGGTGGATGACCAGGCCGTGCCGTTTGCGACTGCGGTGGTACAGCTGATCGCTGCGCCAGAAGCGATCGATTGGGTTCAGGTACGCACCCGCTGAGATGAATCGTTTGCACCGCCAGCCGATCTGTGTCGCTTCCGCTCTGATGGTGCCGATGGCCACCCTCGCAACGCCACCCTGGTTGGGCCTGGACGGGGTTCCGCCCTGCTGGGTGGTGTTGTGGCTGCTGCCTTGGGCTCTGGTGGATGGCCCCATCTCTGGAGCGTTGGCCGGTGCTGCTCTCGGGCTTGTGCTCGATGGGTTGACTCTGGATGGACTCACCCTGGTGCCGGCACTGATTGGTCTCGGGTGGTGGTGGGGCCGGATCGGTCGCCGCGCTTCCCCGGTCCAGCGCAGTTTCAATCTCGGATTGCTGGCTTTGTTGGGAACGGGAATACTGGGCCTGACCCTCCTGCTGCAGCTACTGATCGGTGGAGGTGGAGGTGGAGGTGAAGTGCTTGAGCCGTCCTTGTGGGCGTGGGGATTGCACACGCTTGCTTGCCAGACCTTGGTGACGGGTGTTCTCGCTCCGATGCTGGTGTCGCTTCAGCTTCTGATCTGGCGGCGCAGGGTGCCGGCATGAGACGACGTGAGCTGTTGCGAGGAAGTCTGGGAGCCGGCCTTGCCGCAGGTCTGGCGGCCTGCGCTCGCAGCGTTAACAGGTCGGGGTTGGACCTCTGGACGCTGCAGTTGGCACCAAAGTTCAATACTTATTTCGCCAACGTTCTCACCCGTTGGCAACAGTTGAATCCAGAGGCTGCAGTCCGCTGGACAGATCTCCCCTGGGGGTCGGTGGAACGCAAGTTGCTGGCGGCTGTTTTTGCTCGCACCGCACCGGATCTGGTCAATCTCAATCCCCCCTTTGCGGCCAATCTGGCCAGCAAAGGGGGACTGACCGACCTCACACCTCTGCTGCCAGAGGGCGTGTCCGAGCGTTATCTCCCAACGGTCTGGGCTGCTTGCCAAGACCCCGATGCTGGGCATATTGCCGTGCCGTGGTACCTCACTGTGCGCCTGAGCCTGGTGAATCGCCAGTTGCTGCGGGCCGCCGGTCTGGGAACACCCCCCGTTCGATGGGAGCAGGTTCCCGCGTTCGCCCGCAGGATCCGTGAGCGCACCGGTCGCTATGGGCTCTTCGTTACGGCCGTTCCAGATGATTCTGCCGAACTGCTGGAAAGCCTTGTACAGATGGGAGTGGTGCTATTGGATGCACGCCGTCGTGCGGCCTTCGCCACAGAGGCCGGTCGCAAAGCCTTCCGCTTCTGGACAGCGATGTACGGCGAGGGTCTGCTGCCCCGAGAAGTGGTGAGCCAGGGACAGCGCCGTGCGATCGAGTTATTTCAGAGCGGTGATCTTGCCCTTGCCGCTACCGGTGCAGAGTTTCTGCGCAGCATCCAGACCAACGCTCCAGGAGTGGCGGCCGTCACAGAAGCGCATCCACCCCTCACCGGTGCTGACGAAAGGGCCAATGTGGCGTTAATGACCTTGGCAGTACCGCGGCAGAGTTCGCGCCAGCGTGAAGCGCTGCGCTTGGCGCTTTACCTCACCAATGCTGAGCATCAGGCCCGCTTTGCCACGGAAGCACGGGTTTTGCCGTCGTCCCGTGAAGCCCTGGCTTTTATTCGTCGAGAGCTCGATAACGAGCAGCCTGTAACGGTGCCGGAACAACAAATTCGTAAGGCCCGTCGTTTGTCAGCCGAAATCCTCGAGCGAGCAGACGTTTTGGTGCCGGCATCGCCGGGAATCAAACGGCTCCAGTCGATCGTTTACACCCAGCTGCAGCGAGCGATGCTGGGCCAGGTGGACAGTGACCAAGCCTTGCGACAGGCGGCCCTTGAGTGGAATCGTTATTCCGAGTCGCGCTGGCCTTAACCATTCGTCAGATTATTAAGACAATCCGAAAACAACGCTGAGTCGGTGTTGTTTTTGAGCGGTCAGGAAGTTCTGAACTGTATGGTTTCAACCTGTTAAGCCAGGACAATGGTCGGGGATCTCCCTATCCAACCCAAGGCCACGGTTCTGGTGGTGGACGACGAAGCTGCTGTTCGTCGTGTTTTGGTGATGCGCCTGCAGCTTGCGGGCTACACCGTGATATGCGCAGAAGATGGTGAGCAGGCCCTCGAGCTGTTCCACAAGGAATCGCCCGATTTGGTTGTTCTCGATGTGATGCTGCCGAAGCTCGACGGCTTTGCGGTCTGTCGTCGCCTTAGAGCTGAATCCTGCGTCCCGATCATTTTCCTTTCGGCGGTTGATGCCATCTCCGAAAAGGTGGCCGGCCTTGATCTCGGTGCTGACGACTATCTCCCGAAGCCGTTCAGCCCAAAGGAACTCGAAGCACGGATTGCCACCATCCTGCGCAGGGTCGGTCGCGGCAATGCCGAGGTTGAAAGCCGCGAATTGCCCACCGGCCAAGGCGTGCTGCTTCTCGGCGACTTGGTTGTCGACACCAATCGTCGTCAGGTGACCCGTGGTGCCGAGCGCATCAATCTCACCTACACCGAATTCAGCCTGTTGGAGCTGTTGTTCCGGGATCCCGGACGGGTTGTTCCTCGGGCAGAAATTCTCGAGCAGCTCTGGGGTTATCCCCCGAGACGGGCTGCCGATCTTCGGGTTGTTGACGTGTATGTGGCTCGGTTGAGGGGCAAACTCGAGCCGGACCCCCGTAATCCTGAAATGATCCTCACCGTGCGTGGCATCGGTTATGCCTCCCAGCGCATGGGTGAGGCCGCGGCAACCGGTTGATGGAACCACGGGCGGGCAGGATGGCGCGCGAACGCCCCTGCTGCCTTGTCTGAGCTGCGCGATACCCGACTGGAGAAGGCCAAGTCTCTCGCTGAATTAGGTCAGGGTCCTTACGCCCTGAGTTTTGATGCAAGCCATCGCATGGCTGCCCTGCAAAAGGACCATGCGGATCTTCCCAAGGGGGAGGAACGCCAGGTGAGCGTCGCTGTGGCCGGTCGCGTGATGACCCGTCGCGTGATGGGCAAGCTGGCCTTCTTCACCCTGGCTGATGAGACTGGAACCATCCAGCTTTTTCTGGAAAAGGCAGGTCTTGAGGCTCAACAGGAGGGTTGGTTCAAACAGATCACGTCCTTGGTGGACAGCGGCGACTGGTTGGGCGTCCGGGGGACCCTGCGTCGTACCGACCGCGGCGAACTATCGGTGAAGGTGACCGACTGGTGCATGCTCACCAAGAGCCTGCAGCCACTGCCGGACAAGTGGCACGGTCTTGCCGATGTGGAGAAGCGTTATCGACAGCGCTATCTCGATCTGGTGGTCTCACCCGACACCAGGGATACCTTCCGGCGTCGGGCCCGCCTGGTAAGCGGCATTCGTCGCTGGTTGGATGACCGTGACTTTCTTGAGATCGAAACCCCTGTTCTGCAGAGCGAACCTGGAGGTGCTGATGCCCGACCGTTTGAAACCCACCACAACGCCCTAGATCTGCCGCTCACGCTGCGCATCGCCACCGAATTGCACCTGAAGCGTCTGGTGGTGGGTGGGTTTGAGCGTGTTTATGAGCTGGGACGGATCTTCCGCAATGAGGGGGTCAGCACCCGCCACAACCCTGAGTTCACTTCGGTCGAGGTTTATCAGGCCTACACCGATTACGTCGGGATGATGGAGCTCACCGAGCAGATGCTGAGCTGCGTCTGCCAGGAGGTCTGTGGCAGCACCCGGATCACCTATCAGGGCACGGAGATCGATCTCACTCCGCCTTGGCGGCGGGCCACCATGCATGAGCTCGTTGAAGATGCGACGGGGCTGGACTTCTCTCGTTTTGTCGGCCGAGAGGAGGCCGTCGCAGCGATGGCAGCGAAGGGTCTGCATACCCCCGAACTGGCCGATTCCGTCGGGCGTCTCCTGAACGAAGCCTTTGAGCAAGCGGTTGAATCCACCCTGATCCAACCCACCTTTGTGACCGACTATCCGGTGGAGATTTCACCCCTCGCGCGGCCCCACCGCAGCAAGCCCGGTCTGGTGGAACGCTTTGAACTGTTCATCGTGGGCCGTGAGCATGGCAATGCCTTCAGTGAGCTCACTGATCCGGTGGATCAGCGTCAACGGCTGGAGGCGCAGCAGGCTCGCAAGGCGGCTGGTGACCTGGAGGCTCAGGGGCTTGATGAGGATTTTGTCAATGCGCTTGAGTTGGGTATGCCGCCCACCGGCGGCCTCGGCATCGGCATTGATCGGTTGGTCATGCTGCTGACCGACAGTCCTTCGATCCGGGATGTGATCGCCTTTCCGCTGCTCCGTCCGGAGTCCCGTGGGGGCGATTCCCTCGCAGTGGAATAATGGTGACAGTGGCACAGTCCAATCCCCATGAGTGGTGAACGCGTCGGGTTCCGCTTCAAGCACGCAGATGCTGTGGTCAAGCGCAATCCCCAGGGCCGTTCCCGCAGGGGATGGGTGATGGAGCCGGTGGAGCAGACCACCAGCCGCGGCACCAAGATGCCGGCCTATCGCATTCGCTGGCGCGACAGTGAGCGCCCCGAAATTGTGCTGCAGCACATGCTGATTGCTGATCCGGACCCCACTCCTCCGCCCGAGGGTGTCAGCCTTGAGCCCCCTGCCCCCAAGGCTTGAGTTCAGCTCAACTCAGGCCAGCTTCACGGCGTAGGTCATTGAGTTCTTGCTCTGCTTCAAAAAGTGCCCAGTCCTGATCCAGTTTGCTGAGGTTGCTCTTTCGCTGCTTGAGTTCCAAAAGTTGTGCGTCCACTTCGTCGAAGCGGCGACCCAGTGAGTCCAAATCATTCCAGAGCTCATGCCCCTGATTCATCAGTTCGGCCAGGTGCTTGTCGGCCCTTCTTGCTAGGTCTGATGCGCCTGAAGCTCTTGCCCTGTTGCTTCGCTCGGTCCAGGCTTTGACATCCTCAGCTAGAGCCAGAAGCTGGCGCCGCTGTTCGTTGGCTTCCTCGGCCAGTTGTAGCCGTTGACGTTGCAGAGCGTGTACACGGTCGCGTAGATGCTGTTCTTCGAACAACCGCACCTGCAAGGGATTGCTCCGCAGAAACAAGGACAGCCTTTGGTCCAATTCCTGTTCCAGCTGGTCCAGCCAGGTCATGATCCCGATGCAGGGGTGGTCAAACCTCAGTTTGACGGCAGCAGAAGATGCAGCGACACGTGGTCGTCTTCATCGTGCCAGCGTTGCTGAATTCTCCAGCCAGCCCGACGCACCAGATCTTCAGCCGCTGCGGGGCTGT
>QCUJ01000035.1 GCA_003210795.1 Synechococcus sp. AG-679-B05 | reverse complement strand
CCTACAGCGATAGCGCTGCGCCCGAGGCTGTGGCTGGCGAAAAGGATGCCTGTGGTGTGGGGTTTCTGGCTCAACTGCAGGGGCAGGCCAGTCACTGGGTGCTGGAGCAGGCGCTCAGGGGGTTGGGTTGCATGGAGCATCGCGGCGGATGCGGCGGTGATGGTGACTCCGGGGACGGCGCCGGTGTGCTCTGCCAGATCCCCTGGGGCTATCTGAAAGAGGTCTGGCCTGAAGCAGCTGCAGCAAAGGGTCTCGGCATGATGTTCATGCCGCAGGACGCAGGTTGTCGTGAGGATGACCGTTGTCTCTGTGATGAGGAGGCCAGGTCTCTTGGTTTGCGCCCCCTTGGATGGCGCACTGTTCCTGTGGACCCAACGGTGCTCGGCACCATGGCCCATGAAACGGCTCCAGTGATTGAGCAGTGGGCGCTCGACGGCGATGCCGAAGATGCTGACTTTGAAGGCCTGTTGCTGCGCTTGCGTCGGCGGATCGGAGCGCGTATTCGCGCTGCTTTCGGGGCAGATGGTGCGCACGACCTGTACGTCGCTTCCCTGAGCAGCCGAACGGTTATTTACAAGGGCATGGTGCGCTCCGAGGTGCTGGCGCGGTACTACGCCGACCTTCGCGACCCACGATTTGCTGTGAGTTTTGCTGTGTACCACCGCCGCTTCAGCACCAACACCCTGCCTCGCTGGCCCCTGGCCCAGCCGATGCGTCTATTGGGCCACAACGGCGAAATCAACACGCTGTTGGGCAATCTCAACTGGGCGAAGGCATCGGAAGCCACGCTCGAGAACGTGTGGGGTGACGCAGCGGATGACCTCATCCCCGTCGTCAACCCCGCATTCAGCGATTCGGCCAACCTCGACGCCACGCTGGAACTGATGGTCCGCAGCGGCCGCACCATCACCGACAGCCTGATCACGTTGGTTCCGGAAGCGTTTCGCAACCAGCCAGATCTCGACAGCCGTCCAGAGGTGACGGCCATGTATGAATTTAATGCCGGAATTCAGGAGCCCTGGGACGGACCGGCCCTGCTGGTGTTCGCAGATGGCAAGCGTGTGGGCGCCACACTCGACCGCAACGGTTTGCGTCCGGCGCGGTGGTGCACCACCGAGGACGGTTTTGTGATTATGGGATCCGAGACCGGTGTCGTGGATCTCAGCGGCAAGACCGTTGTGCAGAAGGGCCGGCTTGGCCCCGGGCAGATGTTGGCCGTTGATCTGGAGAGTGGTCAACTATTCGACAACTGGTCGGTGAAGGAAGACGCCGCAGGCCGTTTCCCTTACTCGCAGTGGCTTCAGCAGCATCGCCGCAATGTTGAACCGCAGCCCTGGACCCAGAACCGCCAGGTGGGTGAGTTGGATCTGCTCCGGTTGCAGACGGCAATGGGCTTCACCGCCGAGGACTTCGACATGATCATCGAGGACATGGCTGCCCTCGGCAAAGAGCCCACCTACTGCATGGGGGACGACATCCCGCTGGCGGTGCTCTCCGATAAGCCTCACCTTCTTTACGACTACTTCAAGCAACGTTTCGCGCAGGTCACCAACCCTCCGATTGACCCCCTGCGCGAAAAGCTCGTCATGAGCCTCGAGATGCATCTGGGTGAGCGCCGCCCTGCTCTGAAGCCCCAGGCTGAGGCCGCTGCGGTGATCCATCTCGAGACTCCGGTTCTGAATGAGAGCGAGCTGGTCGCAATCGGTCAGCAGGGCCTGCCGGTGACGACCCTCTCCACCCAGGTGGGCGTTGAAGCCTGCACCGGTGGCCTGAAGGCTTCGCTGGATGCCCTCTGTGAAGCCGCCGAGAAGGCGGTATGCGGCGGTGCCCAGGTTCTTGTGCTCTCTGATCGGGTTGAGGCCTCAGGGTCAGCCTCCCAACTCAATGCCACCACGGCGGCGATGCCGGCCCTGCTCGCCGTCGGCGCCGTTCACCATCACCTGCTGCGCCAGAAGCTTCGGCTGCGATGTTCTCTCGTTGTTGATACCGCTCAGTGCTGGAGCACGCACCACATCGCCTGCCTGATCGGTTACGGGGCTAGCGCGATCTGCCCCTGGCTCACCTGGGAGACCACCCGCCATTGGCTGGAGCACCCCAAGACCAAGAAACGGATCGAGCAGGGCAAGCTGCCGGCCCTGGATGCGGAACGGGTTCAGGCCAATGTTCGAATCTCCCTTGAGAACGGATTGCGCAAGATCCTTTCCAAGATCGGTATCTCGCTGCTCGCCAGTTACCACGGTGCTCAGATTTTTGAAGCCATCGGTCTTGGAGCCGATGTGATCGAGACGGCCTTCACCGGCACCACCAGCCGCGTGGCAGGCATGACGTTGGCGGAGCTCGCTAATGAAACTCTCTCGATGCATGCCAAGGCCTTCCCTGAACTGGATCGCAGCAAGCTCGAATTCATCGGCTTCGTGCGGTATCGCAGTGGCGCCGAATACCACCGCAACAACCCTGAACTGTCCAAGGCATTGCACAAGGCGGTGGCCCAGGGGCCTGGTTACGACCACTTCTCCACGTATCAGGCGCTGCTAAAGAACCGTCCGGTGCTGGCTCTGCGCGATCTGGTGGAGTTCAAGCTGGCGCCAACACCGGTGCCCCTGGAGCAGGTGGAGAGTGTGGAGAGCATCTGCAAGCGCTTCTGCACCGGTGGCATGAGCCTTGGCGCTCTTTCCCGTGAAGCCCATGAAGTTCTCGCGGTGGCGATGAACCGCATCGGCGGCAAGAGCAACAGTGGTGAGGGTGGGGAGGATCCAGCCCGTTTCCAGGTTCTGAGTGATGTGGACAACGACGGTCGCTCCGCGTCGTTCCCCAGCATCGGAGGCCTTCGCAACGGTGATACGGCCTGCTCCGCCATCAAGCAGATCGCCTCGGGTCGTTTTGGTGTCACCGCTGAGTACCTGCGCAGTGGCAAGCAGCTCGAAATCAAGGTGGCCCAGGGAGCCAAGCCCGGGGAAGGCGGCCAGTTGCCTGGCCCGAAGGTGGACACCTACATCGCTTGGCTGCGCAACAGCAAGCCTGGGGTGGCCCTGATCTCACCGCCGCCCCATCACGACATCTACTCAATCGAAGATCTGGCTCAACTGATCCATGACCTGCATCAGGTTCACCCCGCTGCACCGGTGAGCGTGAAGCTGGTCGCCGAGATCGGTATCGGCACAATTGCGGCGGGCGTTGCCAAGGCCAATGCCGATGTGATTCAGATTTCCGGCCACGACGGCGGCACCGGAGCTTCCCCACTGAGTTCGATCAAGCATGCCGGTGGTCCATGGGAACTGGGCCTCACGGAAGTGCATCGATCCCTGCTGGAGAACGGTCTTCGCGACCGTGTGTTGCTGCGGGCTGACGGCGGTCTCAAGACCGGTTGGGATGTGGTGATCGCAGCGCTGCTGGGGGCTGAAGAATATGGCTTCGGCTCCATCGCGATGATCGCCGAAGGCTGCGTGATGGCCCGCGTCTGTCACCTCAACAGCTGCCCCGTCGGCGTGGCAACGCAGAAGGAGAACCTGCGCCAACGCTTCACCGGTGTGCCGGAACACGTGGTCAATTTCTTCTGGTATGTGGCTGAAGAGGTGCGTCAGCTGATGAGCCTGCTGGGGGTCACAAGGTTTGAGGAGCTGATCGGCCGTGCTGATCTACTCCAGCCCCGGGATGTGGAGCTGGCCAAGACGCGCTGCGTGGACCTTTCAAGCCTGCTGGCGCCGATTAAGGGTTCCGACAATCGCAGTTGGCTGCAGCACAGTGCTGTGGCCCATGGCAACGGCCCGATCCTCGAAGACAAGCTACTGGCCGACGCGGAACTGATGGCAGCGATCGAAAGCCATGGCAGCGTCAGCCGCACGATCGAGATCATTAACACCGATCGCAGCGTCTGTGCCCGTCTTGCGGGCGAGATCGCCCAGCGTCATGGCAACCGTGGTTTTGAAGGCCAGCTCGATCTCACGTTCCGTGGTGCCGCTGGCCAGAGTTTCGGAGCCCTACTGGTTCAAGGCCTGAACGTCCGTCTGGAGGGTGAAGCCAACGACTACGTCGGCAAGTGCATGAACAGTGGCCGCATCACCCTTGTGCCCGCTGATGCGACAGCGCCCCCCGGTGACCAGGTGATCCTGGGGAACACCTGCCTCTATGGCGCCACCGGAGGGGAGCTGTTTGCCCATGGCCGTGCCGGTGAGCGCTTCGGCGTGCGCAACAGTGGCGCCCGCACCGTTGTGGAAGGCGCCGGAGACCACTGCTGTGAGTACATGACCGGCGGTGTGGTGGTGGTGCTGGGCAGCACGGGCCGCAACGTCGCCGCCGGGATGACCGGCGGCGTCACCTTCCTGCTGGACGAGGGCGATCGCGTGACTCCTCGCGTGAATCCAGAAATTGTGGATGTGTGCTGCATCACCACCCCTGAGCAGGAGAGCACCCTTAAAGGTCTGCTTGAGAAGCACCTGGCTGTCACCGGCAGCATCAAAGCTGCATCTCTGTTGGCGGACTGGGCCACTGCCATGTTGCAGTTCAAGGTGCTGATTCCTCCTAGTGAGCGGGAGGCCATGGGGTTGGTGAACAAGCAGGCGGTTGCCGCCTGATCCGGCCACAACGCCGTGCCCTGGTTCATCAAGACCGAGACCTTCACCGCTTCAACAGCCGCCCTGCCGATCGAGCAGAGGCGGCCATGGCTCAAGGCCCATCAGCGTTGGGTGGAAGAGGAAATGACTCGAGGCCAGATCATCCGCAGTGGTTTTCTGGTCGATCAGGATCGACGCCCTGGAGGAGGTGGTCTGCTGATCTTCGAAGCGGCCTCCTATGCCACGGCCCTGGAGTGGGTTCAGAACGATCCGATGATTCGCGCCGGCCTGGTGGACTGGCAGCTGCAGGAATGGATCCCCGTCAGCGGGGATGGCTGGCCATGAGCCGCTGCACTTCGCCGGCGTGATAGCTGCTGCGTGAGAGCGGTGTGCTCACCACCTGAAGGAAGCCCAGCTCGTCCTCTCCGATGCGGCGATAGTTCTCAAACTGCTCCGGCGTCACGAAGCGGTCCACCGCCAAATGTCTGGGACCCGGAGAGAGGTACTGGCCGATGGTGACGATGTCCACCCTGTGCTCCCGCAGATCTCGCAGGGTGCCGATCACTTCCTCGTCGGTTTCCCCAAGACCCACCATCAGGCCCGACTTGCTGTAAGCCTTCTGCCAGCCCTCACGGACCCGCTGGAGTAGTTCCAGCGATCGCTCGTATTTCGCCTGTGGTCGGGCGCGTCGGTACATCCGCGGCACCGTTTCGATGTTGTGGTTCAGAACATCCGGACCGCCCTCCATCACTGCAGCAAGTGCGTCCCAGTTGCCGCAGAGATCAGGAATCAGCAGCTCGATCGTTGTGAAGGGTGATCGGCGGCGCACCTGCCGGATGCAAGCGACGAACTGGGATGCACCGCCATCGGCGAGATCGTCCCGATTCACTGAGGTGATCACCACGTGCTTCAGGCCCAGGCGTGCCACCGCTTCCCCTAAGCGCTCCGGCTCCGTGGGGTCCAGCGCTCGAACGCTCTTATCAAAATCAATGTCGCAGTAGGGGCATGCGCGGGTGCAACCCGGGCCCATGATCAGAAATGTGGCGGTGCCGCCGGCGAAGCACTCCCCGATGTTGGGGCAGCTGGCCTCCTGGCAGACGGTGTTCAGCTTGAGATCCAGCAGTAGGTCGGAAACAGCGCCGATCCGTTCCCGCTGCGGGGCTTTGACGCGCAACCACTCAGGTTTGAGCACGGCTTAAAACGGTCAATCCACACCCTAGACGTCCCCCTGAATCAGGAGTAATTAGCCCTGTTTTCTTCTACAATGAGAAGGCCGGGATGTGGCGCAGTTTGGTAGCGCACTTCGTTCGGGACGAAGGGGCCGCAGGTTCGAATCCTGTCATCCCGATTAGCGCGAATCATTCGTAAAGATCTCATTACTTATTGGCACTTTTCGTTGCTTACTGAAGTTGAGCTCCCGGATAACCCCGAGGTGTAATCATCCTGCCATCACATTCTTTAGTGCTGCTGTTGCCGATCAGTACGAGGGTCAACATGTCGATATCGTGAGGATTCAGGGCCTCCAAAGTGGTCAGCTGTAAATCTTCTTCCTTGCGTCCCAATTGCCTGGCTATAAAAACCGGCGTCTCCATTTGGCGGTGTTTCATAAGCAACTCTCTTGCTCGGCCCAGTTGCCAGTCACGGTCTTGCGAACGCGGGTTGTAAAGCGCGACAACGAAGTCACCAGCTGCGGCGGCGCTCAGTCGTCGCTCGATCACCGACCAGGGGGTCAGACGGTCACTGAGGCTGATGGTGCAGAAGTCATGCATCAGTGGAGCTCCGGCCCGGGCGGCAGCCAGTTGAAGGGCTGAAATGCCCGGGTGAACCTGGAAATCGGGTCTGTCCGGCTTCGGTAGCTGGAGCCAGAGGTCGAGGGCCAGGCCGGCCATTCCATAAATGCCGCTGTCACCGGATGAGATCAGGGCAACCTTCGCTCCTTGCTGTGCCAGAGCCAGAGCCTCTGCGCAGCGATCCCACTCCCTAGTCAGCTGGCCTTCACGGCGCAGTTGATGGGCTTCGCGCAACGGTTCCAGGAGGTCGAGATAAAGGCCGTACCCCACCCAGACCGTGCATCGGGCCAGTGCCTGTCTTGCATCGCCACTCAACAGTGCAGGCTCGCCGGGGCCACTGCCGATCAGGTGCAACTCACCCCGCTGGGGGGCGAATGGACGAGCCGCTTCGGCAATCGCCACGGTGACGGCACCCTGCTCTTGGCAATCCGGTGGTTCGGTCTTCGCATGCACGATGCGCTTGGACAAGCGCAGCTGTCCGCCCTCACCCGCGGCCACCAGAGCTGACGCTTCAGCCACCGAGGCGGTACCCATCTCTTTCAGTACCACGTCCGATGGACTGGGAACAGCAACCCCATGAAGGACATCGGCTTTGTAGGTGCGGAACGGCCATTGCTTGCTCCCGGTCAGCGACTGAAGGGCTGTCTCATCAGCTTTGCGATCGATGCTGGCCAGACCGGCCACCGCTTCCGACGCGAGTCCGGCTTCAGAAAGGGCTTCCCGGATGGCGCGTTCCACGAGATTGAGGCTGGTTCCGCGCTCACAGCCCACCCCAAGCCAGAGACTGGCCGGATGCCATGAGCAGCCGTCTTTGTGCTCTGAGCCGATCGAGATATCCGCTTTAGCCTGGGATCCAACCGGTTCAATCAGGTTGTGCAATGTCTGCCAGGCGGTGAGTCCCTGGCTCTGATGCACGGTCACCTTGTTGTGGTTGGCCTGATGCTGCATCAAGTGACGCCAGGATTCGATGGAGCCCCTGCGTCGCCAGCCCCAGGCCTCTCCAAAGGCATCAAGGGCGAGGCGGCCTTCGCTGGCACATGCTCCAGTCAGCACGGCGGAACCCTGCAGTTCAGCAGCGAGTTCCCTTGCCCTTTGTTCCGCTCCACCGTTGTGGCCTCCGAGCACGGGGATGACCCAACGCCCCCCAGGATCCAGAACCAGCACCGCTGGATCCTTGTCTTTCCCTTGGATCAGTGGTGCGATCAGTCGGGTGACAGCACCCACGGCGCCGATCACCAGAAGCGTTTCCCCTGAGTGCCAGTGGAGCTGAAGCAGTTCTGTGGCTCGTCCTTCCGTTCGGCTGATGGCTTCCGCCTGACCACGCAGTTTCAGGCGTTCCAGCATTGGCTCGCTGGCTGCGGATAGCCCGAGCGCCAGAGAGGCCGGTCCTGAACGGGGAGGCAAAGAAGTCAGAGGATGCGATGTGTTGAGAAACTCAGGGCTGCCGAAGACGCCCATCGGCATTCAGCAGCTCCCGCGCTGATCCTCCCAGGCTGGATTGCGGGCGCAGAACCGGCTCTTCGGCCTTCAGTTCAGGAGCCGCCGGTGGATCCAGGGGTGTTATCGGCGGTGTTCCCTCTTCTGCGGCGGGCTCTTCAGAAACAGGCTGTTCCACCTGGTCTTGTTCCGTCAGCTCTTCCTTCACTGAAGATTGTTCCGCAGCGATGGCTGGCGATTGATTCGCAGGCTGTTGGTCGAGCGGCTCATGTGAAGGGTCGATGCCAGCAGTTGTCTCGGGGGTCTGCGTCTGAAGGGGGATCGGATACTGTTCGCTCGCGACGGGAGGAGTTGGCTGTGAAACGTCCTCGAGTTTCAGTTCAGGCTCTTCCAGAGCTTCCGCCTCAACAGGCACGAGAGCTGGTTCACCACTCAGGCGCAGAGCGTTCTCTTGTGTGATCTGCTCCTTAAGCCAGGCCGGTCGATTTCTGCGGGCTGGTTCCAGGCGGGTCAGTTGGTTGTTGAAGACCGGCTGAAGCGGTTCCCCGCGGCCATCGAGCAGTTCCATTTGAAGCGTGGCCCCGCCATTGCTGCCACTCCCTTTGAGCCAGAGGGCGTCTTGACGATCAGCCAGGAAGCTGTCGCCATCCAGGCTGACGCGAACTCTCCACTGCGCGTCACCATCTCTGAGGTTCTGAAGCGGCGCGTTCCAGAGCAGCCAGTCGATCAGCAGCGGCTGATGATTGATTTGGTCTGTGATCGGATTGGGTACCAGCCATGGCTCATTGGCCTGGGGTTGTGAGCCCTCCAGCCGTTGCCATTGGTGAAGTTGCCACTGCAACGATGCTCCAGAGCTTTTAACGGCTTCCCCCCAGGGATAGGCAGCCCAGGCTGAGAACCGGTGACTGCCAGGGTTGAGGTCATTCAGCTGAATCTTTACAAGGTTGTCGTCCAGCTGATCAAGCCGGATCAGAGGTCGGTCATCCACCTGGATGGCCACGTGGGGGCCTATGCCGAGCTCAGGGTCCCGGCTGACCGGCCAGTCCTCGATGACCAGGGTGAGCTCAATTGTGGAAGAGTTGGTGATGCTGTCGGCTTTCGGGGACAGCAGTCGCAACTGCGGACGTCGATTGCTGAGTCTTCGTTTGATCTCCTGAACTGCGCCTGGGGGAGCGACTTCCTGCAGGAGTCCAGCGCGGGGGGGGATGACCCGCAGTTCGTCTGTCGCTTCATGGCTTCGGCTCATCCAGCCTGGTAACGCTGAAGCTGGTGACTGCACATACAGGAGAAGCAGGCCTGCGAGAAGGACCCCCAGCAGCAGCTTCAGGCCAGGGCGTGGCATGACAGGTGGGTGCAGACACTTCATTTCATTGTGCCCAGACCAGTGGAGGAATTCTAAATAAGTGACAAACAGCCTCTGTAAATAATCAGATTGATGTTGATTTGCGGCTGTATCTGAGCTGTTTTGGTTGACAACGAGCCTTGTGCAGACGCCAGTGGCTGACTGGCCGTCGATGGGATTTAACCTTTGTAACTCGCTGGCCGTTCTGGCCACTTGCGGCTCCTATGCTCTATACAGCGGTCCCCTCTTCGGGGCCCTCGCCTCAGTGAAGCAAAGGAGTTTCGACTTCTACGCCGCGCTGTCGCCCGGCTCTTGCACCCTTGCGGAGCTTGACCCGGGGCCCCAGTGGATCACGATCCGCTGGAGGGGTGGCCCTCCACCTCGAATCCCGTCCCTCGAGGAACGACTCGATGACCATTAGCCCACCGGAGCGTGGGAGTGACGCGAAAAGCCAGGTCGAGAAGGTTGACAATCCCGCAACCTTCGAGCTGTTCGGTAAGCCCGGACATTTTGACCGCGCTCTAGCGAAAGGTCCCAAAACCACAACCTGGGTTTGGAATCTTCACGCCAACGCTCACGACTTCGACGCTCACACGAGCGACCTGCAAGAGGTCTCTCGGCGGATCTTCTCCGCACACTTCGGCCATCTGGCCGTCATTTTCATCTGGCTGAGTGGCGCCTTCTTCCACGGTGCTCGCTTCTCCAACTATTCCGGCTGGCTTGCCGACCCCACCCATGTGAAGCCAAGCGCCCAGCAGGTCTGGGCCATTTTTGGCCAGGAAATCCTCAATGGAGACATGGGTGCCGGGTTCCAAGGCATCCAGATCACCTCAGGCCTGTTCCACGTTTGGCGTGGATGGGGCATCACCAGTGAAACCCAGCTCATGGCCTTGGCCATCGGTGCTCTGGTGATGGCCGGCCTCATGCTCAACGCAGGTGTTTTTCACTACCACAAGGCAGCGCCCAAACTGGAGTGGTTCCAAAACGTTGAGTCGATGTTGAACCACCACCTGGCAGGTCTGCTGGGTCTCGGTTCGCTCTCCTGGGCTGGACACCTAATCCACGTGTCAGTCCCCGTCACAAAGTTGATGGATGCCATCGATGCCGGCGAGCCGCTGGTGCTGAATGGTCAGACCATCGCTTCCGTGGCAGATATTCCCCTGCCCCACGATTTCTTCAATCAAGAACTCCTGGCACAGCTGTATCCCGGATTTAGCGCAGGTATTGGAGCGTTCTTCTCCGGTAACTGGGCCGCTTACAGCGATTTCCTCACCTTCAAGGGTGGTCTGAATCCAGTAACAGGAAGTCTGTGGATGACCGATATCGCCCATCACCATGTGGCGATCGCCGTTCTGTTCATCGTTGCCGGTCACATGTACCGCACGAACTGGGGCATCGGTCACTCCATCAAGGAGATCTTGGAAGGCCAGAAGGGTGATCCTCTTCTGTTCCCTGCCTCCAATGGTCACGACGGCCTGTATGAGTTCATGACGACCTCCTGGCATGCCCAGCTCGCTGTCAACCTGGCCCTGCTCGGATCCCTGAGCATCATCGTGGCCCAGCACATGTACGCCATGCCTCCCTATGCGTACATGGCGATCGATTACCCAACCCAGATTGGACTTTTCACCCACCACATCTGGATTGGCGGTTTCCTCATTGTTGGTGCCGGCGCCCATGCCGCCATCGCCATGGTTCGTGATTACGACCCGGCGAAGCACATCGACAACGTGCTCGACCGAGTGCTGAAGGCAAGAGACGCGATCATCAGTCACCTGAACTGGGTGTGCATCTGGCTCGGAGCTCACAGCTTCGGCCTCTACATCCACAACGACACGATGCGTGCCCTGGGTCGCCCTCAGGACATGTTCAGCGACAAAGCGATCTCGATTCAGCCGATCTTCGCTCAGTGGATCCAGAACGTGCACGCCTCTGCTGCAGGCAGCACCGCTCCCAATGCCCTCGCCGGTGTGAGCGAAGTGTTCAACGGTTCCGTGGTTGCCGTTGGCGGCAAGGTTGCCGCTGCTCCCATGCCGCTCGGCACAGCCGACTTCATGGTTCACCACATTCACGCCTTCACGATTCACGTGACGGTGCTGATCCTGCTGAAGGGTGTTCTTTACGCCCGCAGCTCCCGTCTGATTCCAGACAAAGCGAACCTCGGATTCCGTTTCTCCTGCGACGGCCCTGGTCGTGGTGGCACCTGTCAGGTGTCCGCCTGGGACCACGTCTTCCTTGGTCTCTTCTGGATGTACAACTCCCTGTCGGTTGTTATCTTCCACTTCTCCTGGAAGATGCAGAGCGACATCTGGGGAACGGTGAATGCCAACGGTTCCGTTGCGCACATCACCAATGGCAACTTTGCCAATAGCGCCATCACCATTAATGGTTGGCTGCGTGATTTCCTGTGGGCTCAGGCCGTTCAGGTGATCAACAGCTATGGCTCGAATACGGCTGCCTACGGAATCATGTTCCTCGGTGCCCACTTCATCTTTGCTTTCAGCTTGATGTTCCTGTTCAGCGGCCGCGGCTACTGGCAGGAGCTGATTGAGTCCATTGTCTGGGCTCACAACAAGCTGAAGGTGGCTCCCGCCATCCAGCCCCGTGCTCTTTCCATCATCCAAGGCCGTGCCGTGGGTGTTGCCCATTACCTTTTGGGCGGAATTGCGACCACGTGGGCCTTCTTCCACGCCCACATCCTTGTGGTCGGCTGACCTCACCTGACCTTTCCCTCTAATGGCAACGAAATTTCCTTCGTTCAGCCAGGGTCTGGCCCAGGACCCGACAACCCGCCGTATTTGGTACGGGATCGCCACGGCTCACGACTTCGAGAGCCATGACGGAATGACGGAGGAGCGCCTCTATCAGAAGCTCTTCTCCACGCATTTCGGTCACCTCGCGATCATCGGCCTGTGGGTTTCGGGAAACCTGTTCCACATCGCCTGGCAGGGCAACTTCGAGCAGTGGGTCGTCGACCCTCTGCACGTCAGCCCAATCGCTCACGCAATCTGGGATCCCCACTTTGGTGAAGGCGCTATCAAGGCCTTCACCCAGGCGGGAGCCTCCTCACCGGTGAACATTGCGTACTCCGGTCTGTACCACTGGTGGTACACGATCGGCATGCGCACCAACTCAGAGCTGTATCAGGGCTCCATCTTCATGATGATCCTGTCGGCCTGGGCTCTGTTTGCCGGCTGGCTGCACCTTCAGCCGAAGTTCCGCCCCTCCCTCGCCTGGTTCAAGAATGCTGAGTCGCGCCTGAACCACCACCTTGCCGTTCTGTTTGGATTCAGTTCGATTGCCTGGACCGGTCATCTGGTCCACGTCGCAATACCTGAAGCCCGCGGCCAGCACGTTGGTTGGGACAACTTTCTTAACGTTCTCCCTCACCCCGCGGGTCTAGGACCTTTCTTCACCGGTAACTGGGGTGTCTATGCCCAGAACCCTGATGCACTGACTCAGGCGTTCGGCAGTTCTGAAGGAGCGGGTACCGCAATCCTCACTTTCCTCGGTGGCTTCCATCCGCAGAGTGAAGCGTTGTGGCTCACGGATATCGCTCACCACCATCTGGCTATCGGTTGCCTCTTCGTGATCGCCGGCCACATGTATCGGACCAATTTTGGTATTGGTCACTCCATCAAGGAGATCCTCGAAACCCATAACCCGCCGAAGGGCACCCCTGGTGACCTCGGTGCTGGCCATAAGGGTCTCTATGACACCCTCAACAACAGCCTGCACTTCCAGCTTGGTCTGGCTCTCGCCTCCTTGGGCGTGGTGACCAGCCTCGTTGCGCAGCACATGTACGCGATGCCCTCGTATGCCTTTATTTCGAAGGCTTATACGACTCAGGCAGCGTTGTATACCCATCACCAGTACATCGCCATCGCGCTGATGTGTGGTGCCTTCGCCCACGGTGCGATCTTCTTCATCCGTGACTACGACCCCGAAGCCAACAAGGACAACGTCCTTGCTCGGATGCTCGAGCACAAGGAAGCAATCATCAGCCACCTGAGCTGGGTCTCTCTCTTCCTCGGTTTCCACACCCTCGGCCTCTACGTTCACAACGACGTGGTCGTGGCTTTCGGTACCCCCGAGAAGCAGATCCTTGTTGAGCCCGTCTTCGCCCAGTTCGTACAGGCAGCCTCTGGCAAGGCCATGTATGGAATGGACGTCCTGCTCTCCAATGCATCGAGCTCAGCCAGCCTTGCATCCCAGAACATTCCTGGTGATCACTACTGGTTGGACGCCATCAACGGCAACACCGACGTGTTCCTGCCCATTGGTCCTGGTGACTTCCTGGTTCACCACGCCATCGCTCTTGGTCTGCACACCACCACCCTCATCCTTGTGAAGGGTGCTCTGGATGCCCGCGGCTCCAAGCTGATGCCAGACAAGAAGGACTTCGGCTACTCCTTCCCATGTGATGGACCCGGTCGAGGTGGCACCTGCGATATCTCTGCTTGGGACGCCTTCTATCTGGCAGTCTTCTGGGCTTTGAACACCGTGGGTTGGCTGACCTTCTATTGGCACTGGAAACACCTGGCCATCTGGTCCGGCAACGTTGCTCAGTTCAACGAGTCCAGCACCTATCTGATGGGTTGGTTCCGCGATTACCTGTGGCTCAACTCCTCACAGCTGATTAACGGTTACAACCCCTTTGGCAGCAACAACCTTGCTGTTTGGGCCTGGATGTTCCTGTTCGGTCACCTCGTTTGGGCAACTGGTTTCATGTTCCTGATCTCCTGGCGGGGTTACTGGCAGGAGCTGATCGAAACCATCGTCTGGGCACACCAGCGCAGCCCCATCGCGAACATGATGGGTTACCGCGATAAGCCTGTTGCGCTTTCGATTGTTCAAGCCCGTGTCGTTGGTCTCGCCCACTTCACGGTCGGCTACGTGCTCACGTACGCCGCCTTCCTGATTGCATCGACTTCAGGCAAGTTCGGCTGATCATCCCCGGCCCAACCGTTTGAACAACGAGTCGTTCCTAGTTCCCGCCCGTCCGGTTTACCGGACGGGTTTTTTTATGCTCAAAGTGATCAAGGAATGTCATGTCGGATCAGTGGACCCGGTTTCAACGGAACCTCGGGGTCTGGCAGGGAAGTTTCACTACGTTTGATCAGCTTCTTCAGCCGAAGCACCTCCAGCCTTCTGAATTGACGTTGTCCATGGCTCCGTCTGGCTCAAGCATTGAGCTTTCACTGCTCTTCTGGTCCAATCAGGACGCAGCCACCGTTGCTTCACCAGCGGGTGATCCGGTCAAGCGGATCAGCCAACACTTCAGCGGTCTTCAACCTGAACTGTGTTTCTTTCCCACAGGGAGTTTTTGTCGAGGGTCGTTCTTCATTGCGCCTGTTCCTCAGGCCTGGTCGCGTCCATTTGCCGAATTCGGCTTTCTTGCCCAAGACAGGCGTCACCGCCTCGTTCTGCTCTGGGATGGTTCGGGGCGATTGGATCGAATCGTTTTGATTCGTGAGTTTCGAGCCGGTTGCAATGTTGAGGAGCGTCCGGCATTTGAGCCTGAGATGCTCTCGGGTGACTGGTTCTTGGAGGAGACGAATCGGATCTCAGGCCATGGCGAGGACCATGCGACCTTCACCCGTCCTGGCATGAGAGTGGCAGCGGACGATCTCGAAGGCCTCATAGCTCTTCCCGATGGTGGGGCCATTCGCGCTCCCAAGTCACTGGCCGATCAGGCTGAACTGGTCATTGAGGCATGGTGGTGTGCCGGTTCCGATCGCATCGAAAAAATCGTTCGGCGCTACGACGCGAAAGGCAGCTGGGTTGGTGCCTACCACCAGCTCTTGACCCGTGCATGAGCCCCCAGCATTCAGGGATTGATTGAATGTTGGCCCTTGCCACTCGATCGACTGAAGGCGATATCCAAGGTGCGTAGGTAGGTGTGCAAACCAGCGTCCTGAATGGGCAAAACGTAGGCATCAGCGCCGGATTCATTGTGGTGCGAATGCCAATACCCCGGAGGAGTCACGAAGGCGGCTCCAGCAACCCAGTCCTCCCGATGCCCGTTGCGAATCATTCCGTCGTCATCGAGCTCTGTACCGATCAGGGTGTAGCAGCCCGGTTTGCATGCCACTGCGAAATCCAAGGCGATCGACTGGTGCCGATGGGGGCGTTGAACCTGCCCCGCCGGAAGAATGCCGAGCATGGCCCACAGGGTGTGGGTCACGGTTCTTGTTTGCGGGAATGCATTGTTTCCAAGCAGCACACTCACACGGTTGGCATTCGCACCCCGGGGATTGCGGGCGATGGCGTCCAGTTCAGCTCTGGCGTCACGGTGGCTGTAAAAGCAAGGCTCAAAGATCGGTTTTACGGTGCTGACGCCGAGATACCGCAGCAGAGGAGCGTCATGCACCCAGTACAGACCGGCGGTTGAATCACTGCTGTGAATCGCTTCCCCACCTGCCGGCAGAACGAAGGTGTCGCCGGCTGTCCAGTGGAAGGTGTGCCCGCATGCTTGGCTACTGCCTTCGCCTCGCGCTACGAAGAACAGCTGGCTTGTGGCATCGGCACTGGTGCGCAGACAGTCTCCATCCAGTCGGATGAAGTTGCCACACAGGGATGGTCCGGTGGCGGGACCTTCGCAATCAAGTTCCTCGCTTAAATCAAGTGGCTTGAGTTCTGTTCCTGCCTGATCAAAGAAGCTGGCGGGAAAACAGCGATAGGGGATTCTGCTGATCAATCCCTTCCGTAGAGGGTTGGCAGCCGAGCTGTAGTCGAAGAACTGGGCCTGGGAGCTGGTGGGAGTTCCCGCCTGTCTGGCAACTGTCATCACGCTTCCAAGACGCCGCGTCAGGGACGATTTAACGATGAACCTTAATGTGAGATTGCAACGAGCCCCTGCGACTGTTGATCCCGTCGCTGCTGCCCCTTGCGACATGCAGGCTCATCCGGATTCCCGGCGTTTGAGCAGGAGATAGACCGGCGGAACTACGAAGAGCGATAAACCAGAGGACACCAGCAGTCCGCTGAAAACCACCGTGCCGATGCTGACCCGACTTGCAGCTCCGGCTCCGCTGGCCAGCAGCAGGGGCAGGAATCCCGCCAATGAGGTGATCGCCGTCAACAGGATTGGGCGTATTCGGTTTACGGCAGCATCAAGAATCGCCTCCTGGACCTTCATCCCGGCAGCCTGTCGCTGATTGGCGAATTCCACGATCAGGATGCCGTTTTTGGCCGCAAGACTCACCAGCACCAACAGGCCCATCTGCCCATAGACATCCAGTGGTAGACCACGCAACTGCAGTCCGATCAAGGCCCCCAGCAACGCGATCGGAACTGTCAAAAGGATGATCAATGGATCGAGAAAACTCTCATAAAGCGCGGCCAGCAGCAGGTAAACCACCACAACGCCCAGGCCGAACAGCACCCAGGTGACGCCAGCCGCCTTGCGCTCTTCACGGGCCAGACCCGTGAAGGTCAAGCCGATGTTCTGGCCAGCGACCTGCTCACCGGCACTGTTCAGCACTTGAAGGGCTTCGCCGCTGCTCACTCCTGCCGCAGGCACGGCGGTCACGCTGATGGCACGCTTGAGATCGAAGTGGCGGATGCTGTTGGCACCCTCCGTGCGCTGCAGGCTGGCGAAGTTGTTCACAGAGAGCAAGTCACCCTGGCGATTGCGCACCATCAGTCCAGAGAGATCGTCTGGCCGACTTCGATCCCGCCCGTCAAGCTGCACAACGATGCTTCGGATCTGTCCCCCCTCGAAGGTGTCGTCGATGTAGCGGCCTCCAATCGCTGTGCCGATATCCCGAAGCGTGGCCCCCACATCCAGGTCCAGAGCAGCCATCTGGTCACGGTCCAACGTCAGCTGCCACCGGGGTGCGCTGGCATCGAAGCGCGTGCTGACTCGCTCAAAGCTGCCGCTTGCCTCGGCCAAGCCGATGAACCTTCGAGCCAAAGCCTCGAACTCCGGCAGGCTCAGCCGTCCGCTGCTTCGGTCCATCAGTTCCAGCTGTAACCCGGCTTCACTGCTGAAGCCGCCCACCGTCGGTGGCGTGGTGACCACCACCTTGGCGGTGTCGATTTGGTTGCTGAGCTCTCTCGCCAGGCGGCGTTTCACCGCCGCACTGCTTTGATCGCCACGAGGTCGCTGCTCCAATGGTTGGAGTCTGAGATAAAACGAGCCACGGTCTTCGCCTCTCTGACCAAAGGAGTTGCCGGCGTAGAAGTTGCCGGTGCGCACCTGAGGCTCCTTCGCAACCACTTGGCGA
>QCUJ01000034.1 GCA_003210795.1 Synechococcus sp. AG-679-B05 | reverse complement strand
GGGCTGAACGTGATTTGCAAGGCGATGTAGTGCATCCAATTGTTTCCTCATACGTTGAGAACGATGAGTAGACATTCTCAATTGGATTACTACCAGCGAGAAAAGATTGGAGCTCCACTTGCAGACCAGATGACCTTTCGAGTGCAGAAACGGCTTGCCGTTTTTATTCGAACGGTTGCACTTACTGAAGGGCGAGATCCTGCTCAGCTGATACGTCGGATGCTTCATGAGGCGTGCCAAAAGATTGGCTACGACCCAGACGGTTTTTGACAAGAAAAAGGCCCCTGAAGGGTTAGGGGCCCCTGTACTTATCCAAATCCATCATGGCTGAAACGGCAGAAGATCAACTACGTGAACTCCGGCAGTCGTACCAACTGCTCAAAGAAAGCTGGGGCGATGCAGACCAGTGGGGATGGAACGTTGACAAGGACAACAAGCCATCGACTTACTGGTCTGGACGCGAACTCTTGTTCAGCGTCGAACGCTGGCATGACTATTTCAACCCCATTGATCGGGCGATCCTTGTAGCCCTTCAAACCCATGTATTGGGGTCTGACTGCCGACCAGCTGGGTATTGCCCAGAGTGGGCACTTAGCTCCAGTTCTGTTGATGACTTCATCAACGGAATCAATGAGATTGAGACCAATACCAAATGCCCAGGCTTAATCACCTTCGACACTCGAAGGCAAAAGTTCATCGAGCCAAAGGTTGTTGAACCTGTTGCAGTTCAGGAATCAAACAGCTTGGTAGCTTTTGAACCTGAGACAACTCCCGTCCCAGTCGCAGTGATCGACGAGGAAGAGGAGGAAGCTGATGACCCCAACATCAGACCTGAGTTCAAGCAAGCACTCAAGCTGCAAGAACAATTAGATGATCACCACTACCTACGCCAATGCGGCGTAGAACACCTTCTGCACGTCGTTAAGCAGACGAAGCAGGAGATCTTGCCCTTTGTCCAGCAAGGCTGCACACGCGAGGAGAACTCGCTGTTTTGGTCACTGGTTGAGGCAGAGGAGAACCTCGTATGGCGTCAAAAGGCAGAACGCAAGCGTCGCCTCTTGGCAGCCGATCCAGAGGAACTGCCGTTCCTGGACCTGTTGAAGGTGATCTACTTGACTGCCTTGGATAAGGACATCAATGCCTACCAAGCAGCCAGCACCCAGATGAGGCGTCGATTCGGCAAGACCGAACAGGCGCTCAAACCTGACTTACTGAAGCTCTTGCGTGATGAACACGCAGAGTCTGCTTACAGCGTTGGAGCGGTTGATCTCAACAAGATCCACTCTCTGGAATACGTCTTGGAGGGCTTTATTCCCAATGAGGAGGTCACCCACGTGTTTGCACCGTGGGGCGATGGCAAGACAGCCCTAGCTCTTGGCATGACCAAAGCATTGATCAAAGGAACTGGGTTCCTAGATCAGCAAGGATCCCATGAACCTGTAAGCGTCCTCTACATCAACACTGATGCTGGTGCGGGGCGCTTCAAATCAGCTTTTGAAGAGCTGAACATGGATAGCGATAAACGCTTCACCAGTGGTGAGTGGTTGACCGTATGGGCCCCTGATGCGTCCCAAGGGAAAGAGGGATGGTCAGCGTCTTTGTCCAACTTCATTGCCTTACGCGAGGCGATTGAAGACGGCTGTTTTGGCGTCGTCATTATCGACAGCGTGAAAGGGATGCTGTCTGGAACGGGCTACGACTACCAGGACAACCAGACCGTCAATCAAATGGTCAAGATGCTCCGTGAGGTCATAGCCATGCCTTGTGAGTGTGCAGTCGTACTGATTAACCACAAGGGAACAGACGAGAAAGAGGGTGCAGGTGCCAAAGCGTGGAGCGAGGCAACAGGTCAAGTGATTGAACTGAAAACGCCCCAGGGCAAAGACAAGCAACCTCTCAGGCATTTGCGTGAAGTGATCATCCGCAAAGACTCCATCGGTGGACGACGGCGCTTGTTCACCAAGTTGGAGAACGGAGAACACGTCGTCACTGAAGGGACAGAGGTTGTGAAAGACGGACCCGATTTGGTTCTTCAGTGGTTCAAGTCCAAAGCTGTTGCGGGTAAACCCAAATGGCAGCGGAAAGACGTGATTGCTGAAGAGAGCGGTCTCGTTCCAGAGGTCAGCGTTCCAACCGTTGATCGAGCGCTTAAGGCGTTGTCAGGTCATGCCGGGCAACTCAAAAAGCTCAATGGCGGTTGGTACGAGCTAAAGGCTCAACACAGCTAAGGGGGTGGATACACCTGATCACAAAAACGTTCCAAACCCAATCCAGCACTGGGATCTCAGACCGTAGGTGGCTGATAAATGGCTGACAACGCGATAACGCTCCAGGGTTTATCAGCTATCACCCGGTTTATCGGGCGTTCAACGTTCCAGACACAAGACCAGCACTTGGTTCTTGGATGGTTTGTCATCACAAATAACCACCCCCTTAAGAGCTGGGCTGTTTGGTTGTTCCCTGGAACGTCTCTTGAAAAAGAATCCCCCAGTGTTTGCCATTTGGAACGTAGAAAGCCTTTACGTGACCTTGCTGTTTTTGCAGGGGCGTTCACCTCTCTTCAATTTGACCCACATCGCTTTTTCAAGTGCCGTGAGCCTTGGAGACGACTCATGCAATGCAGCTTTGGCACGTGCCCTAGCCGCAATGATGAAACGGTCTGTCTTGTCTACGCCCTCGAATGCCATATCCATAAAAAGGACGTCGGTCGAAAACTAGACATCCGAAACTCCCCTGCATCGAATAACAGTGAGCCCTCACTTCAAATGAGTAGCCTCCGATTTTTCGACGTTCTGACGACCCCTGATTTTCAGGAGAAAAAACCATGACCCTGGAACGTGAATTGGCGGCCCTTAATAGACGCCTGAATGACCTCAAGCGACAGCAAGCGGCCATTCAAATGCGTGTATTCACCCGAAACCACGACGAGCCATACCCCGCTGATGCGAGAGATGGCGACTTAGTGGTGACGATTGAACCGCCATTGAACTGGGACTGATGGTCTGGTTGATTTCAACCACACCAGCATTGAGGTGATGCTCTGTGTTAGGTGACACAGGCCCCATTCATGCACCAGCCATCACAGCGTCATTCTTCGCCTGATCGCTGACTTCTAGGTACCGACTCAAAACACCCAGATCGGAATGACCTGAGATTGCTTGGAGCGCCCTTAATGGAATTCCATTTGCACTCGAAGCAGTCAGAAAACTCCTTCTGAATGAATGCGTTGAAATACCACCGAAACCAAGTTCACTAGCTGCCTTCCGCAAAGCGTGATCGAAACCACGTCTTGTCAGATGTTCACCAGGGTTACGACCAGGGAAGATCCATTGATCTGGATCGTTCTCTGGATTCACCACTTGCTTCCAAGCTGCTAACTCGGCTGCAAGTTGTGGATGGATTGGAACGGATCTTGTTTTCTTTCCACCTTTTGTTGTTGGAGCGGTCAACAGCACGTAGCCGTCAGCGACATACCTCCACTTGAGCTGCAAACCTTCTGACACCCGAGCAGCAGTACGTCGAAGCAACGTGGCTAAGACGCGATGGTTCTCAGGTAAAACCTCCAGAAGCAGATCAAGCTCAGCAGTCGAGAGAACACGTGCTCGACCGAAGCGATCTTTCTTCATAGATCTATTTAGTTACCGAGGTTCAGAGGCAAGTCAGGGACTGGCTTGTCCTCTTCCATAACGTAGAGGAAGAGATCTGTTCTTGAACAGCAACTACACCTAAATCACCGACAGTATTTATTATCAATAATCGCAGCCTTGATGGCAATCACTGTCTTCAGTAATGCTGATAGAGCGTGCTCAGACTCATCAGCATTCTTGTTATCAGTAAGTCCAATAGTAGGGGGCAGGGTTGCAAGTTTTGCTTATGCAATCGCCACGCGGGGAACTTACTGAGACAACAATACATACCCAAGAAGCAATCGTCAACAAGGAATCTCTAGTTAATTCTAATGCACTGCATTTTGATAGGTACCATGGAGCAATAAAGACGGGTAAGATTTAGTTGCAGTCATTTCTAGAGCTCATGGATTCCGAAGGGAATCCCACCTCAGCAGGTGAGTGGTTAATGATGAGTAGGGTCAACAAATTCGCTGGACAGTTGTATCCCTACTCATCTCATTCCGCTAACCACTGGGCAGAACGAGCATTTAGGCGATGGATGGCTGAGGGCATCACACCCGAGTCGCTACGCGATCGGCAAAGTCCAGGACTTTTGAACCTCATAAACAAGAGGCCACCGAAACTATGAGCAACATCGAAGCATTCGTCTCTACCTATCAGAGCCTTTTCCCTGGAACGCCTACGCCTCCGATGCCATCAAAGCCGGAAGATCTGTCGATGACAGTTCAACTGGCGATCAGAGATCAAAACCCAGGTCTCTGGCAATCAATGTTTGGGGGTCATGGAGCTCCTCTACCTGCTGACGTAGCCATGCGGGTAGCGAAAGGAGAAATCCTTCCAGAGGATGCCTCTGCCTTACGTGCAGGTAACTACGACGACTGGGCAACTCAAGCAGATTTGCACCGCGAAACAATTATCAATCGTGTTCGTGAGGCAACTCGTAAACGAGAGAAAGCTCAGTACGAAGCCGAGCGAGCTCGTTGCCAGCAATTCAACGAGGGTTCATTGCTGGAACGTCTTGCAGCATCTCCACTTTCAGCGGAAGCAATCGCTCAAGCACGTGAACAGTGGGGAATCACTGGTCGCTGATGACTCAAGCCTTCGTACAAATGCCTGAAGGACGGAGGGGTAGACCATTCCGAGAGGAACAAGATCTGCCACCACAAATCCAACAAGCTCTTGTTCTTCGTGCTGCTGGAGCGTCTTGGATTGATTGCGCTGCTGGAGCGGGTGTCGATGTACGCAACCTTCGGAAGTGGAGAAAGCATCCACAGGCAGAGCCATTTCTGAATGAACAGATCAGAGGCAACCTTCAGCAAGCTCAAACGCTGTTTGCAGAAGCAGCACCAAAGCTGGCCGAACGACTCATCAAGTTGGGGCTGGATGAGCGAGTAAAGGGTTACACCGCTGTCAGTGCAATCTCAGAAGCGTTCAAGATCCTGCAAACCGGAGTTATGGATCAGCAGCAACGAGAGCAGATAGAAGCGATCAAGGCTCAGCTGAATGCGCTTGAGGGTGAAACGTCCGACGTGATCGATATTTGATTTCAAATGTTGTAGGTGACACCAAAAATCCCAGTTGAATGTGTGATATTTGGAATAAGCGGCTGGGTCATGCAGACCACTACGCGAGAACCAAATAACGCATCAAATCAATGAGCCGAAGAGGAATTCACCCACTTTTGATGGGGCTGGACAAACCTAAGCCCAAACCAGTTGAGATTAAGCAACCAGACCTGAGTGGTTACGAATCAGCTCAGAGAAAGCGCTTCCTACGGGCAGAATTTGAAGAGGAAAAGCAAGCCGAAGTTTCAGCCCGGCGAGCTCTCCTCAAACTAGAACGCCAAACGTGATCGAGATTTAATCAGGCTTCGACCTCAGCCTTTTTATCGGCAGTGCCTCTGACCTCTTCAGTTGTTGCTTCAGCTGATTTGGATTTGCTGTTAGAACAACCGCCAGCGTTGGCGACATTGGCAAAGGCAGCAATAACCATGATCGCGATGATGACAGTGCCGCCAAGGAAGGCAATGTTCGGATGACGATTCACGTGAGGCAGTCCTAAAAGTTGTTGGTTTCTATGGAATGAATTCAGAACCTGATGTTCAAGCCTCAGGGATAACAATGCGTTCTTTGTCCGAGAAGCGCACAGCCCAAAGCTCTTCGTTAGTCATCACACCATTTTCATCTAGCAGTTCTGGATGAGTGGTTTTGAGACCAGTTCGGTCACTCTGCGAGCTGATTGCCGAAGCAGACGACAAGCGCATCATCCGAAACGCTTGCAGAAGCAAGCACGTCAAGACGGCGGCGTAAGCGAGAGGGAAAAGACCAGAAATCAAAGACCGCTCGAGCTAATGTGAACAAATGTTAACCACGCCGCCTCCTCTGCGGTTGGTCATTCGATTGCACCGCTCTAGATCCTATGGACTATTTGAGTCACAAGGTCAGCGTTGAGCCAACTGGTCGCCAGCCTTTTGAGTGGAACGCCTGCGCCAAGGATGGCAGCGGTTCAGACCCTTGGAATCGTGTGAAGTCATCAAAGGATTTGTAACAAGCTGAACCTTCTGTCTCGGTTTGCCCAGACGGGACTCGATATGCGGCCTATTCATTAGGACAGCAGGGATACAGAGCATGAAAGCGACCCAACTCACCACCGCTCCACAGGGCTTCGAGTACTACAGGGTTTGCGACCAAGAAGGCGTCTGCCGTGTAGTCAGAGGCATGTGGGCAGCCCAGGAGCTCATAGAGGACAACCCTCAGCTGGCCGCCACTAAGACAAGGCTCTACCCAGCGGAATGGGGCTAAGCCTTTTAGGCAACGCTTTAGGCAACGCTGGGTTTAGGCAACGTGTGCAGCCAAGTTGCCGAGGTACTGAAACGAGCTCTTGTGACGCTTGTTCTCCTCAAAATTTAGCCCAGTAGATCCATTGGCAGCATTAAGTTTCTAACAAATTATTGATTGGGTATACTAAATAGGTTGATCCATGGGATTGACCCATCTGGAGAGGTGGTCGAGTGGTTTATGGCTCTGGTCTTGAAAACCAGCGTGTCAGCAATGGCACCGTCGGTTCGAATCCGACCCTCTCCGCTTCTAAGCACTAGGAAGTCCAGTCATTGACTGGGCTTTTTTATTGCCTGTCTCCGGTGCAAGCAGCAGTAAACACTGGCATCTGCTGGGTCAAATCAAAACACCGAGCGAACCACCATCTTGGCGCTGCAGGATCAGCTCAAATCAGAAATTCACTGGAATCCAAAGCGTTCCGTTCCAGCGGCGGAAGAATTTTCTGGTGCTGTGTGACACCCCTCCGACGAAACAAGACAAACGCAAGCGCACTCGGGCGATCCAACGACAGAGGGAGCTCAAACGAGGCAAGCTGGCCAATTACAAACTTTCGTGAAGCCAAGGACCGAAACCTAAGTTATTAAGCCTATTTCATGAATTTACGTAAAAACAGCATGCCAGGCTCGGAGGATGCAACCGGTCTAAATGCCAGAGCTTCAAGTTCCCTTTAGATTCTTTGGAGCATTGTTGGTGGGCTCAGCCCTCATGTCAATGGCTCAGAACCCAAAAGAATTTGTTTTGCTTGGCGGAACGTTTTTACTTGGCCTGGGAGCACTCGAGCTAGCACTTAAGTTTGGGGGTTTTTAGCTTCCTCTTCGGAGCGCCATGCATCAAGCACCTCAGGAAAATGTTGCTCAATGCATGCATCACAAATTCCATGCGTGAAATTAAGATTCGTTCTTTGTGATAAGTACTTATCTAGATACATCCAATCACCATTTTGATCCTGAGCCTTTCGACAATAAGAGCATGTCGAAATCATTCGGTTTCCGTGTTTATGTGAGCAAAAAGATTCGATGAGGTTAATTGATTTTTTGCGCAGCTCTAAAAATGCCACCACTTGTCTTGCAAGTGCTTTCATCACATCGCATTCATTTTCAGTCAGCTGACGTGGCCTCCTGTCAATGACACATAAGGTGCCAACCCGCAAAAGTTCGCTGTTTTCAAGCGGAAAACCTGCGTAAAGCCTGATCTGTGGGTCCCCACAAACCAATGGGTTTTCATTGAAGCGAGAGTCCTGCGTCGCGTCAGGCACAATTAGTGGATCAGAAGTATGAATTGCATGAGCGCAAAACGACCAATCTCTAGGAGTTTCCTCAACATCAACACCTACCTTCGACTTAAACCATTGCCGATCAGTATCAACAAGACTGAGTAGCGCAATCGGTGTACCGCATACAGCTGAAGCAATTTTGGTTATATCGTCGTATGTCTGCTCAGGCTTGGTACCAAGAATTTTATATTCATGCAGCGCATTAATCCTCTCTGCTTCATTCTCTGGGATTACTGCTGCTGCCAAGCTGTTGCCTATAATTAATTCAAGATATTAGTTTTAGTTCCGCGACAATCAGTTCGGTAGCATAAAAGTTATCAAGCTTAAGATTGATGTCGTTCATTGCCTCGGCAACAATAATCCACTAGCAATTTTAGCGAACAACCGAATCAATGATCGTCGGAATGGGGCGTTTCAAGTTGTCATGAACATGTCTGACGCCATGCAGAGGCAGCAGATCCTCCTTGAAAGACGTCGAAGCGTTCCTCGGTCGCAACGGCAAGGTGAAACCATGACTCAACAGATCAACGCGGTTCGATGGGTTTGGATTGAGGACTTCGGGGGCCATTTGCTCCAGAAGATGAGCCATTTTTTTCTGGGTCATCCAGAGCCAAGCCAGTTGACAAGCTATTGCATGGCCTATCTGATGCTGACCTCACAAGAACCAATCCCAGTCAATCATGAGACTGTTTGATCATGGGTCAGAAGTCAGAACGTCGATCTGCTCCTCATCAATCCTCAGGTTTTTGAAGGCCAATTGCAACAGCTCATCGCAGTTTTAATCGATAGCAATCTTTGCCTTTTGGCAGCCAATCTCGATCATGGCTCCGGTCACATTGTCAATCAGCTCCACGGAATGTTTTGTTTGAGCCAGGAGATCTGACAGCGCATCCTTGTCACTCTGGTCATCATCATTCGTTGCTCGCTTGAATCGATGAAACGCACCAGCGCCCACGAATTGACCTTGACTGTCCTTTCAACCCGCATCAAGACGCAATTCAGCATTTGATGGGTGTCCGCTCCTAGGCATGCACCAACGGCACATCACTGAGTCGGGTTGTGGCCGTGCGGCCCATTCGTTCCCGCCGCATCATCCAACTCGGATGCAAGCCACAAGCAGCCCATTGGACCGTTCCCCGGCCATAGCGGCGGTTGAGCTGGTCGATGGTTTGCATCAGATCGTGGCGGCGTTGATGCTCCTCCTCGCTGGTCGGCACCATCAAGTGGCCCTGAAGAGTTTCGCTCCCCTGCAGGTGCTGCATCAGAACACCGGCTTTGGCCAGTTGGCGATGGGGACGAAAAATTCGATCCACCAGCGGTAGGGTTGCCGCCAGAAGTTCGGTGGTGTCGTTGCTGGGTAAATCCAGGCGACAACTGGCGGTCTGGCTGTAAAAACCCGGAGCGAAAGGACTTGTGCGGGTGTAGACGGTAAGGGCAGCTGTCCGTTGCCTCTGCTTGCGAAGTTTCTCGGCGGCGCGCACCACATAAGTGGCCACGGCCTGGCGCAATTCGTCGAGGCTGGTGATCGGTCTGCTGAAGCTGCGGCTCACGCAGGTCTCCTGCTTCGCTGCCGGGGCCAGATCCAGTGGTAAGCAGGCCTGTCCGCGCAGTTCCCGCTGCAGCCGCAACCCAACCACGCCACACTTCGCGCGCAATTCACCGCTCGGCATATCCCGCAGCAAGCGGGCATTGCTCACGCCGCGCAGGCGGCACCAACAGGCCAGCTTCCGGCCGATGCCCCAAACGTCTTCAATCGCGATCGTTTCCAACCAGCTGTCTGGATCGTTGCAGCACCCCAGATCAAACAGCCCCGCATGGGCAGGTACCTGTTTGGCTAAGCGGTTGGCCAGTTTCGCCTGGCTCTTGCTGGCACCCACACCGATGGCAATTGGCAGCCCCAGGTGCTGCCGGACTGTGGCCCGAAGCTGGCGGGCCCAGCCCTGCAGGTCCCCATCTCCTGGACGACTGATCCGTCCGAAGGCTTCATCAATCGAATACACCTCCAGCTCTTCGCAATGGGCCTCCAGCAAGCACATCATCCGCTGACTCATGTCGGCGTAGAGGGCGTAATTGGAACTGCGTACCACCACGTTTTGCTGTTTCAGCTCCTGCCGCGCTTTGAAATACGGCGTTCCCATCGCAATACCGAGGGCTCGGGCCTCAGCACTGCGAGCCACAATGCAGCCATCGTTATTCGAAAGCACCACCACTGGGCGTCCGATCAGGGATGGATCGAGGCTTTGCTCGCAGGATGCATAGAAGTTGTTGCCGTCAATCAGAACGGTGGCCTGGACCATGGTTGATGGGTCAAAGCGGGTGGATCACATGGATTGCCACACCCCAGATCTGCACGTCGCCACAGCGGTACAGCTCGAGAGCGGGATAATCCGGATTGGCGGCTTCCAGGCGAAGTCGACCCTGATGACGCACAAGACGCTTGAGGGTGAAGTGGCCGTCAAGAACAGCGACCACAACCCGTCCCGGCCGGGGGGCGAGGCTACGGTCCACCACCAAAAGATCACCGTCCTGGATGCCGGCGCCGGTCATTGAATGACCGCTCACCCGAAGGAAAAAAGTGCTGGTGGGATGACGAATCAACTGCTCATTCAGGTCAATCCCCACCTCGACGTAGTCATCGGCAGGGGAAGGGAACCCTGCCGCCACCCGTTCACTGGCCAGGGGCAGGGTCAAAAAAGTGCGCCCAGACCTCAGGGGTTGCGGGTGATGCCGAGAGCCGAACACCATGCTCCACGTTTAGTACATACGTACTATACCTAAAGGCAGGCGGAAGCGGGTCAAGATCAAAAACACAGACAAAGCAAACAGGACCAGGAAAACCAATATTGATCCACAAAGGCAAGCAAAAAGATCAAGGCAGCAATGCAATCTCAGCCAGAAATCACTACAACTCAGTTATGCATAAACGCAAACAAGAAACCAAATTACCAGAGGAGAGCTAAAAAATAAAAGCTCTATCTTGGACTCTCATTACCAAAAAGAGAATGCTTGTGAGACAACAGAAGTAACAACATTGACCAGGTCAAGGCAAGATGCGAAATGAATAAAGTAGTCTCAATGTGTTTCAACAGACGTGGCTTGAATGGCTGATTCTCCCTATTTGGTTTGTCTGGCTTTGGTCAGCCAAGAAGGTTCTCGTTCAATGCCATTGGGGGGGCGATCACAACAGCAAAACATGTCATCCAGAGAGGCTCCTGAAGCGCTGGCCCATGCACTGGCGCTGGAGTTGCTCTTACGGATCTGGCAGCGCAGTGATGATGGACCGCTCCAAAGGGCTGCTGGCTCAAAGGCTCTGATTGTGGTTGAACTTCAGATGGAACGACTGCCGGAGGATATGCCAAGGATCAAAGCGGACTGGCTGAACAATGGAGACACGGCTGCTTTTATGGCTGCTTTGCAATCCATCAGCCTGCGCTGTTGGAGCCTTTCCATCGAAAAATTCAGGCCAGTGGCTTTGACTCAATTGTGGTGAGAGATCTGGAAGTCCTGGCGTAAAGACTTCGGCATCAATCAACTCGGAAAAAAGGAAAGTGGCGATTTGTCAAAGTTACAAAAGTAAATTTACGTATTTACAATGATGAATTAGCTATTTACAGATCACGAGCGATTCAGACAATCGTCAACCAATCTGTCGGGCAAAAATCAACCAGCAAACTCGATTGATCAAGATGTGATCTAGCGAACAATCCGAATACATGCCGGCGAAGGTGCAATGGGATTGCTGGTCAATCGAATGATCTTTAATTGAGGATGGTCATCAAGGCGTTCTTTTTTTATTGACCATCGGTAGCGGATGCTCTGGTTTCGACAGGGTCACCAGAGTTATGAATTCTCAAGCAGGTCAATGCGTCCATGCCTGATATTCATAGCTGCATCTCTCTGGTCGAGCAGGCTGCAGGACTTCCATTCAATGTGCCGGCTGAGATTGGTGATTGGACGTTCCAGCTCTGCAACATGGGCGGTGAGCTGATCTCTGTCGAAGGACTTGTCGAAAGGATGTATCAACCCATTGATCCTGGGCACATCGATCCAACAAGAGGGCATGTCAGAGAAGCCTGGATCAGCCTTCAAAGGCTCAGCGCATTGGGTTAGCTGTTTTCAACGGCAACAGAATTCAGCCTGAACAAGATACGAGCTGATGGTACACAAGATCAAAAAGACAACTGCATGAATGAGGTCTGTAATAAGCATTCACCGATGAAGATGCCTGTGAATATCATCAGGAACTGTTTGAATCAATGGCAGCCTGAGACAGGTGTCTTCCTTCTCACTCAAATAGGGTCTGCAACGATCAAGCAGGCGAACATCCCCTGCGCAGAAGTTATTTGCTGTCAGAACATTCAGGCCACTGGAACTGATATTGAAACTGATCAAGGTGTGACGAGAGGTTCCGTTGCCCAGAGATTGACCGCGACGGAGTAGCGCTCTCCTTCCAGCGGATTAATCCGATGCAGCACACCGGGCGAGAACATCACAAGCCGGTTTGGTGCCGGTGGAATGGTCATCACCGAGTTGAAACAGGGCAATGGTCCGTTGTATCCCGAGCTGATCGGTGGATTGTCGGCCACCAGCAATTCGCCACCGGCGCAGCTCACATGGGGATAAAAAACAGTGGACAGCAATGGAAGCTGGTAAGTACCACTGCGACGACCTTCAGCCTCATACTTATCGATGTGCCAATCGAGGTCATTGTTGGTGTTACACCACCACTCCACACCTGTCAGACCCGGAGCCAATGGTCGAGCCAGAGGCAGAAGGTGATCCTTGAGGTAGCGCTCCATCAGCAGCTGATGCTGATGACTGTGCAGGGATCGGGCATCGCCCGTTTCAGGTTTCCAGCTAAACATGGCGTCACCGTCATGCTCCTCGAGGAGATCACCGTGGGCGTCGCAGAGATCCCTGAGCCCGTTCAGCAGTGCATCGGGCAGCAGGGCGTCGGCCACATGCAGCTCGGATTCAGGAACGGTGGTAAGGACTGCCCTGAATGATGGCCTGAGCGCGGAACAATTGCTCAATCAGCATCAATCTCGCCAGCTCGTGAGGAAACGTCATCGGCGAAAGACTGAGTCGCCAGTCAGCCTTTGCCTTGAGATCAGCCGTCAGTCCATCTGCGCCGCCAATGATGAAGGCAAGCCTCTCATTTCCGTAGTGCTCCAGACGTCTGGCGAAGGGGATGGAGGCCAGGGTTTCCCCTTCCTCCATCAGGACAACTAACCGTTCATCAGGCAGCAAAGCGGCCTTGATGGCACTGTCCTCTTTTTCAGGGGTGCCATCCCGCAGCTCAATGACCGAAAGGCCTCTTAGACGCCTGCTGTAGAGATCGATTCCTTCCTGAATCCAGCCACGGCGGATCTTGCCGACCGCCAACACGCGACAGCGGTTGATGTTCAAACGTCGTCCCCATCCTCCTCCAGCATTTCGTGGAACATCTGACCGAAGGCGATGTAGAGGCTTTCCTCCTCGCTGCCGGGAGCTACATCCGGGCGATTCGGACGGGTTGACTTGTCCTTGCCGCCTTGGCTCACAGGAAAAGGAGGCAACTGGGAACCAAGTTTCGATGCATCAACAACAGCAGCTTTTGCGCTGGAGGATCGCTCCACCTCAAGCATCTTCAGCCTGGCCATGAGGTGCTCGGGCACCGTGCCGTCTTCACTCACCTGCATGAGTTCGCGAAACAGCTTGTCAGGGTTCTGCTCCGTTTCAACCTTGTGCCTCACCTGTCGGGCTTTCGGCGTGACGGGCACATCCGGCTCCGGCAAGGGCTTGGGAAGCTGACGGCCCAGCTCACGCAAACGATCAAGGCTGCGGGGATCAAAACTCATGAATTAACTGCAACCGAGGCTGTCCCGGGTGGCGCGACCAGTTACTGGATTGTTGCCCTCGGCCACAGCGCAAAGGCTCTTGAGCTGATCGCCGCGCATCGGCACGTCAGTGAAATCGGTTCCAATGATCACAACATTCTTGAACCGTGTGTTGAACGCGAACGCTCCTTCAAGCACCGCTCCGGAGAGGTTGGTACCGGTGAGAACAGCGGAGTCGAGCGTTGCTTCACGCAGATCGGCATCGCTGAGGTCAGCGTCCTGAAGCTTGGCGCCGTAAAGGCTGGCCCCACGCAGATCCGAGCCCGAGAGATTGGCCTCCCGAAGGTTGCTGAGGTTGAACGTCGCGCCACGAAGATCCTTGCCGGAATAGTCGGACCCGATCAGCACCTGCTTGGCCACATCGATAGCGGCATTGACCGCCGGTACGGAGGCAAAGACCAGGATCAACAGTGCAAGGGCGCCGAACAAAGACAGAAGGCGGGAGCGCATCCGAAGCGGCCAAGGTTGCAGAAACCCTAGGGCGCATTGCCGTTGGGGGGGGAACGCTTCAGCGACCAACGAAAGACGGAGCATGAAACCGCAGGAGCTTGGGGCTGCTGCAGAGACACGCGTTCTCAATCTGCTGATCCGCAAGGGCTGGTGTTTATTGGATCGCAACTGGAGCTGCCGGTGGGGTGAATTTGATCTGCTTGTGATCAAGGATCGTCAGCCGCTGCTGGTCGAAGTCAAGGGACGGCGGTCGCCGTCCTGGGGAGCCAAAGCCGTGGTGCCGACCAAACGACGTCGCCTGGGGCGAACGATCAGTTGCTGGTGTGCACTGCACCCCAGCGGGCGGATTGCCTGCTGCAGGTGGCCGTCGCAATCGTTCCACTGCCCCCAGCTCGCGGACCGGTGCGTTGGTTCCGGTTGGAGCAACTGTGCTGATGCACAGTGAAGCCATGGGGTTTCACGGACACCAGACCCGCAAACGATTCGGCCAGCACTGGCTCAAGGATCAGAGCGTGTTGGATCGCATCGTGGCTGCAGCAGATCTTCAGCAGCAGGATCGCGTCCTGGAGGTGGGGCCTGGCCGTGGGGCGCTGACCGAGCGTTTGCTGGCCTCGCCAGCGGGCGCGGTGCACGCGGTGGAACTCGACCGCGATCTGGTCGGTGGCCTGAAAGAGCGCTTTGGGGGTGAGCCTCGCTTCAGCCTGCGGCAGGGGGATGTGCTGGAGCTGCCTCTGCTGCTGGAGGACGGGGCACCGGCAGGGAAGGTGGTGGCCAACATCCCCTACAACATCACAGGTCCGTTGCTAGAGCGTCTGATCGGTCGACTGGATCGACCGGTGGATCCGGCTTATCAGACCCTTGTTCTATTGGTGCAGAAAGAAGTCGCCGAGCGAATCCGGGCACGGCCCGGCCACAGCAGCTTCAGCGCCCTGAGTGTGCGAATGCAGTTGCTGGCGCATTGCCACAGCGTCTGCCCGGTGCCGCCCCGTTGTTTTCAACCTCCACCCAAGGTTCAGTCGGAGGTGATTCAGTTGAACCCGTTGTCCGCTGAAGAGCGGTTGGAACCGTTGCTGGCCCGTCGGGTGGAGTTGCTGCTGAAACAGGCGTTTCTGGCCCGTCGCAAGATGCTGCGCAACACCCTTGGATCGCTGATGCCCGAAACCCAGCTCCAGCAACTGGCCGCTGAAGCGGGCGTCAATCTTCAGCAACGGCCCCAGGAGCTGGCACCGCAAACCTGGGTCGCACTGGCGAGGGGTTTGAATCAGTTCGACTGATTCAGCCTCATCCAATGGGCACGATCACGGTCACGGCTCCGGCCAAGGTGAACCTGCACCTGGAGGTGCTGGGGATGCGCCCCGACGGTTTCCATGAGCTGGCGATGGTGATGCAGAGCATTGAGCTTGTGGATCGTCTGCACTTCACCAACACCGCCGATGCTCAGCTGACGCTCGAATGCGATGTGCCCTCGCTGAGCATCGCTGGGGACAATCTCGTGCTGATGTCCGCTGAACTGCTGCGTGAGCGGTCTGGATTCTCAGAGCTCGGTGCCAGCATTCAGCTCGAAAAGAACATTCCGATCGGAGCAGGGCTGGCGGGGGGCTCCAGCAATGGTGCAGCAGCTCTGGTGGGGCTCAATGCCCTTTGGGGACTTGGCCACAGTTCAGCGGAGCTTGAACAAATGGCTGCAGAACTGGGATCGGACATGCCTTTTTGTGTGGCTGGGGGAAGTCAGTTCTGCTTTGGCAGGGGTGAACGCTTGGAGCCGTTGCCCCCTTGCCTGGAGCCCCTGACGGTGTTGCTGGTGAAGGACCCCCGGGTCAGTGTGTCGACCCCCTGGGCCTACAAGCGCTGCCGAGAACGGAACAAGGATCGCTATCTCGAGGGCGAGCAAGCCTTCGAGGAGCGCCGCAATGCGCTGCGACAAGCGGATTGGACCCGTCCTTTGCGCGCGGAAGCCCCGCCACCGCTGCGTAATGACCTGCAATCCGTCGTGGAGCCAGAGACCGATGCGGTGCAGATCGCACTGCGCTTGCTGCGAACCCTGGAGAAGCCGCTGGCCGTTGCCATGAGTGGTTCAGGCCCCAGCTGTTTCGCCCTGTTCCGCACCCCGGAGCAATGCCAGGAGGCTCAGGCTGTGCTTTCAGATCGCTTTAGGGAGGTCGGCCTGCTCAGCTGGTGCTGCCCGTTGCGCTCGGACGGCGTCAGGATCGAGGCATGACCGACACCACTCCTGAACCGCGGGATCCGCGCAAGGGCCCCGTCAGCTTTTTTTCCGGAGCCGTAACAGCCGGCCTGATCGCTTGGTTGGCCCTGGGGCTGAGCCGAAGAATGGTGGTTTATTTCGCCGTTCACCCAGCGAATTACAGCTCCCCGGTTGCGCAGAACATCGCAGTCACCCTCAAAACATTGCTGGTGGGTCTGTCGTTCCTCGCCACATTCAGTTCAGGCTTTGTGGCCCTGGGGCTGACGCTTGTGTTTCTTCGCAGTCTCTTCACGAATCCGGCCGACGACGCTGCCTAGCGTCCGAGCATTCACTAAACGCTGGATGACGCCTCACGACCTCGGTCAGTTGGCTCTGTTGTTGTCGCCGGCGATGTTGTTGTCGGTGTTGTTGCTGTTCACCTTTGCTGCCGGCGGTTGACCCAGCATGCGTTGATGCAGCACTCGTTGATACAGCACGGGCTGAGATATCTTGGCCGCTTACCCCGGATAGGCCGGGATCACAGCGACGCCGTGGCAGGAACCCTTCTCTTCAACGCCCTGCGCGAAGCCATCGATGAAGAGATGGCCCGCGACTCACATGTCTGCGTGATGGGTGAGGACGTCGGTCACTACGGCGGCAGCTACAAAGTGACCAAGGATCTTTGCGAAAAGTACGGCGATCTCCGGGTGCTTGACACGCCGATCGCTGAAAACGGCTTCACAGGAATGGCTGTGGGTGCCGCGATGACGGGGCTACGCCCGATCATTGAGGGGATGAACATGGGCTTCCTGCTCCTCGCCTTCAATCAGATCTCAAACAACATGGGGATGCTCCGCTACACCAGCGGCGGCAACTTCACGATTCCAACCGTGGTGCGAGGGCCCGGAGGAGTCGGCCGGCAGCTTGGGGCGGAACACAGCCAGCGGCTCGAGGCTTATTTCCATGCGGTGCCGGGGATCAAGATCGTTGCCTGCAGCACCCCCACCAACGCCAAAGGCCTCATGAAGGCCGCGATCCGCGACAACAACCCGGTGTTGTTCTTCGAACACGTTCTGCTTTACAACCTCAGCGAAGAACTGCCGGAGGGGGAATACACCTGCGCCCTGGATCAGGCAGACACCGTGCAGGAAGGATCCGACGTGACGATCCTCACCTACTCGCGCATGCGCCATCACTGCATCAAGGCTGTGGAGCAGTTGGAGGCAGACGGAATCAGTGTTGAGCTGATTGACCTGATCAGCCTCAAGCCCTTCGACATGGAGACGATCAGCCGCTCGATCCGCAAGACCCACAAAGTGATCGTGGTGGAGGAGTGCATGAAAACCGGTGGCATTGGTGCTGAACTCATCGCACTGATCACTGAGCAGTGCTTTGACGAACTGGACTCCCGACCGGTGCGTCTCTCCAGCCAGGACATTCCGAC
>QCUJ01000033.1 GCA_003210795.1 Synechococcus sp. AG-679-B05 | reverse complement strand
GGAGCGCTTAATCAGGTGAATAAAACCGTCTTTCGGGACACTGGTCCGTAGCGACGGGAACATTTTTCTGGTTCCATCGCGAAGATGGGTCGACCCCACGATTTGTCGCCATGGCTACATCTCAGCGTTCCTGATGAGCCGTAGAAGACCCATCTCTGTTGTTTCAGTATTGGCGTCCAATTTCGCCAATCATCCGCACTGCACCAGCGCGGATCATTTGCCAAACCCGCTTCATGGCGGCGATGTCTCGGTCAAGCTCGCTTTCGAAGCCACTCCGGTCGTATCGCCTGTTCCGGCCGTCATCTCTGCCGGGTCCCTGCTCGATCCGGTGCATGCTTCGGGTCAACGGTTCACGCCGGGAGCGGGTCTCCCATGCAGCACGATCGGTATTGCGGCGAGGCGCCATGGGCCCATCCGTGTTTACAACAGACTGATGACACCAGTCGGCACGGCTATCGATCCGTGGCCATTGCTACGGAATGGCTCTTCGAAGGGTTCTCCACGCTCCCTCCGCTTGGTAGTGCACGGCCGTAGTGGGGGTGAAATTCCCATGTGTCTGACGACACTTGTCGATGAGCTGCAGCGCATTCGTGGGGTCCCCGTTCAGTTGGACGTGCTTACTGCCGAAGACACGATTCCAGCTCCCCCCGACCGCCCAGCCTGGCTTGTGCCCCTTCTGCTTTGGCCTGGTGCGCATGTGTGCACCGATGTTCCGGCCATTCGCGATCGCCTGCGCGCCGGTGGAGCTGAGGTCACCATGTTGCCTTTCCTTGGTGCATGGCCGCAGTGGTGGATATCGGTGGCCACTGCGTTGCAGGCCGAGCTCTGCGAGGAAAGTGTTCTGGTGCATCACCCCCTGCGGGCCGGAGTTGCTGACCGTTTCTTGGCAGTCCTGGCCTCTCGTCTGGATCCGCTGCTCGTACCTTTTGATCGTTGGCCTGATTACCTCCTCAGCCATCCAACCGCTGTTCCAGTCCCCCTCGCCCTCGCTCCTAACCGGATTACAGAGGCCTTGCGAGAGGCTGGAGGAATGCCTCCACTGCTTGAGCACCCGCTGACCCGTCAAGTCCTGATCGATCTTCTTGCTGCTCTTCCGTGACCACTGCGCATCAAACCGGAACCGTCTATCTGGTGGGTGCCGGTCCCGGGGATCCCGAGTTGCTCACGGTGAAGGCCCAGCGCCTTCTCAGCCATTGCGATGCGCTTGTTTATGACTCGCTTGTGCCGAAGGAGGTCTTGGATCTAGTCCCCAAGGGGTGCGTAAGGCGGTTTGTCGGTAAGCGCCGCGGCCATCACTCGGTGCCCCAGCCCAGTACCAATGCCGTACTGGTGGAGATGGCCCAGCACCATGCTGTAGTGGTGCGCCTGAAGGGAGGCGATCCCTTTCTGTTCGGTCGTGGTGGAGAAGAAGCTGCTTATCTGGCTAAACGGGGCATCTCCGTGGAGGTGGTTCCTGGCGTGACTGCAGGCATTGCGGCACCTGCCTATGTCGGAATTCCTGTGACCCACCGCCGCGCAGGCTCTTCGGTCACCTTCGTCACCGGTCATGAGGAGATCGACAAGCGCCGCCCTTCGGTGAACTGGAGCTCCCTCGCTGCAGCCAGTGATGGCTTGGTCATCTACATGGGTCTGCACAATCTGCCTCGCATCGCCGAGGAACTCATGGCTGGGGGTCTGTCCCCTCAAACACCCGTTGCCGTGATCCAACAGGGCACTGTGGTCGGCCAGCGCTGTCTCAAGGCCACCCTTGAGAATGTTGCAGCCCAAGCCAGGGCCCAGGAGTTCAAGTCTCCATCCATCGTGGTCGTGGGGGATGTGATTGAGCACCAGGTGGAGGCCTGTATGCCAACGCCGGCGGCGGTCACAATGCCGATTCCCTTCTGAGCGAGGGGTTCATTCCTTCAGGCGATCGCGCAGCTGTGCAAGGTTGCAGGGCCGGGTCTCAGCATCCAGTTGGGCGTGGATCAGCCGCTCCCAGGCTGTTGTTACGGCATCGAGAGATCCAGGCAGCACGAACACAAACGTGCCATTGGCAACCCCCGCCAGGCAGCGGCTCTGAAGGGTGCTGGTCCCGATGCTCTCGAAGGAGAGCACACGGAACAATTCACCGAAACCGTCGATGGTTTTGTCCAGGAGAGGCTCCACTGCTTCGGGGGTGCCATCGCGGCCCGTCAGGCCCGTGCCACCGCTGGTGATCACCACCTCGACGCTTGGGTCGGCGATCCAGCGGCTCAGCTCTGCGCGGATCCGATAGCGGTCATCCGCGCAGAGCATTCGCTCGCTCAAGCGATGACCCGCTTTCTCAAGGCAAGCTTGCAACTGATTGCCACTGGCATCGTCCGCGAGAGTGCGGGTATCGGAGATTGTTAGCAGTGCGATGGCGAGGCCCACGGCACAACTGCGACGGCTCCGGACGCTAGAACCGCCTGATCCGCGTCGGTCCGGGTGCTGCAGGTGTTGCTGTTCGCGTCGTTGCGTGAAAGGGCTGGTTGGAGCGAGCGCTCTCTGTTTTGGTCATCGGACTACGCCACCCCACGCGCCGTCTGGAATCTCCTGGAGCTCGGGTCCCTTCAGGGCATCAGCATCGCCGTGAATCAAGAGCTGGTGGATGCTGACCAGCCCCTGCAGGCTGGTGATGAACTGGCCTTCCTTCCTCCGTTCACCGGAGGTTGAACCGTGGGGTTGATCCATGTGGAAATCCGCTTGGCCGGCTTTGATCCCTGGCAGGAGCTTGCGCAATGGTCTGGTCATGCAGCGGCGGCGTCGGTGTTCGTTGGTCGCGTGCGTTCAACGGCCATGGATGGCCGTCCATTGCAGGCCCTCGAGCTGGAGCATTACCCGGGATTGTGCGAACGCCAGATCACACGGATGGCCGTTCAGTTGCAGCGGGAGCATGCAGCCGGAGCAATGTTGGTGATTCACCGGGTGGGACGGCTCGTACCAGGGGAGCCGGTTGTGCTCGTGGCGGTGCAGGCGGATCGGAGGGGGGCGGCACAGCGCTGTTCAGCAGCGCTGTTGGAACAGCTCAAGCATCACGCTCCGTTCTGGAAGCGGGAGTGGTGCGCTGATCAGGGCATCTGGCTGGAGGAGAACACCCCGCTTTGATCCAGCGTCGGGTGCTGCAGTCGATACCCCAGCTGTTTCAGTCGCCTGTTGCGGATCCGGCGTCCCTCCGGGTGCGGCTCCTGTTCTCCAAGCCAGCGCACCGGTGCCAGTCCCTGGCGGCTCAAGCTCCTGGCCACAAGATCGCGCAGTCGGATCGGTTCGTCGTTGACCACGTTGACCACGCCGGTCCATTCGCCGTCGAGGGCTGCTTCCAAGGCACCGGCCGCGTCATCCACGTGAATCCAGTGACTGAATGAGCTTCCGCTGCCGGGGCGTTCCAGTCCGGCGAGTCCGCGTAAGCGGCGATCGAGATCACGACCGGGACCGTGCAGTGCCCCCAGCCGCAGGATGCATACCTGTCGCTCACAGATAGCGTTGAGCAGTTGCTCGCTTTGCCAGAGAACGTCTCCATGGCCAGCGCCCGGTTCGGGAGTGGTCTGTTCATCGACCCAGTCACCTTGGGCATCGCCGTACACCGAGCAACTGCCCGTGTAGAGGATCTGCCGCAGATTGGGCAGCTGTGGCAACAGCGACTTGAGGCAGGTGAAGCTGTCGACGAAGGTGTGGTGGTAACCGTTGGCATCCACCTGGCGATTTCCCTTCGGAGCGAGGCAGAACACGGCGCTATTGCAGTCCCGCAGGACCTCCAGCAGTTGGGTTCGCTCGGTGGCGTCGCACCTCTGAACCCGATCGGCGAGGGGAGTGAGCTCCTCCAGTCGCTCGTTGCTGGTGGTGGTCAGCGTCAGCCTCAACTGCGGTCGCCTCGGCTGCAGCCGCTGAGCCAGGGCCAGGCCCACATAACCGCAGCCAATGATGGTCAGGTTCATGGCTGAGCTCGCTGCTGGCGGCGACCCTAAGGAGATCGACTGTTTGATGTCGTCATGGAGATGACTGATCAATGGGCCCTGAATCGCCGGAATTTTGCTGGTCGCTGGCAAGGATGCGGCCATTGGTTCGAGCGGGACGGCAGCAATCGGCTCGACCTGCAGGTTCCCGCGCGACGGATTGATCCCACCACCTATGCGATTTCCTTCACCGATGACGACCACGGGGTCTGGGATGGGTCTGGTCTGGCGTTTGCCCCCGGTGGAAAGGCCACATACCCCATTAGCCGAGCGACTTATAACGCCGGTGGCGTTTGCTGGCAGTTCCTGGGTGCGGGTGGTCAGTCCAGCCTTGGGCTGGATGTGGAGCGCTCACGCTTTGGCCATGAGATCAACCTGTTCTGCGGTCGATCTCGATCGATGCTGGTGTTGCTCTGGGAACCGCTGAACGGTCGCTGGCAGTTGCAGCGCGTTGGAGCGGTGGGCTTTCGCTGTCAGAACAGCTCCAACCCCGAACCCGACCGTCCCGAATGCGGGACACCCGAGGCCTTGCTGCAACCTTTGCGGGGCTGGACCGGCCAGCGGGAGATTCTGCGACCGCAGCCCGGGGCGCTTGTATCGGTTGAGGTCACCTCACCACTGACGTTTGACCCCCATCAATTGCTTCACAACGATTGCTCAGCAGTGATGCCCGACTGTTTGGTGTTCTCAGTGCCCAGTGTGCTTCCGGAGGCGGCTTTCAGCCTGGAGATCGGTGGACGTCTCGCTGCTGAGCTGTTTCAGCAGATCAACATTCATTTTGATGCGCTGGGACATCTCATCAGCTGGGAGCGCTGCTGTTTTCGACCTGCCGCCGCTTAAAAGATCCGCCGCCGGATCACCTGGGCCCAGAGCTGTGCCCCTGCTTCGAGCGAGCCAGTATCGGCCGGCAGTTCCAACAGCAGATCGGCCCTCTGCAGCGAGCCGATCCTGGAGGACGCCTGGGAGCCATCCACGCGGGCCAGCAGCATTCCTTCGGCGTTGGTTTCGAGTCGGGCCCTGGCCAGTTCCGGCCTGCCAGGCCGCCGTACCAGCGGGTCGGCCAGTTCAACCTTCACACGGGGAAACAGCTCCGGTTCGCTCTGGCCTTCCAGGATCTGCAGGGCTGGCCAGAGCAGTTGCAACGCCGTGATCGCTGCCGCAACCGGGTTACCCGGCAGTCCGAAAAATGGAACGCCATCCCCGATCGTGCCGAAGGCGAATGGGCGTCCTGGGCGTAGGAACAGTTTCCAGAAGTTCACTGTTCCCAGCTCACTCAGCAGGGATCGGATCCAGTCGGTGTCGCCGGCGGAGACGCCGCCGGTGCTGACCACGACATCGCAGTCGGTGGCCAGTTCACGCAGGCTGCGGCGCAGGTCATCGGGCTGATCCGCCACCACCCTTCTCTGGGTGACCGACTGTCCAAGGGATCGCAGCATTGTGTCCAGCAGCGTTCCGTTGCTTTCCCAGATCGCACCCGGGTGTCGCGCTGAGCCCGGTGGAACGAGTTCATCACCGCTGATCAGGAGTCCAATCCTGGGTTTCACCACAAGTTGCAGTTTTGCGATCCCACAGCCGGCGAGGCGTCCTAGATCGGCGGCCTCCAGCCGCTGGCCTGCCGCCAGAAGTAAGTCTCCCGGTCGACATTCCTCATCTTCGGATCGAATCCAGGCCCGATCAGAGGCTTCTTTCACCAGGCGAAGGGTTGAGCCTTCCAAAGCCACAAGTTCCTGAGGCAGCACCCAGCCGGCACCTTTCGGTAGTGGAGCTCCCGTAAGGATTCGAATGGCTTCGCCGCTGGAGAGCGCAGCATGGAAGGGTTGGCCGGCAGCCGAGCGGCCCATTAGCTGCCAGCTGTCGCCGATGTTGGGCTGGCTGGTTTGCCCTAAGGCGTAGCCATCCATGATCGAGGCTCGGAAACCCGGTACGGCTGCGGGGGCCCTCAACGCCGATGCATTCACGCGGCCGAGGGCTTCGTGCAACGGCAGCGTGATGATCGAGTTGATCGGTTGGATTGCTGTCAGAACCCGTTGACGGGCGTCCTCCAGGGGTAGCCCCTCCTTGCGGTAGGGCTCAGTGTTTCCAGACACCGTTTCGACCTCCCTCTTTCGATTGAAGCTGCACCGCTTCGATCGTCATGGCGGGGTCAACAGCTTTAAGCATGTCGTAGAGCGTCAGCAGTCCGATGGATACTGCGGTCATCGCTTCCATCTCCACACCGGTGTTGCCGGTGGTGCGGCAGCAGCAGCTCAGGCTCAGTCCCGGCAGGGCTGGATCCGCTTCGATGGCAACGTCCATGCCGCTAAGAGGAATGGGGTGGCAAAGAGGAATCAGTTCCCAGGTGCGCTTGGCTGCCTGGATGGCGGCCACGCGGGCCACTGCAAGCAGATCGCCCTTGGGGGTTTCACCGCGTTGGACCATCGCCAGGGTGGTGGCTTCCATCCGGATGGCGCCACTGGCATGGGCTTCCCTACGCGTGGCTGGTCGATCACCGACCTCCACCATGTGGACTTCGCCTTGACGGTTGAGGTGACTTAATTCATCAGGCATCAGATCAGCGACACCGCCCCGCTGGCGAGGTCGAAGTAACTGACCACCAGTTTCATCGCACCATCGGCCTTTGCCTGGCGAAGGGTATCGCTGTGCTGAAGCAGCTGTTCGGTGGTTCCGAGCGCATTGCGTTTCACCGCTTCTGCCAGGCTGCTGGTGCCTACGACCTGCTGACGGATCGGGGCGACCAGTTGTTCAAGGGAAGGGGTCAGCGATGCTTCGTTCATGGCAGCTTGAACGGCTCCACAACCGCTGTGACCCATCACCATCACCAACGGTGTGTTGAGCACGCTGACGCTGTATTCGATCGAGGCGACGGCTTCGGTGAAAGCGGTGTTGCCGGCACTGCGAATCACAAACAGCTCACCAGGAGTCGTATCGAACACCCAGGCGGGAGACACGCGGGAGTCGGAACAGGTGAGAACTGTGGCCCAGGGCTGTTGATTTTCAGCCAGAGCATCCGGCGGATTAAAGCAACGTTGAAGGTGATCGATCCCGTTCAGGTTGGCTTCCGGATCGTTCTTGGCCGCCTGCCAAGCGGAGCGAAAGCGGCGGTTGCCATCCATCAACGCCTGAAGTGGATTGTCCGGGGCGCAGAAGCTGGTTTCTTCCGCTGCCACGGTTCGTGGCCGCAGCAGAGCCGCCAGGGTGAAGGCCGAAGAGGCTTTCAGCAGCTGGCGACGACGCATAGACATGGCGGCACCCTATGCACATCGGCCGCTTTCAAGCTGATCAACGGTCGCTTAGAGAAGCCCAGAGGGTGGCTTCGGAGCCGACGACAGGTGTCACGATCGGGTCTGCGTTCCCTACGGCTACTGGAGCTTGGGAGGGGGCGGTCGCCATCACGTCTGGCTGAGCCAGGGGAGCCCAGAGTGTGGCGGGGCTGGCGATCACTGGTTCCACAGCGGCGGCGCCTGTGGGTATGGAGGCGGTTTGGCTGCGCACCAGCTGCACAGCGAGCGAGCCGACGATGAAAGCGCCGAGGAATCCGGCGGCGATGGTGATTGGACTGCGACCGGCCGCGGACGAGGTGCTGCTTGTCACGACAGAAAATCTTTAAACAGAACTTCAGTATGGAAAACTTGTGTACGAATCGCTACTGAATGGAGCAAAACCGGTATTAGAATTAACGGTTTGTACAACATTCATGAGGCCGAAGTGGCCCGTGTTGAGAGTTTCTGAGGCCACCCAGCCATGGCTCAAACCAAGCAGCATTCCGAGGGAGATGGCGAAGCGCAATGATCTGAATTTGTAACAACGTGAACATCGCTGTTTTGCTGGTTCCGGGTTGTCATCATTGACACCATCCAGGTATCTGGTTGATGGCCAGTTCAATGCAATCCGCCAGCCATTGTTTTGATTTCGAGCAAGATTTCATCGGTAATTGGCGTTGTATTCCGCTCTGTGTGCGCCGCAAACTCGACCTCAGCGGTGTGAAGCTGAAGCTCGATCATTGGCTGGCCCTGACCCATGACCAACGCCAGCAGCTGGTGGACTGGCCTGATACTTCCGATGCTCTCCACGACTTGCGGGACCATCTGCGCGAGCGCACGGCGTCGATGCCCTCCGGATGCGTGAAGGATCTGCCTCCGTCAATCTCTGCTCCCTGGCAGCAGGCCGATCACCTTCCGGCTGATGTAGCTGATGCGGCTGCAGCCCGTGGTGTGACTCTCACCCCGACGCACTGGCGGGGCATCCGCGAGTTGGATCGTTTCGCCCTCTGCAAACTGGTGCGGCCAGGCCACGATCATCACAACCTGACCGCAGCTTTCAGCGAAGTGCTGGGGTGAGCAGGCGTCGCAGGGCGTCCAGTCGCCCCTGTTCCTGCTCAACGGGCTTCACCACCGATACCGCTGGCGCCACGATCACGGCGCAGGCCTTCAGCTCAGGTTGCTTGGACACGGGGCAGGCGCCGTCGTGCATCAGCGTGTTGGCTTCGCAGGCCTTCTCTTGGGTGAAGCCCCAGTGCATCGGCAGAAAGACCGAGCCACGCCGGATGCGGTCGGTCACCTTCACCTTGGCGGTGAGGTGGCCGCGGCGTGAACTGATAGCGGCCAACCCTCCGTTATCGACTTTCAAATCCTGCGCATCAGCGGGGTGAATCTCCAGCAGCGGCTCGGGATGCTGTTTCATCAGGCGCTCCACTTTCCCGGTGCGGGTCATCGTGTGCCATTGCCCCAGATACCGACCCACCGTGAGCACCAGTGGATAGGTGTCGCAAGGTGGTTCCGTCAGGCCCAGCGGTTGGTCGGTGCTGAAGCGTGCACGGCCACTGGGAGTGGGAAAGATGTGGTCGGTATAAAGCCGTTTGGCCGCCGTGGCCGGTGTGCTTCCGCTGGGGTAGGGCCACTGCTGAGGGCCTGCTTCGCTGAGCAGTTCATGGCTGAGACCGCTCACGTCACAGAGGCGTCCATGGGTCAGCTGTGCGAACTCGTCATAGACCTCCGCAGCGGAATGGAAGCTGAACTGTTCGGAGTAGCCCAGGCGGCGTCCCACCTCGGCGAACACCTCCCAGTCCGGTCGGCTTTCACCGAAGCGACGTCGGTATGCCGGGCAATAGGTGACGCGACGTTCGGAGTTGGTCATGGCCCCGGCTTTCTCGCTCCACTGGGCTGCCGGCAGCAGCAGATGGGCGTAGTGGGATGTTTCTGAATCGGCGTAGGCCTCGCTCACCACTACGAGAGGGCAGTTGGCGATAGCAGCTTTGACCCGATCCAGATCCGGCATGCTCACCAGTGGGTTGGTGGCCGCTACCCACCAGAGATCGAGTTCACCGCGTTCCATCGCTTCCACCTGCTGCCAGGCCGCCAGTCCTGGCTTGTCGGAGATGCGACCGTCCGGGAGTTTCCAGGCGCTTTCAACCTCAAGCCGGTGGTCTGCATTGACCACCGTTCGGTACCCCGGCAGCAGATGTGCCAAGCCTCCGGCCTCGCGGCCGCCCATGGCGTTTGGTTGGCCCGTGAGCGAGAAGGGGCCAGCTCCTTCCTTGCCGATCTGGCCGGTGAGCAGGTGCAGGTTGATCAGGCCTTGCACCACGGCCGTTCCTTCGCGGCGCTGGTTGACACCCATCGACCAGAGGCTGAGCACCTTCTGGCGCCGATGGAAGAGGGCGGCGACCTCCCGCAGGCTTTTTTCGGGGATGTTGCAAAATAGGGCCACACGCCGTGGCGTCCAGCGGGCCGCCACGTCAAAAAAAGCGTCGTAGTGCTCGGTGTGGTCGTCGATGAAGGCGGGATCCTGGCCGTTCTCGCGCAGCACAAGGTGAGCGATGCCGTGCAGGAGTGCCAGGTCGCTGCCGGGAGCGATGGGCAGGTGGATGTCTGCGGCCTTGGCTGTGTCGGTGCGGCGTGGGTCGACCACCACGATCGTGATGCTGCCGGGGTTGCGTTTCTTGCGTTTCAGCAACCGCTGGAACAGCACCGGGTGGCATTCGGCGGTGTTGGTGCCGATGAGGAAGGCCACGCTGCAATGGTCGAGGTCCTCATAGCTGCAGGGAGGGCCATCGGAGCCGAGGCTACGGGTGTATCCGGCCACGGCGGAGCTCATGCACAGCCGCGAGTTGGCATCAAAATTGTTGGTGCCAAGAGCGCCTTTGAGCAGCTTCTGGGCCAGGTAGTAATCCTCTGTATGGAATTGCCCAGAGCCATACATGGCAATGCCATCAGCGTTGCCACGGCGGGCCATGCTGGTTTGAATCTGATCCGTAATCCGCCCGAGGGCATCGTCCCAGCTGATAGGCGCGAACTCGTCGCTGATGTTGGTGCGGAACAGGGGTTGCCGCAGGCGGCCCTGGGCCAGGGTTTCGCCCACGGTGGCGCCCTTGATGCAAACCTGTCCAAGGTTGGAGGGGTGCTGGCGGTCGCCGCGAGCGGTCCACATCGGGTTGCCCTCCGCATCGCGTTTCACGGCTTGACCCTTCACCGCCGGAGGAAGCAGTTCCAGACCGCAGCCAACGCCGCAGTAAGGGCACTGGCTGCGCACGCTGCGGGGAGTGTCTGTCATGGGAGCTGCACCAGAAACGAAAATCCCGGAGCGGAAGCTCCGGGAGAACCAACAGCGGCAATCCGCTGCAGGAGGAGAGATTCAGGCCGTTTCGCCTTCGTGCAGTTCGGCGAAGGAACCTTTGGGTTCCTTGAGGAAGAAGAAGCAGAAGAAAGCCACGATCAAACCAGCGACCCCCAGGATCTGGAAGAAGGCGCTGTTGGACGCTGCGATCACTTCCGGAGTGGGTTCGCCACCACCGCCCATCCACATCGGCAGGAGACTGAAGATGGTGAGGTAGGTCACCGCGCCGACGTTGCCGTAGGCGCCCACGAGGCCAGCCACCTGCCCGGTGACACGACGCTTCACCAGCGGCACCAGCGCAAAGGTGGCTCCCTCACCCGACTGGACGAAGAAGGAGGCCAGCATGGTGATGACAACAGCCACGAAAATGCCGCTCGTGCCGGAAAAGGTGCCCGGCTTGATCATGCTCATCACCAGATAGCCCACGCCGAGACCGGCTGTGAGGAAGCCCATCGTGTTCTTGCGGCTGCCGACCCGGTCGGAGATCAGACCGCCGGCAGGACGCGCCACCAGGTTCACGAAGGCGAAGCAGGACGCCAGGATTCCGGCGGTTGCCTTCGGCAGATCGAAGGTGGTTTCAAAGAAGGTGGGCAGCATCGACACCACGGCGAGTTCGGAGCCGAAGTTGACGATGTAGGTGAGTTCGAGGATCGCCACCTGGCGGAACTCGTAGCGATCTTCCTTGGGATAAACCTTGTTGCCGAGGATCAGCTCGCGATTTGTGCGGATGATTCCCCAGGTCTGGAAGGCGAACCAGACAGCCACTGCGGCCAGGGCCAGGGGATAGGTGGCCGCCGTGAGGAAGCCAACTTTCGACAAGCGCCAGCAGAGAACGCAGAGGATGGCCGCGAATGGCACATTCATGCCCAGCAGACCCCAGAAGTCGCGCATGGAGGTGACTTCAAGGCCGGCGGTCTTTGCTGGCCGCTGGTAGGTCTTGCCGGGAGGGGTGTCGGAGACGTTGAAGAAGTAAAAGAAGCCGTAGGCAGCGGAAACGAGTCCGGTGAGGGCGATCGCGCCGCGCCAGTTGAGAACCGCGCCGCTGGGCAGTTCAAAACCGCCGGAGAAGGACAGGAAGCCTGCGAGGGCCACCATGGTGAGGGCGGAAAAGGCGGAACCAAAGTTGCCCCAACCGCCATAAATGCCTTCAGCCAGGCCGATTTCCTTGGGAGGGAACCACTCAGCAACCATGCGGATGCCGATCACGAAGCCGGCACCGACAATCGAGAGGAGAAGTCGAGCTACCACCAGCTGGTTGAAGTCCTGCGCGGAGGCAAATAGCAGGCAGGGGATGGCTGAAAAAACTAGGATTGCCGAATAGGTGAGCCTGGGTCCGAATTTGTCCAGCAGCATGCCGATCAGCACACGGGCCGGAATCGTGAGAGCCACGTTGCAGATGGCCACGGTGCGGATCTGACCGACGGTCAGACCCAGATCCGATTTAACGGTGGTGGCCAATGGGGCCAGGTTGAACCAGACCACGAAGGTCAGGAAAAAAGCGATCCAGGTGAGGTGAAGGGTTCGATACCTCCCCTGGAACGACCAGAGGTCGCCAAGCATTGGGGGAATAAGAGTGAGCCGCGGGCTTCAGAAAAAAGCGCCCGGGGGTGGCGAAACGGTCGGAAAGAAGATCCGTTTGACCCGCGCAGTTAATCAATCATCCCGCCCCGTTGTTGGTTGGCATGGTTACCAATTTGATGATTGTTGTGCCCTTGTGGACATCAATTTGGATGATGTCGTTGATCAGTTTTGGTTGTTGGTTTTGATTCGGTAGCGATTGCGACCGTCGGGCAACAAGGCGCTTTGAATAGTGAGTTCTAGCGAGTTGATGTTGTGCGCCGTTATCGACTGTCTGTTTGTGTGCTCAGTGGTGGCAACAGCCGGCGGATGGGGCAGGACAAAGCGCTTCTGGCGCATCCGAGTGGCGGTGTTTGGCTCACAGCTCTGGTTGAGCAGTTGCGTCCCCTCGGTTTGCCCATCCGTGTTTTGACCCGGCATCAGGCCCATGATTTGCTGTTGAAGGATCAGTCGGTGGTAACCGTGCTTCAGGAGCCGCCTCCCTGGGCGGGGCCGCTTCAGGCCTTGGCCCGAGTTCTGCCAGCGGTCTCCGGTGAGGCTTTGTTAGTGCTCCCCGTGGACATGCCGTGCCTCAGCACAGATGTGTTTGAGCAGCTGATTGAGGCCTGGCAGCTACGGCCTGAGCTTGTGGCGGTTGCCCACGATGGCGATCGCCTCCAGCCATTGCTTGCCGTGATTCCCACGGGTTCGCCCTTTCAGCCCGTGCTTGTCGAGCAACTGCAAGCCGGGAGGTATCGCTGGATCGATTGGCTGAGCCGCGTGCCGCATCATCCTGTTCATCTCCCGGCTGCAGCCATGGTCAATGCCAATCGTCCTGAGGATCTGGCAGCGTTGACTTCATGATCTCCACGGCAGCGGTTGTTGATCAAAGGGCCCGAACACTTGGAGTGTTGCGGCTCTCTTTGACCGCCCGCTGCAATCTGGATTGCTCTTATTGTCGCCCTGGTGCAACGGATCCACCGGGATTGATGACCCTGGATCAGCAACTGCGGCTGATTCGTGTTGCGGCGACTCTCGGTGCCCACACGTTGCGACTCACCGGTGGGGAGCCCCTTCTCAGTCAACGTCTTCTGCCGCTGTTGGAGGCGGTCAGCCGAGGTCGGTCGACCCTTGGAGACCCCATGAGGGGGTTGCGCCACATTGCTCTGACCACGAACGGTGTTCTGTTGACGCCGAACCGAGCCAGACTTCTGAGGGCTGCAGGCCTGGATCGACTCACCATCAGCCTCGATGCTGTGGATGGATCCGTGGCCGCTCGTATGGCCGGCCTGCGTGGGGGTCAAGCTGCGGGCGAGCGCCTGGTGCGGCAGGTGATTGATGGAGTGATGTCAGCGAAGTTGGCGGGGTTTGTTGCCGAGCAGGGGGAGATCAAGCTCAATGCCGTCATCAAGAAAGGGGAAAACGACACTCAGCTGCTGCCGTTGGCGGCCCTGGCGCGGCGTTATGGGCTTGAACTGCGGTTGATCGAATACATGGATGTGGGCAACCGGAATGGTTGGGTTGCCGATCAGGTGTTGCCAGCAGCTGAGATGGTGCGGCTGATCCAGGCCCGTTGGCCCCTGCAGCCCTTGGGACGCGATTCCGGTGCGACGGCAAATCGCTGGCGCTTTACCGATGACCGCGGCGGACTCGGTGTTATTGCCTCGATCAGTGAGCCGTTCTGTGGCGACTGCAACCGTCTGCGCATCACGGCCGATGGTCAGGCTTTTACATGCCTGTTCGCCTCCGAAGGTACCGACCTCAAGCCTGTTCTCGATAACTCCGCAGCGTTGCAGCAGCGGATCGCTGGTCTCTGGCTGCATCGCAGCGACCGCTACAGCGAGGAACGCCATCATCATCTTCCTCGTTCCTCCCATGCCGAGATGGCTTATCTGGGTGGCTGAACCGTTGTCGTCGCGACTGTTTTTACGGCTCAACGTCGGTACAACCCTTCCAGAATTCAGGCCCTGATCCGGCCCTGTGGGCATGTTCGAACTGCTCCCTTATGAGCGCTTTCGCGACACCCCATCGGTTCGTTTTTTCGACGTCACCATTGATACGTCGAATGCGAGGGATCTTGTGATCCACACCGGCCCAGCGGTGAGCCCCCCTAATGACGCAGAAACCGGTGCATGGCAGTTTTATCTGCATCCCCATCAGGAAGACAATCTGCTGGCGGTCAGCGGAGGCCGCACCTTTTACCTTGTCAACCTGGCCTGGGAGAAGCCATTTCACATTGTTCGTCTGGACAGTGGTGGGGACATCCTCCGGATTCCCACCGGCACCTTTCACCGCTCCATTTCCGATCCCGAGGGATCGGTGGTGCTGAACCAGGCCGTGCGTGAGCCAGGGGTATCGCTAAAGCGCGAATTCCGTGTTTACAACAGTGCCCGCATCCCAGCGTTGATGAGAGCAACCCTCACTTCGTCCCCGAAACCCCTACTCCATGGTGTTGAGCCTGTTCTTCAGGCCGCTTGAATCAAATTGGCGTCTGTTTCCATACGGGGTGTTGGCTCTTCATTGAACCCAATGCTCCAGTTCAGATCGCTGTTGGTGCCGGGTGGGCCAGTGAAGCTGCCACTCACAGCGGCGGTAAGTTCCGGCTTCGAGGAGGTGGCCAGCACCACGTAGCGCTCATTGATTTCGCCTCCCGCACTGGGGTCAAAGCCGCGCCAGCCTGCTCCTGGAAGGTAAATCTCTGCCCAGGCATGAAGGTCGTACCGCTCTGGGGCTGGTTCCTGCAACTGATAGCCGCTCACAAACCGGGCCGGCAGACCAACAACCCGGCAGCAGACCACCATCAACATGGCGAGGTCACGGCATGAGCCAATTCGTTCCCGCAGAGTGCGTCCCGCTGGCCATGCCGGCCCCACATGGCGCTGGGTGTATTTGACGCGATCTTGAATGAGTTCCAGCAATTGATGGAGGAAGGCCAGCATTTGTTGATTGCAGCCCAACAGCGCTTCCTGTGTGAGATCGATGGCAGAGGGTTCGTGTTGTCCATTGGGGAGCCAACCTTCTAGGGCTCCAAGCAGATCGCTATTCAGCCGACCACGTGGGTAGGGCAAAGGAGGTTCCATGCCATCGAAACAACAATGCAGCGATGGTGCTGGTCGTGTTTCAACCAAGCTGCTCGCCTCGAAAATGAGCTTGTTGGTGTTGCCAATAAAGATCAGCTTCTGGATTTCATCGCCACTGGCTGCTAGCAATTCGCTGCTTCGCTGAGGTTGCGGTAGCACGGTCAGCTGATGCTCAAGTAACCGCTGGAAACCTTGTCCTCGAGGTTTAAGGCAAAGCCTCTGCTCACCCAGGGTCACTGGTGCGTCGTAGCGGTAGGTCAGGCGGTGAACGATTCGAGCGCGCATGCGTGTTCAGCTTGGTTGGATCGGTGGTCGGCGCTTGTGAAGTAGCGGTGCTGGATCAGGACATGCAGCCTGTTGAGGTCTCGCTGCAGTTGATCAATGGCTTCATGCAGCCCTGATTCGATCAGGCTGTCGATCCGCACATAGCTCCATCGGGCTAGGAGTTGACCGCGCAGGCAGTCAAGATCGTCCGGCGGGCCTTGAACCGGTTGGGTCTGAATCTGTTGAAGGGTGTCGCTGATGCCTTGGAGACAAAAGCGGACCGATCGGGGAAAGATTGGATCCAGCAGTAAGAAGCGGGCAACGGACCTGGGATTAATCGCCTGCTGCATGCTTTGGCGATACATCTGATAAGCGCCGACTGAACGAAGCAGGGTGATCCACTGCAGTTCATCCAGCACTCCGCCCACATCCTCCGGCCTTGGCAGCAGAAGGAAGTACTTCACATCCAGAATCCGCGAGGTTTTGTCGGCCCGTTCGATCAGGCGACCCAGCTGGCTGAAAAGCCAACTCAGGTCGCGACTGAGGGTGGCGTCTGTGATCCCATAAAAAATCTGGCAACCTTTCCTGATAATTCGTAGCTGTTCCTGCACCGGCTCGCTCCAGATCGCTTCGCCGTCCTGGAGGCTCCAGTGGAGGTCATTGATCTGCTCCCACATTTCCGTTGTTATGACATCACGGATTTGGCGCGAGTTTTCGCGTGCCAAGGCGATGCAGCTCACGATGCCGTTGGGATTCTTCCGATTAAGCAATAGAAAATGCAGCACATCCCGTGGAGTCGCTGCTGGGTAGCTCTTATCGAAACTGCCGCGATCGCCGGTTGCCTCCACCAGAGGCAGCCAGGGTTCGGCGCTGCCTGGCGGACAGTCAAGCGCCATCGCTTCGCTCACCTCCAAGAAGCGGGCGATGTTTTCAGCTCGTTCCAGATAACGGTTGATCCAATAAAGGGAGTCAGCGACCCGGCTCAACACGGAACGAACTCCTTGGGTTGTTTTGCGATCACGGGCTGTTCATCCACGATCCAGGTGTCCTTGCAACCACCTCCCTGAGAGGAGTTCACAACCAGAGACCCTCGCTTGAGAGCAACCCTTGTCAGTCCACCGGGGCTGATCCAGGTATCGCGGCCTCGCAGCACATAGGGTCTCAGGTCAACATGGCAGGGGTAGAGCTCTCCTTCGCTTAGTGAGGGCACGGTGGAGAGCTGCAGCATTGGCTGTGCGATGAAATTGCGGGGGTTTGCTCGGATCTTGGCGTCGAAATCAGCGATCTCTGAGCGGCTGGCCTGGGGGGCGATCAGCATTCCGTAGCCGCCGGCTTCTGAAACCGACTTGACTACAAGTTCCTCAAGGTGTTCCAGCACGTAGCGGCGGTCGTCCTCCCGGGCGCAGAGATATGTGCGCACGTTCTCAATGATCGGTTCCTCGTTGAGGTAGTAGCGGATCATTGCGGGCACGTGGGCGTAGATCAACTTGTCGTCGGCGATGCCAGTGCCTGGGGCATTCGCGATCGAAACCCTTCCTTCGCTGAGAACGTCGATTAATCCTGGAACCCCAAGCATCGAGTCGCTACGGAAAACATGGGGATCGAGGTAGTCGTCGTCGATGCGTCTGTAGATCACATCCACCGTTGAGAGGCCGTTGGTGCTGCGCAGCCATACGCGGCCTTCTTCACAGATCAGATCCCGACCCTCCACAAGGGGAATGCCCATTTGCTGAGCTAGGTAGCTGTGCTCGAAATAGGCACTGTTAAAAACGCCTGGCGTGAGAATCACCGCACGGGGACTGTCGCTCCAGGGAGCTAGTTCCTGCAGGGTTCGCAGCAGATGGGAGGGGTAGTCATCGATCGGCTGCACCGTTCGTCCTGTGAATAAGCTGGGAAAGAGCCTTTTCATGACTCGCCTGTTCTCAAGGAAGTAGGCCACTCCAGAGGGGCAACGAAGGTTGTCTTCCAAAACTCGCCAGGTGCCTTGGCCATCTCGGATGAGATCGAGTCCGGAAATGTGACACCAACGATTGAGGGGCAATGTCAGACCCTGTAGTTGGGGGCGCCATCCGGAGGAGCTTTCCACGTCCTCTCTAGGGATCACTCCGTCGCTAATGATTTTTTGCGCTCCGTAGACGTCGGCCAGAAAGCAGTCAATCGCTTCGAGGCGTTGCTTCAGGCCTTTGTTCAGATTGCCCCACTCACTTCTGCTGATTAGGCGGGGCAGCGGGT
>QCUJ01000032.1 GCA_003210795.1 Synechococcus sp. AG-679-B05 | reverse complement strand
GCGAGTTTCTCGACGCGCCTCTGCAGGAGGAGGGTCTGCAACGACTGAACGGCCTGAGTGATTTGGTCTGGCAGCGCGACGGTGGTTATCCCGGTGCAGAACGTTGCAGGCTGCTCTGCCGTCGAAGGACTGATGGAGAGGAGGGAGAGATCGCAGCCCCGATCAGCGGCCTTCTGATCGAAGGAAATTTTCTGTTTGACCCTCTCAGCCCCATGGATCTTCGTCAGGTCCTGAGGGAGATGGGGGCCAGCGAACAAGAACTCGGCGACCTCTGGGTTCGAGGCGATCGTGGCGGGCAAGGACTCGTCATCCCGGATTGCGCCACTGCTCTGCATGAGCGAATGGGAAGGATTCGCGATGTGGAGATCCTCGTCGAAAAGGTTGAACTCAGCCAGTTGCAGCTGCCTGCCCAGCGCACGCCCAAAAAGCTCACCACCGTTGAGGCGTCCTGCCGGGTTGATGCCATCGCCTCCGCTGGTTTCGGCCTGTCCCGTTCAAAGGTGGTCACGCAGATCAAAGCGGGACGCCTGAGGCTGAATTGGCAACCGGTGCGTCAAGGAAGCCGCGAGATCAGCGTCGGAGACCGGTTGCAGCTGCAAGACAGAGGAAACCTTGAGATTCTGTCCTGCCAACGCACCAAAAGAGATCGGTGGCGGATTGAACTGCTGCGTCGATGAATCCCGCGTTGAGGGCGCGACAGCCCTGCTGCTAAATTCGAATCCGAGCACAAAAAGCAAGTAACGCTCTTTGTGATTGGCTCGGGCGATTAGCTCAGGGGTAGAGCACTACATTGACATTGTAGGAGTCACTGGTTCAAATCCAGTATCGCCCATTTCATTCAGTTAATTGCTTCAGTTGTTTTCAACTAAGCCAAGGATTCTTTATTAACTTCAAAAGATTGTCTTTCTTTTGATGGTGCATACGGTCGTTGTTGGATTGGGCCGTTCAGGCATGGGAGCCGCTCGTCTCCTGGCTCAATCCGGCACTGCCGTCACCGTGATCGATTCCGGAACAGGCGAGGCTCTGAACCAACGATCCAACCTCCTTCAACAGCAAGGAGTGGAGGTGCATCTGGGCATTCCTCTGCAGGCCTCGAGCTTCGATCCCTGGCTGAATGATTTGCAACGGGTCGTGATAAGTCCAGGCATCGCCTGGGACCACCCAACCCTTCAACATCTGCGCAGCCACGGTGTGGCCATTGACGGAGAGATGGCCGTGGCCTGGGACGCGCTGCAATCCATCCCCTGGATCGGCATCACAGGCACGAACGGCAAAACCACGGTGACCCATCTGCTCAGCCATGTGCTAGAGCACAGCGGCCTCAAGGCCCCCATGGGAGGAAACATGGGCTTTTCAGCAGCCGAGATGGGGCTTGAGCTCCAAGGGAGCACGACGAACCACCCCGACTGGTTGGTCATGGAACTCAGCAGTTACCAAATCGAAGCCGCTGAACGGATTCACCCCGCAATCGGCATCTGGACCACGCTGACTCCCGATCACCTCGAACGGCACGGCACCCTGGAGAATTACCGGGCGATCAAACGCGGATTGCTGGAGCGATCCGAACTGGCGATCCTCAACGCCGACGATCCCGACCTGCGACAACAACGCAAAAGCTGGAACGGTGGACTGTGGGTGAGCGCAAACGGCCCCAGCCCCGATGACAACCCTGTTGATGTCTGGATCGATGCTGAAGGGTGGGTGCGTGAAGCTGAGCAGGCCCTGTTCGAGGCCAAAGCTCTGAAGCTGCCGGGCGACCACAATCTTCAGAATATGCTCCTGGTCACGGCCGCAGCCCGGCGCATTCGCCTCACCGCAGCACAGATCGAAGCAGCGCTAAGGGCGTTTCCGGGAGTGCCGCATCGGCTCGAACCACTCGGACAGCTCAGAGGGATCGCTGTGTTCAACGACAGCAAAGCAACCAATTACGACGCTGCGGAGGTGGGCTTGCGCGCCATGCAGGGACCCACAGTGGTTCTGGCGGGGGGATCCGTGAAACGTGGAGACGCGTCAGGCTGGATCAAACAACTGACCCAGCAAGCCTGCGGGGTCGTGCTGTTTGGTGACGGGGCAGCGGAGCTGCACCTGATGATCCAATCCTTGAGCTATGCGGGTGATGTCCATTGCTGCAGCGACCTGGCAGAGGCCGTCAATGCAGCAGTCGTTCTTGCTCAGCAGAAGAACGCCAGCAACATCCTGCTGTCCCCAGCCTGCGCCAGCTTTGACCAATACAACGATTTCGAAGCACGGGGCGATCACTTCCGTGGACTGATCGCAACCCATCCATTCAGCTCAAGCTGAAAGAAATCCGTCGAGACAAACGCCACCAGGCCCAGGAAGGCTCAAGAATGGTGCAAGCAAGAGCAAGCAAGCGTGGCCTTCTGGCTGATGAAAAGTGAGCCGGATGCCTATGGCATTGCCGATCTGCGCCGCGAAAACACAACACTTTGGGATGGCATTCGCAATTACCAGGCCCGAAATTTCATGCGCACGATGCAACCCGGCGACCAGGCGTTTTTTTATCACTCGAATTGCAAACCACCAGGCATCATCGGCCTGATGGAGGTCATTGAAATCGGATTGCTGGATCCAACCCAGTTCGACCCCAAGGCGAAGTACTACGACCCGAAATCCAACCCAGACAAACCGCGATGGGATTGCGCGCGGCTCGAGTTTCGCGGAGAGTTTTCCGAGCTCATGAGCCTGGATCAACTGCGCGAGCTTTACACCGAAGAGCAGTTGCCGGTGATCAAGCGAGGCAATAGGCTTTCAATCCTGCCTGTTCCTGATGCCACGGCTGAAGATCTGCTGGTGCGCCTTGGCTCACTCCACTGAGAGGCTTGTTGCCGATGGCTGAGCTTCGGCAACTTCAAGCCGAACTCAGACGCCGTGGAGGAGGGTTTCGCGGCGAAACATATTGCCGACATACACACGGGTGATCTCCCGAGACTCGATTCCGTTTTGCACCAGGAATCCAGCCAAAGCTGCCTGCACCAACCTGTATTGATCCCAGTTGGGGTGGGTCTCGATGAAACTGCTCATCGCCCGCTGGAGGGGCGCAGGCAACTCACTCTGGAAACTCACCACGCTGTCGCTGTTCTGGGGCGTTGAACCTGACTCCTGCTGCATCTCTCTCTCGGGAACGAACACTAGTTCTCCACAAGAACAGGCCCGAGTCAAGCGTGTATCAGGCAACACTTGTCGCAGCAGTCTCCGAATAAGACAACCTCCCTCACTGCAGTCTGGATGGGCAAAAAATCTGACTACACCCGAACAAGCAGGAATGGGAACCTCGTCAAGACGCATCGCTCGAGCAGCAGGCTTTTCCACAGAGTCGAGCGACAGCTGACGAATTGAGCTCAGCCCTGTGGAAAAGCTGTGCACTACATCCCCATCCGAGGTGGAATGAATCAATGAACAAAGATTGATCAGCTGAGCTAATCACGACTGCTGTCCCACATCGTTCTCACGACACCGACCAACGCCATCGCTGCGGGGAAAGGCCAGTGCCCCTCAACCCCTCGGCCAGCGACGGGCGTCAGAACCACCGACAGTGTCCACCGCTCTCGATCGCCATCCAGGCAGCCCCACCATGGGCCGCGTTCAAGCTCCAGTTCGATGGCCTCTTCCGCCATCAGCTGGTCCACCAGGGCCGCATGATTGTTCACCAGCCCAATCAGGAGCTCACAGAACCCTGACCATTCAGGTTCGGTTAATTCAAACGCCCATCCCTGCCCTCCAACAAGAACAGTGAATTCGCCTCTCTGTGGGTCCCGGGCTACGCGCCAGCCAGGACCCTCCTGTTGAATCACGACGGAACCTGGATCAACCAGGCAGCAGATCCGGCTGATCCTGCTCATCACTCAGTTCAATGATGGCCCGTTGAACCGGCTTCACACTGGACTCCTCCAGCAGGCCATCAAAATCGTCGAAGCGACGCTGCTTGGCCCGGAAGGCAATGCGGACCGTTGTGAGATAGCGATTGCTCGACTGACGAATCAGACTTTCGCCTCGCTTGGCGAGATCTCCGGTATCAACACCTGCCGAAATCACAAAACTGTCCCAGACGTCATCTCAATCTAGGTCCCCAACGTCAGGCCAATTGATCGCTGTGGAAAGGCACGTGCATCGGGTAGGTGCGCGGTATGGATCCCGGCGCTCGCAACACTATTTGCCGCCCCAGACCCAGTGCTGCCAAAGGGAGACGCAGGTGCATCAACAGGGCACTGACCTGCTCGAGATGGGCCGCATCCATGCACTCAATGCGAATGCTCCCCCAGCTGCGGCGAAGGCGACAGTCCCGCAATGGCTCCAGCAGCCCTTCCATGCGCTGATCCTCGCGATAAAAGGAGAAGATCAGCTGCTGCAGTCGATCCATCTGCGCCAATCCTCTTAATCTCACGTTGTCTTCACCGTGCACTGGCCACGGTCTTGGCCTCTGTGGGAGAAGGAAAGCTTCAGCATTCGGTAACCAGCGGCACCCTGGCCATTGATCTGGGCAGCAACACCACCGTGGTTGCTTTCACCCCGAGCGGACAACGGCAGGCCGACTTGCTCGACCTGCCTCAGATCTGCCGCAGACCCGGCGAAGTTCCCAGCCTGATCTGGACATCACCGGAATCCACGCTGCTGGGACGTGAGGTGCTGGAAGCCGGCCTAGTCGATCAGGACGACCCCTGCCTGTTCGCTGATTTCAAACGTCGGATCGGCAGCGCCCTAGACGACGGCACCGCAGCTCGAGCTGGACAGCTGCTGCTTGAAGGAATCTGGGCTCAGTTGCCGGACAGCATCGACGTTCAGCGGCTGGTGCTGAGCGCACCGGTTGAAACCTATCGGGATTACCGCCGCTGGCTCTTGGAAGCATGCGCATCCTTACCAGTCAACGAAGTCGCCCTGGTGGACGAGCCAACGGCGGCGGCCCTGGGAGCTGGTTTTGCCCCAGGAGCGCGCATCCTTGTTGTTGACCTGGGCGGAAGCACCCTGGATCTGGCCCTGGTGGCCCTTCAGGGAGGTGAGGGGCGTTCAGCACCCGTGGCACAACTGCTGCGACTGGGGGGACGCGAACTCGGAGACAGCAGCCGCCAGCAACTCAGGCATGCCGAGGTGCTTGGCAAGGCAGGCCTACGGCTTGGGGGGCGAGATATCGATCGGTGGATTCTCGACATCTGCTGCCCGAACGCAAGCGTCACTGCCGCTCAGCTCAATGCAGCTGAACGGCTCAAATGCCGCTTGAGCGATCAAGAGCTGCCAGAGCTGACCGAACTGGTGGAGGAGGTGTCAGACGCAGAGACAACAACACTGCGCCTGTCACGCCGGGATCTGGAAAATCTGCTGAAAGAGCGCGGTCTCGGCAGGGCCCTGGAGGAGCTGCTCGAAGCCACCTTGACCGGTGGCCGTCGTCATGGCTGCGATCTAACCGAACTGGACGGCGTTGTCGCCGTTGGAGGAGGAGCCCAATTGCCCTGGTTACGGCGCTGGCTTGTTGAGCACACCGCTCCAGCGCCACTGGTCACGCCTCCACCGGTGGAAGCAGTGGCCCTTGGAGCGTTGAGCCTCACACCTGGCGTTTCCATCCGGGATGTGCTGCAGCGGGGGGTGTCGCTGCGCACCTGGGATCAACGCACCCAGAAGCATCAATGGCACCCACTTTTTGTGGCCGGTCAGCCCTGGCCAAGCCCCGAGCCTTTTGAGCTGGTCATGGCCGCCAGCCGGGATGACCAGACGCAACTCGAGCTTGTGCTGGCGGAACCCCAGGAGCAGGGACGGTTCAGCGTGATCGAAGTGGATGGTCTGCCGGTTCTGCAGCAAGGAGCTGCCGGAGAACTGGAGCATCGTCCCTGGTCCGGTGATCCGCTGCGACTTCCGCTCAATCCACCGGCCCAAGCCGGTGAAGACTGCCTGAAGCTGAGGCTGCGCATTGACGATGCAGCTCTTTTGCAGGCGGAAATCACCGATCTACGCAGCGGGGAAACGCTTCCCCTTCAACAACTGGGCAGCATCCGCTGATCAGGCCGTCCACAACAGGGATGACGCTTCTGGCCGACTCCATACAACTGGTGCATTGACCCACCGCCCTTTCGTGGCACGACAACCCCTGCTGCTGCAGTTCTGGGTGGTTCCTACCCTCACACTGCTCATGGCCGTGGGCGGCCTTGCCTTCTGGTGGCAGCAGCAGTTGCCTGCAAGGGTGCGGCGAGCAGCAGCCAATGAGAATTGGTACGAATGTCTTCAAGCCAGTGAACAACTCCAAGCTCTGAGGTGGCCTGGGACGAGGGCTTCAGCCGAACAGACCCTCTGCCGACGCCTTCAGGCTGAGGCCCTCTGGATGAAAGGAGAGCGACTGGCGGCCCTTCGGCTCCAGCAACAGCTCATCATTTCGGCTGGGTCGACAGCTGAAGACACAGCCCAACTGCAGGCCTGGAGACAAAGCCTGAGGGAACAGGCATTGATCAAGTATCAGCAAGGCGATCTAGCGGAAGCGCTCATGCTGCTGAGCAGTGTTGAGCAGTCCGATCAGGACAAAACACTCAGCGCAGTCCTCGAAGACAACTGGCATCGCAACCGCCTTGAAGCGGAGCGCGCGGGTGATCTGGTGGGAGATCAGCGCTGGTGGGAAGCGCTGGACCGTCTCAACCGCGTGGATCACCCCTGGTGGCAACAGCAAACGCAGGAGCAGCGACAAACCGTGAATGCGGCCATCACGGCCCTCAGCTCTAGCGAGGAGCATCTCCAGCACGGCACCAGCCAGAGCGATGTGATCCAGGGGGAATCGCTGAACATGGCCGTTCAAGAGAAGCTGGAGCAGGGCGTGGAGGCCTGGACAGCGTTTGAAGCGGGATGCAGAAGCCTGGGGGGAAAGGTGGAAGAGGACGGCCCGGAAAGTTTTTGCCGAGCTGATCCCACCGCAAAGCCATGAAGCAGACCCGACCTTTGGTCGGAATCCTGATGCAGAGCAGCGCCAGGGCTGGCAAGGGAGCGAAACCAGTTGCTCCACAGCGGTACCCGTGGTCTTCAGAGGCGATGAGAGGACGCTTTAACCGGGTGACTTCATCCCGGCGCATTCAGGCGACGCAAGAAAACCCCTTCTTCGTCATCCACATCGCGAAGCCGCAATTCGATGGTTTCATTGCGGCGCGTTGGAACCACTCGGCCGCAGAAGTCGGGTTGGATGGGCAACTCTCGATGGCCCCGATCGACCATCGCCAGCAACATCACCCTTTGGGGACGGCCCCAGCTCTGCAACGCTTCCAGCGCCGCACGAACGGTGCGACCGGTGAAAATCACGTCATCCACCAGCACCACCTGACGCTGCTCAACGCTGTTTGGAAGCGTGGTGACCTGAGGCATTCGGGTGCCGATGCGTTCCAGATCATCCCGATGGAATGTTGGATCGATGGATCCCTGCGCAATGGGGTGGCCGGTGAGCCGCTCCAACTCCCTCGCCAGCACCTGCGACAACTGAACCCCACGGGTGGGAATCCCCAGAAGCATCAGGCTTTGGCTGTCATCAACGCTTTCCAGCACCTGGGAGGCCAGGCGAGACAGGGTTCGGCTCAGCTCCCGGGCCGAGAGGATCGCGATCCGATCGGCATCAGGATGCTCGCTCATATGAAAGAGGGGGGTGTGTTGTTACCAGAAAAGAGCAGCTTGAAGGCGGATGGAGCGTTAGATTGATCCTGCAAGAGTCCTAAGAACCGACGCGAGTGGGGGGTACGTGGACAACAGCAGTTCCAATGGTTCAGGGCGAAACAAGGGAATTGCACCTGTCGTACTGACCATTCTGGACGGTTGGGGCCATCGAAACGACGCAGAGCACAACGCCATCCGCCAGGGCGACACTCCTGTCATGGAAGCTCTGTGGCATGCCTACCCACACACACTGATCGAGGCCAGTGGGTCCCATGTGGGACTGCCGGATCAGCAGATGGGCAACTCCGAGGTTGGGCACCTCACCATCGGTGCAGGTCGAATTATCCGCCAGGAGTTGGTGCGGATCAGCGACACCGTCCGCCAGGACCAGCTCAAGACCACCAAGGTGCTGCAAGAGCTCGCCGAACGGATGGTGAGCAGTAACGGCACCCTGCACGTGCTGGGACTCTGCTCCGATGGCGGCGTCCACAGCCACGTCGACCATCTCTGCGGACTGATCCGCTGGGCTGCAGCTGCAGGCATCCGCAAGCTTGCGGTTCATGCCGTGACGGACGGTCGCGACACGCCGACGCAGAGCGCCTGGGGTTACGTCCATGCCGTTGAAACTGCACTTGCTGAGACGGGAGTGGGCGAATTAGCAAGCTTGTGTGGTCGCTACTGGGCCATGGACCGGGACAAACGTTGGGAGCGCACTGAAAAGGCCTACGACCTCTACACCGATCCAACATTCCCTCAGGCTGACCAAAGCCCCCGAGAATTGCTGGAAGCCAGCTACGCCGCAGGGGTGACGGACGAATTTCTTGAACCCCTGCGACTGAGCAAGGCTGTCATGCAGGACGGGGACAGCGTTTTGCTGTTCAATTTTCGTCCCGACAGGGCTCGTCAGATCGTACAGACCCTGTGTTTGCCGAACTTCGATGGCTTTGAGCGGCGTCATACCCCTGCGCTGGATGTGGTCACCTTCACCCAGGTGGAGCAAGGCCTGCCTGTGGCTGTGGCCTTTCCACCCGAACCTCTGAACGACCTTCTCGGTCAGGTTGTCTCGAGTGCCGGATTACGCCAGTACCGGACTGCAGAAACCGAGAAATATCCCCACGTGACCTACTTCATGAACGGGGGAATCGAACAGCCCCTGCCTGGAGAAGAAAGGCACCTCGTGCCTTCACCTCGGGTCGCCACCTACGACCTATCACCCGCCATGTCGGCCGATCAACTCACCGAAAGCTGCATCGCCGCCATCGAGGAAGGGATCTACAGCCTGATTGTGATCAACTACGCCAACCCCGACATGGTGGGGCACACCGGCGTCATGGATGCGGCCAAGGAAGCCATCGCCACAGTGGATGGCTGCATCGGGCGCTTGCTGGATGCTGTGGGCCGGCGTGGCGGCACGATGCTGATTACCGCCGACCATGGCAATGCTGAACTGATGCAAGGTCCGGACGGTCAAGCCTGGACTGCTCACACGACAAATCCAGTCCCCTTCATCCTGGTGGAGGGGGAGCAACGCAAGTTGATCGGCCATGGCAACGACATATCGCTACGAAGCGATGGAGGTCTCGCCGACATTGCTCCGACCCTGCTGCAGATTCTCAACCTCGACCAACCTGCCGCGATGACAGGCCGTAGCCTGATAGAACCGGTTTCCAATATCGACAAAGCTCCGATGACCGCTCGCCTTCCCCAGCCCGTTTGATGCTCACGTCTGTTTTGTCCTGGGCCTGGATCGGCAGCGGTGTTCTGCTGATCGTGCTGGTTTTGCTTCACAGCCCCAAAGGCGGTGGCATGGGAGGCCTGGCCGCGAGTGGGAGCTCCATGTTCAGCAGCTCCAGCAGTGCAGAAGCCACTCTGAATCGCATTACCTGGACGGTGTTAGCTATTTTTCTAAGCCTTGCAGTTATCTTGAGCGCTGGCTGGCTCAATTAAAAGCAAAATAAACTGATTAAATATTCAACCCGTAGCATTAAAGTTATTCAAATTAAGCACAAAGTCAGACCCAGCAATTCGAAGCTTCAACAAGCCTTCTCTAAAAGCTTTCACTTCATCTTCGCTTGTCTCCAACGAGAATCCGCAAAGACCTGTCGGGTGAACGTTACCATGCAGCAAATCTTTTCTTAATAAATTGCATTCAACTCTTTTGTCAACTATTGATTCACCTATCGAACCGCTTAAATTTAGCATCACCGAACTTGCAGGCAAAGCCCGAAAGAAGCACCATCCTCTTATCTTTCTTTCAGATGCTTGATCAATGCAATAAGCAGGTTGAAAATGTGACTCTTTAAGATAAGCTAAATTATCAATTGTAATTCCCTGAGATGCTGCATTCGCAAAAGACTTAGGGTCTACAGACAGTCCCAATGATTCGTGCAACTCCGAAAAAATATCACCAGAGGAAACTATTACTTTCTCGTAAGACAAAATAACTATTTTAGCCTTACAAGAAATATCTCGAAAACCCAATACTTTTTTAAGCATAGCACTGTATTGATTAATAGCCTGATTCAAAGCCTTTTCGACAGGCATAAATACAGATATCACGTTGCGCATTGCCACAAGAAATGGATCTCTAGTAACAACTAAAATAGCCAAACCCTCAATTTCTGATAATTGCTCAATCTTCTGAAAGGCCTCAGGATATTTAACACCGCTTGCAAAAGATTGGTGTTCCGATGCGCGTCTAACAACAAAATAGTCGCGAACCGCAGACCCACAATCTTCTCGAGACAATAATGATCGAAAGTGTTGATCTTCTTTCACATTAGACAAACGAGAGCCCATTGATATCCCGGCTTTTTCAAGTGCAGATGCGACACCAGTCGTGCCACTTCGCGGCAATCCACAAACAATAAAACTGTTAACAGCTGAATCCGAGCCAGAATTTACAACAAAAAAGCCTTTATTCACAAAATCCATAAAAGCCTCCCAATGTTCTCAAAAGGAATTATTTAAAGCTTAATTTACCATCACCAGTAAATACAAAATAAAACCCCCGCCCAGGCGGGGGTTTGAACCAAGAGCCAAAAGGTGGGTGAGGATAATCAGTAGTCGAAGTCGCCGCCGCCCATGCCGCCGCCGGCAGGAGCTGCATCCTTCTTCTCAGGCAGATCAGCCACGATGCACTCAGTGGTCAGCACCATGCCGGCAATGGATGCTGCATTTTGCAGCCCGGAGCGAGTCACCTTGGCAGGATCAACGATGCCAGCACCCAGCATGTCGACGTATTCGCCGGAGGAAGCATTGAAACCTTCAGCGTCAGCGCGGGACTTGACGTTTTCGGCCACAACTGCGCCATTCGCACCCGCATTTTCAGCGATGCGCATCAGGGGAGCGGTCAAAGCCGCTGCCACGATGTTGGCGCCGATCAGCTCTTCCCCAGACAAGCTGGATGCAGCCCACTGCTCCAGAGCAGGAGCCAGGTGAGCCAGGGTGGTTCCACCACCAGGAACGATGCCCTCTTCAACCGCCGCCTTGGTGGCGTTGATGGCGTCCTCGAGACGAAGCTTTTTGTCCTTCATCTCGGTTTCAGTAGCCGCACCCACCTTCACCACAGCCACGCCACCGGCCAGCTTGGCCAGACGCTCCTGCAGCTTCTCCTTGTCGTAGGTGGAATCGGTTTCGTCCATCTGCTTCTTGATCTGCTCGCAGCGAGCGCCGACAGCCGCCTCATTACCTTCAGCAACGATGGTGGTGGTGTCCTTATTGATCGTGACGCGGCGGGCGGTGCCCAGCATCTCCAGCTTGGCATTCTCCAGTTTGAGACCGGCATCCTCGGTGATCAGCTGACCGTTGGTCAGCACAGCCATATCTTCCAACATGGCCTTGCGGCGATCGCCGAAACCAGGAGCCTTCACCGCGGCCACGTTCAGCACACCGCGCAGACGGTTCACCACCAAGGTGGCGAGGGCTTCCTTTTCAATGTCCTCAGCAATGATCAGCAGTGGCTTGCCGGTACGGGCGATCTGCTCCAGTACGGGCACCAGATCCTGAACCAAACCGATCTTCTTGTCGGTGAGCAGGATGTAGGGCTCATCGAGGACGGCCTCCATCCGCTCGGTGTCGGTCGCGAAGTAAGGGGAGATGTAGCCCTTGTCGAAACGCATGCCCTCGGTGACCTCGAGCTCGGTCTCCATGGACTTTCCCTCTTCGAGGGAAATCACACCTTCCTTGCCAACCTTGTCCATGGCATCTGCAATCATCTTGCCGACTTCTTCGTCGTTGCCGGCGGAGATGGTGCCGACCTGAGCAATGGCATTGCTATCGGCGATGGGCTTGGCCATTTCCTGGATTTTGCTGACCAGGAAATCGGAAGCTTTGTCGATGCCCTTCTTCAAGGTGATGGCGTTGGCACCGGCAGCCACGTTGCGCAGTCCGGCCTTGACCATGGCGTGAGCCAGGACGGTGGCAGTGGTGGTGCCGTCACCGGCAGCATCATTGGTTTTGGAAGCGGCCTGGCGAATCAGGGCAACGCCGGTGTTTTCGATGTGATCTTCGAGCTCGATCTCCTTTGCGATGGTGACGCCATCATTAATGATCTGAGGAGCACCGAATTTTTTCTCGAGCACCACATTGCGGCCCTTGGGTCCAAGAGTCACAGCAACGGATTCGGCCAGAATGTCGATGCCTTTTTCGAGTGCGCGACGCGCGTTCTCGTTGTAGATGATGCGCTTTGCCATGGAAGGCGTGTCCTTAATTGGTTGGTTGAGTTAAACGCTGAAGTCCGGGATCCGTCTCAGTTGACGATGGCCAGGATGTCCTTCTCGGTGAGCAGCACGTATTCATCGCTGCCGAGCTTGATGTCCGTACCGGCGTACTTGCTGTAGAGCACCTTGTCGCCGACACCAACCTCGGGAGCCTGGCGGCTGCCGTCATCGTTGCGCTTGCCGGGACCGATTTGAACCACCTCGCCCACCTGGGGCTTTTCTTTGGCCGTATCGGGCAACAGGATGCCGCCGGCGGTCTTCTCTTCGGATTCAGAGACCTTGACGAACACGCGGTCGCCCAAAGGCTTGACGGTGGAAACGCTGAGAGAAACAGCTGCCATGGGGTAATGCAGGAGCAGGGACGGGGCGCCGAAGCGCTTGTTCGACTCGAGCTGGCACTCGGGGCCGACGAGTGCCAACGTATTCAGGGGTCTGCCACTTCGACCAGTGCGGACACGTGCGGTTGACCGAACCCCACCCCCACGACGAGGGCAGTGGTATGGTTGCGCCGCTCTGAAAGGGCCCGAGCGCGCTGCGCCTGATCCCGCATCTCTCCTTCTTATGGTCGCTTCTGCTCCTGCATCCGCTGGCACCAAGGGCGTGATCCGCCAGGTGATCGGCCCGGTTCTGGACGTGGAATTTCCCGCCGGGAAACTGCCCAAGATTTACAACGCCCTTCGCATCGAGGCGAAAAACACTAGTGGCCAGGATGTGGCCCTCACTGCTGAAGTGCAGCAGCTACTGGGTGACCACCGCGTTCGCGCTGTTGCCATGAGCGGCACCGACGGACTCGTGCGCGGCATGGAAGCCGTCGACACAGGCGCACCCATTTCGGTGCCCGTCGGCGAAGCCACCCTTGGCCGCATCTTCAACGTGCTCGGAGAGCCCGTTGATGAGCAGGGTCCGGTGAACAACACGGCGACGGCTCCGATCCACCGTGATGCTCCTGCCCTGACTGAGCTCGAAACCAAGCCCAAGGTGTTCGAGACAGGCATCAAAGTCATCGACCTTCTTGCTCCTTACCGCCAGGGCGGAAAAGTGGGCCTGTTCGGTGGTGCCGGTGTGGGCAAAACCGTTCTGATTCAGGAACTGATCAATAACATCGCCAAAGAGCACGGCGGTGTATCCGTCTTCGGTGGCGTGGGCGAGCGCACCCGTGAGGGCAACGACCTCTACGAGGAATTCAAGGAGTCAGGCGTGATCAACGCTGACGACCTCTCGAAGTCGAAAGTGGCCCTCTGCTATGGCCAGATGAATGAGCCTCCCGGCGCTCGCATGCGCGTGGGCCTGTCGGCTCTGACCATGGCGGAGCACTTCCGCGACGTGAACAAGCAGGACGTGCTGCTGTTCGTGGACAACATTTTCCGATTCGTGCAGGCCGGTTCCGAGGTGTCCGCTCTCCTCGGCCGCATGCCATCTGCCGTTGGTTATCAGCCCACCCTCGGTACCGACGTTGGTGCTCTTCAGGAGCGTGTCGCATCCACGGTTGAGGGTTCAATCACCTCCATCCAGGCTGTTTACGTTCCTGCCGACGACCTGACGGACCCCGCGCCGGCCACAACGTTCGCTCACCTCGATGCCACAACGGTTCTGAACCGTGCCCTGGCCTCGAAGGGCATCTATCCCGCTGTGGATCCTCTGGACTCCACCAGCACCATGCTCCAGCCCGCTGTTGTGGGCGATGAGCACTACCGCACAGCCCGTGCCGTTCAGTCGACCCTCCAGCGCTACAAAGAGCTGCAGGACATCATTGCCATTCTTGGCCTCGATGAACTCTCGGAAGACGATCGTCAAACCGTGGATCGCGCCCGCAAGGTTGAGAAATTCCTTTCCCAGCCCTTCTTTGTCGCTGAAATCTTCACCGGCATGCCCGGCAAGTACGTGAAGCTGGAAGACACGATCACCGGCTTCAACCAGATTCTTTCCGGAGAGCTGGACAACCTTCCTGAGGGTGCCTTCTATCTCGTAGGCAACATCGATGAAGTGAAGGCCAAGGCTGAAAAGATCGCTTCAGAAGCCAAGTGATCGTGTCGGGGGTGTGAATCACACCCCCGTTCACTTGTGACCCTCCGTTCGTTCTCTTTTTCTCAGCAAGGTCCATGTCCCTCACCCTCCGCGTGCTGGCACCCGACCAGAACGTCTTTGATGGCAGCGCCGATGAGGTGATTCTGCCAAGTACCACTGGCCAGCTCGGCATTTTGCCTGGTCACATTTCTCTGCTGACCGCCATTGATGTTGGTGTTCTGCGGGTCCGCAGCAACAGCTCCTGGAGCTCCATCGCATTGATGGGGGGGTTTGCTGAGGTGGACGCTGATGAAGTCACCGTTCTGGTGAACAATGCCGAATTAGGCAGCGCCATTGATGGCAACGCAGCTGAAGCTGATTTCCAGAAAGTCAGCTCAGCGGTTGCGGGCATGGAAAACCAACCGGCATCGCCTGAAAAGATCAAGGCTCAGCAACAGCTCAATATGGCCAGAGCACGAATGCAAGCCAGCAAGGCCGCTGAATGATCAACACACATCACTTTTGATGGGTGGTTTTCAATCGAAGCAAGTCAGCCGAGGCATACGCCTCGGTTTTTTAATGCCGATGCTCGTGCTTGTTTCTCAGCTTTCGATCGGAAAGGATAATTTTTGGACAAAAAAACCCCACCATTCGGCGGGGGAGAAAGTGAATGGCTTTTGACGCTCAAGCGGTACCGCAGAAGGTGACTTCGGGGAACTTGGCCTTCGCCTCTTCCAGACTCTTGCCTTTGCCCTCTTCCTGCCAGTAGTTGATCACCTCGGTGGCCTGATTGAGCACTTCAACACGCTCGTTATCAGTGATCCAGCTCTTGCCTTCCAATTCGGTCTTCAGGGTTTCCCAGGCATCTTCACGGGGCCAGAAGAAATAAGACGTTAGAGGGCTTGGACCGCCACCCACGATCTGGTCAACCGCCAAAGCGACGTTGTCAGGCAGCCAGAGAATTTTCAGCAGGAAGCGGCCTTCATCGGCCTTGGGCGTATAGCCGGAGGGAACACCATCGGCGTCGATGGTGGCCGATGCCAGAGCTGCAGCAGCACCGCGCAGCACCGGGCGGCCCTCTCCCTCACCTGAGGGCTTTTCAGTGGAATTGCTATCAGCTGCCTGGGTGGCGCCTTCAACCGCGTCGGCGGCCGGAGTCGTGACCTCCTGGTCGGTGGGGGCAGCGCCTTCGGTGACCGTCATGGTGTCAGCGCTCAAGTCAAAACAACAAAGAACTAACCTAACAGCCGCTCACCGCCTGTTATCTGGATAAGCCCCGCATCCTGCTGTTCGATATCGACGGTGTGATCCGCGATGTCGCTGGCAGCTATCGGCGCGCTCTGCAGGAGACGGTTCAGCACTACAGCAGCTGGCGCCCAAGCCCCCAGGAGATCGATGCCTTAAAGGGGGAAGGGATATGGAACAACGACTGGGACGCCAGCCTGGAGTTGCTTCGCCGCCATGGCGGCGACCTCCCGGCACGGGGTGATCTGATCGGTGTGTTCAGCGGTTATTACTTCGGCGGGGATCCTGAGAGTGATCCCAGCGAATGGACAGGTTTCATCAGTGATGAACCGCTGTTGGTGGAGCCGACCTTTTTTGAGGAACTCTCCAGCCGAGGAGTCCGCTGGGGATTCGTCAGCGGAGCCGAACCACCCTCGGCTCGGTATGTGTTGCAACGGCGACTGGGCCTCAACGATCCAGCCTTGATTGCCATGGGAGATGCCCCCGACAAGCCAGATCCGACGGGACTCCTGCGCCTGGCGGCAACCTTGACGGCGGGAGAGACCCCGGAGTGGATCACTTACATCGGCGACACGGTTGCAGATGTGCAGACCGTGGTCAGAGCGCGCGAGCGTCGGCCAGACCTGTCCTGGCGCAGTGTTGGGGTGGCACCTCCCCATGTGGAGAACGTGACGGCCTATCACCAGCAACTGCTCGATGCCGGTGCCGACTTCATTGTGGGAACGACGCGGGACTTGCTCCCGGCCCTGATCAACTGACCCGAAGGACTGATGAAACTGGTGATTTTTCTGTTCTGGATTCTGCTGCCGGTGGCTTAACGCCGTTCCATCGCCGCCAGGCTCTTCTGAGCGGCAGCGGTGAGCACCTCATGACCTGACTCAGTCACGGCGACATCGTCTTCGATCCGGATGCCGATGCCTTTCCAACGATCATCGATCTCCGGCTGGCCCTCGGGCACTGCCAGTCGATCACTCACATACAACCCTGGTTCCACGGTGAGGACCATCCCTGGCTGAAGCGTGGCGGGCTGCTCACCGAGGCGATAGGCCCCAACATCGTGCACATCCAACCCAAGCCAGTGGCCTGTGCGGTGCATGTACAGGTGGCGATAGGCCCCCTGTTCAATCAGCCCATCGACTTCCCCCAGCAACAAACCAAGATCCACCAGGCCCTCAACCAACACCCGGAGAGCGGTGTCATGCACCTGTTCAGCATTGCCGCCCGGACGCACCGCCTCCACAGCGGCCTCCTGAGATGCGAGCACAACGCCGTAGAGCTCACGTTGCTCGGGTGAAAAACGGCCGTTCACAGGGAAGGTGCGGGTGATGTCGCCGTTGTAGTAATCGTCCACGGAGCAGCCGGCGTCGATCAGCAGCAGATCACCGTCCTGCAGCTGTGCTGTGTTGGCGGTGTAGTGCAGCACGCAAGCGTTGTCCCCCCCGGCAACAATGGAGCCATAGGCCGGACCCCTGGCACCGGCAGCGCGGAAATGGGCCTCAATAGCGGCTTGTACCTCTGCTTCGTTCATCCCCGGCTGGGTCATGGAACGGGCGAGTTCATGGGCCTCAGCAGAGATGCGGCAGGCCTCGCGCAGACGCTGCAGTTCATGCCCCTCCTTCACCAGACGCAGGCGATGCAGGATCGGCGTCGGCGCTACCAGCCCCAGGGCTGCAACCCCCGCGCGGGCATAGCTGTCGAGCTGACGGCCCCAGGAGGACAGCACCAATGGCTCGACGACGGGATGACGACCCACGCGGAAGGCGATGGCTTCTGCACCGACGAGATAGCCGGGCAAGAGGGCGCTGAGCTGATCGAGGGGGTGGGCGATGTCTGCGCCGTAGCGCTCCACGGCGCCTTCGGTGCCCCAACGGAAGCCCGTCCACACCTCGGCGGCAGGGTCCTTGGGGTGCACAAACAGCACGAACCGCTCTCCCTCCGGACGATGGGGGAGGAGCAGTGCAACGGCATCCGGCTCGTCAAACCCGGTGAGATAAAAAAAATCGCTGTCCTGCCGAAAGGGCCACTCGCAGTCAGCGTGGTGTGTAGCCAGTGCCGCAGCGGGAATCACAGCAGCAGCAGCAGCACCCAGCTGATCGAGGAACCGCTGCCGGCGACTGGCATGGATGCTGGGATCGAACTGGGTCAAACCGCTGTAGGCCTCAGCTGATCAGGATGGCAGCTCAGCTGGTCCATCTGAAAAGCCTCGATACGATGACAATCACAACGAATGGCCATGAGCTCTGACCTGCTGTTGCTGGTGCTGCTGGTGTTGTTGGTGTTGGTTGGATCTGCGCTGTGCTCGGGTGTGGAGGCAGCGCTGCTGACGGTTAATCCGATCAAGGTGCACGAGCTGGCGGCCCGCAGCAAACCGATTGCAGGAGCCAGACGCTTGGCCAAGCTGCGGCAACGGCTTGGCCGCACCCTTTCGGTGCTGGTGATTGCCAACAACGGTTTCAACATCTTCGGCAGCCTGATGCTGGGGGGATATGCCGCATGGGTCTTCGAACAACGGGGCATCGGCAGCGGAGCACTGCCGCTGTTCTCCATCGGCCTCACCGTGCTGGTGATGCTGCTGGGGGAAATCCTGCCGAAGTCACTCGGCAGCCGCATGGCCCTGCCGGTGTCGCTCACTGCAGCACCGCTGTTGCACTGGCTGGGAGTTCTGTTCGGTCCGCTGGTGCTGCTGCTGGAGAGGCTGCTGCCGGCCATCACCGAAGAAGCGGAGATCACCACCAACGAAGACGAGATCCGCCTGATGGCGCGCCTGGGGTCCCAGAAAGGTGAGATCGAAGCGGACGAAGCCGCGATGATCGGCAAGGTGTTTCAGCTCAACGACCTCACCGCAAGGGACCTAATGACGCCCAGGGTCGCAGCGCCGACCCTGGATGGCAGCCTCAGCCTTGAGGCCCAGCGCGCTCTCCTGCTGAACAACAA
>QCUJ01000031.1 GCA_003210795.1 Synechococcus sp. AG-679-B05 | reverse complement strand
GGGGGCCTGGTGGGAGACTGGACCGACTTGCAGGTTCTGCGTGAAATCCATCAGCGTGTTGGGTTCCACAGGCTCGATCGGCACCCAGACCCTGCAGATCGCTGAGGAATTCCCGGAGCAATTCCGAGTCGTATCTCTGACAGCCGGCCGCAACCTTGAGTTGCTGGTAACGCAGATTCAGCGTCATCGGCCCGAAGTGGTGGCCCTTGCCGATTCCGACCTGTTGCCGGAGCTGGAGCAGCGGCTGACTGATCTCGGCATCAACGGTGCCAAAGCGCCGCAACTGGTGGGTGGACCCGACGGCTTGAACACAGCTGCGGCCTGGGACTCCGGAGATCTTGTCGTTACAGGCATCGTGGGCTGTGCCGGCCTACTGCCGACGTTGGCGGCAATCCGAGCGGGAAAGGATCTGGCCCTGGCCAACAAAGAAACTCTGATCGCTGCAGGACCGGTGGTGCTGCCGGAATTGAAAAAGAGTGGCAGCAGACTGCTGCCGGCTGATTCCGAACACTCCGCCATCTTCCAGTGCCTGCAGGGCACCCCCTGGACAGAAAACGCCCGATTGTCCACAGGAATCCCCACGCCGGGCCTGCGTCGAATTCAGCTCACTGCCTCCGGAGGAGCCTTCCGCGACTGGGCAGCCGCGGACCTGGAAAAAGCGACCGTCAGCGATGCCACGCGCCATCCCAACTGGAGCATGGGCCGAAAAATCACCGTGGATTCCGCATCCCTGATGAACAAGGGGCTTGAGGTGATCGAAGCGCATTACCTCTTCGGGCTGGACTATGACCACATCGAAATCGTGATCCACCCCCAGAGCATCATTCATTCAATGATTGAGCTGGCGGATTCATCCGTTCTGGCCCAATTGGGCTGGCCGGATATGAAGCTCCCGATTCTGTATTGCCTGAGCTGGCCGTCACGCCTGGAAACCCCTTGGCGCCGTCTGGATCTGACTGAAGTGGGTCAGCTGAGCTTCCGCGCGCCGGACCCTGCGAAATACCCCTGCATGAAGTTGGCTTATGACGCCGGCCGCGCCGGCGGAACAATGCCGGCAGTGATGAATGCAGCCAATGAGGAAGCAGTGGCGCAGTTCCTCGAAGAACGCATTCACTTCCTCGACATTCCTGTGGTGATCGAAGAAGCCTGTGAACAGCACAAGGCCGATCTAACGGCCCACCCCCAGCTGGACGATGTGCTCACTGTTGATCAATGGGCTCGGCAGTCCGTTCGCGAGCAAGTGAAGCGGGGAGCGCGGCGCATTCCAACAGCCTCTTTGGCAGCGTGAGTGAATCAGCGATCGTGCAGCCCCAAATCAGCCATCATCTACTGCTTTGCGCTACCCCTACGAAAGTAAAATGTTGTGATCCGAGAACAGGAATTGCAAGCTGGAATGAACTCAAAAGAGTGATACGTGAGCTAGGGCTTGAGAATACAAAGCGTCCGGAAGGAATTGTCTTAAGAAGCAAGGTTGACTGCCTCAGGGTATGCGAACGTGGACCAATTCTTGTTGTATGGCCAGACGGAATTTGGTATACCGAAGTGACCACCGATAAGATAGAGCCCATTGTTCAGCAACATATTGTTCAGCAACAACCGATTCAAAAGTGGATTCACAAAACAACTCCATTCAAAACTTATTCTCCTGTGGTCGAATAAAAATCTTCCAACCAGTCGAGACTGACGCACAAGCAATGTCAATCCAGATTCAATTTCGAACCTTCACCTGGCCACCAGGAGCAAAACCACCTCAAGAGCCAAAAAAGCCATATAGAAACGCAGCTTTTTTGCATGCCAATCGCTCATAAACCCAACACAAAGACTGCAAACACGCACGCCAGACGCCCCAACTCCCACGGGCCAGGTCATAAATCGACTAGAGTGTTAAGCAAATCTAAAGCGCAGCTCCTTTCGCTTTTTCCCCAGGTCTCGATTGACATTGACAACTTCTCTTCGCCTGCCAAGAGCTGGCCTTAGAAACAGCCCCAAAACAGACCCTTACCCCACCAAAGCCGAACTACTCAACGCCCTGCCCAAGGAACTCAGCAAGTTCAACCCCATCAAAGCCTGGGGAAGTCTGGCCATGTCCACAGGGCTTTCTCTGCTGGCTGTTGGATTGGGCACTCTCATCCCTCTCACTGCTGCAGCATCTCCCCTCTGGCTGCTTTATGGAGTGATCACCGGCACCATCGCGATGGGGTGCTGGGTCCTTGCCCATGAATGCGGCCATCACGCATTCCATCCCAATCGACGCATTGAGGGCGTGGTGGGCTTTGTTTTGCACAGCGCGCTGTTAGTGCCTTACTACAGCTGGGCCCACAGCCATGCAGTGCATCATGCCCATTGCAATCACCTGGAACAAGGAGAAACGCACGTACCGCCACGCGCCACTTCACCCCAGGGAAAAGTGACGGAACAGCTCAAAAGCAAACTTAATCCTGTTGTTTTTGGCCTGATTTCCCTTTTTAATCACCTGGTGATCGGCTGGCAGCTCTACCTTTTCCTTGGAGCCACTGGAGGAGAAGATTATGGCTCTCCCACCTCTCACTTCTGGAACCAAAGTGCTGCTGAGAAAGGAAAGAGATCCTTGTTCCCAGCATCGTTCAAAAAAAGGATGATGCGTTCCAACTATGGTTTGATGGCAATGATCTTGATTCTGATTTTTGCCTCCATTCAATTCTCATTAGCTCGCGTTCTCTGCCTCTACGGGCTGCCATATTTAGTGATAAATATGTGGCTCACGATCTACACATGGCTGCAACATACCGACAACAATATTCCCCACTTTTCAAACGAAACCTGGTCTTGGTCCAAGGGTGCGCTGCAGACTGTCGATCGTCCCTACGGACCTGTGCTTAATTTTCTGCACCATGGCATTGGCTCAACTCATGTTTGCCATCACGTCAATGCATCCATTCCGCACTACAACGCCTGGCGTGGAACAGAGCTATTGAGACAGCGCTTCCCCGAGCTCGTTCGATTCGACCCCACTCCAATCCATCGTGCACTTTGGCGCGTTGCAACAGATTGTGGCGGAGCCGTTTACCAAAACCAATCAGACAAAGCATTTTATTATCAAACCGTCAGTCATTAAATCTAAGCTTCAGAAGACTGACAGCTTTGATCAAACCAATGACAAGCCAAACAATCTGACCAACATCCGCTGATAAGACTTTCACCGGTGCCATGGAAACCATTGTGTCCCCCACGCGGTGTGATCAAGACCTTGAAAGGCAATAAACAATCATCGGATCCTTGATTGGACAATTCATGACTTAATTGAATTGCTGTAGATGCAGGAACCCAAGGATCATCAAAGGCCTGAAGAATCAGTGTGGGCGGAAGATGCCGAGATGCATCCAACAGGCGAGGCATTGGTGAAGCAAGTGCGTAGTAATCCTCCACTGAGGCATATCCCCAGCGAGGTGCCGTCACTGCTGCATCAAAGGCCCGAATCGAGAGAGGTTGTTGCATCAACAGCTGCTGTTCCCGCTCACTGGCACCCCATGGATCTGCCAGGGTCTGACGGACGAGACGTTGAAGTAACCAGCGTTGATAGATGCGATTCCGAGGCCGCTCAATCGAGGCACTGCAAATCGCCAGATCCAGGGGGCTGCTGGCACAGAACAAGCGATCCAACACCCCTGTTGATTCCAGGCAAGCGTTGAGCAGCATCGTTCCACCAAGGGAGAACCCTGCTCCAAAAAGGGGCAAAGAGGATTCAGTTGAATCTGCCCCTACCAGCTGCATCGCAAGCGCACGAGCCATTTCCAGCACCGGCAGCAGGTCGCTGTTGCATTCAGCGGCGTAGGTACCACCCGCGAGGTGACGACCTGGATCAGCCCCACGCAGATTGAGGCGCAAAACGGCATAGCCAGCCCTCTGCAAACTCAGACCCATCCGGCGCACGCCTGTCCTGCGACTGGATCCCCCCAAACCGTGAAGCAACACCACCAGGGCCTTTGGCGGCGGGGATGAAGCTCCAACCGGTTCGAAAGGCCTGTCGAGATAGGCCAGCAACTCACCGGCTTCAGCAGCACCACTGGGGAGAGCCGGCACAGGAATGTGAATGGGCGTGCCTTGATCGAGCGGGAGATCCACAGGCCGCAAGGTGTCCCTCAGCGTCTGCAGGTCACCACCGATCCAGGGCCATCGCTGCCGAAACAGAGAAGTCCCCAGCTGCTCACGCAACCGGGGATCGTCCACCCCGGAAGGGCTCACTTTTTGCCCAGCCCCAGATCCTTTAGTTCCACCAGCAGATCTCCCAGAACCTTCTTTGCATCCCCAAACAGCATCGAGGTGTTAACCAGTTCGAACAGGTCATTCTTGATGCCGGAGTAGCCAGCACTCATGCCGCGCTTCACCACGAAAACAGTGCGAGCCTCTTGCACATCCAACACAGGCATGCCGTAAAGGGGCGAGCTGGGATCACTCTTGGCTTGGGGGTTGACCACGTCGTTCGCGCCCAGAACGAGAACCACGTCCGCTGCCGGAAATTCAGGGTTGATCTGGTCCATCTCCTTGAGCTGCTCATAGGGAACATCCGCCTCAGCGAGCAGCACATTCATGTGTCCAGGCATCCGTCCTGCCACAGGGTGAATGGCATAGGCCACATCGATACCCGCGCTCTCCAACATGCGGGTGACCTCCCGCAGGGTGTGTTGAGCCTGTGCCACCGCCAGGCCATAGCCGGGAACGATGACGACACGCTCAGCAGCTTCGAGGGTGAGGGCACACTCCTCAACACTGCAGCTGGTGATGTTGGTGTACTCGCCGCCACCGCCGCCGGCAACTGAGCTGGCTCCGAGGGCTCCACCGAACAGCACTGACACCAGGGAGCGGTTCATGCCGTTACACATAACTTGGGTGAGGATCAAACCGGCAGCCCCGACCATGGCTCCAGCCACGATCAACAACTGACTTCCCACCACGAAGCCGGCAGCCGCTGCTGCAACACCGGAATAGCTGTTGAGCAGTGAAATCACTACAGGCATGTCTGCCCCCCCCAATGGGAAGGGTGACCCCGATACCCAGCAGGCTGGAGGAGACGATCAGAAGCCAGAGCCCTTTGCCCGAATCGGCGTTGCGAATCATCTCCACAGCGCCAACAAGCGCCGCAACAGCCAGTGCGATGTTGAAGACATGGCGCAGTTTGCTCTGCATCCATGGGGGAGTGGACAGCCACCCCTGCAGCTTGGCCATGGCCACAATCGAGCCGGTGAAAGTGATCGAGCCCACGAACACCGAAACGACAATGGATACCAGCGCTACGGGACCAGTGGCATCAAGGGCCGCCGGATACAGCGCAGCGGCGAGTGCCACCAGCAAGGACGACATGCCACCGCAACCGTTGAACAGAGCAACGGTTTCGGGCATTGAAGTCATCGGCACCCGCTGGGCCATGACCGCACCCAGCACACCACCGACGGCGGTGCCACCGATGATCCACGTCCAAGCCTGGGCATTGAACGAAGGTTCGCCGGCATAGCTGATCAGCAGACCAAGAACAGCCAAAGCCATGGCGATGGCCGCGACTTGGTTGGCACCACGCGCCGAACGCACCTTGGAAAGACCCTTGATACCAAGGGCCAGCAGCAGAACAGCAACGAGCTCGATCGCGTACTTAAGAAGGTCAGACATCAGCGGTTCTCCTTGCGGGCGGGCTTGCGGCTGAACATGGCCAGCATTCGATCGGTCACCAGGAAGCCACCGATCACGTTGAACAGGGCGAAGCCGAGAGACACCGAACCGAGCAGCAGCAGAGCGGTGTTATCGCCTGCCTTGATGATGGCGGTGAGAGCTGCAAGAACGGTGATGCCTGAGATGGCATTGGCTCCACTCATCAATGGGGTGTGAAGCGTGGGGGGCACCTTCCCGATCAGCTCAAACCCAAGAAGGCTGCCGAGCAGGAGGACCCAGAGAAATTCAACAAACATCAGTTGGCTCCAGGGGTGAGAACGTCGCCGCGGCGGATCGTGCCGTCCTGGGCGATGAGACAGCCGGCAATCAGCTCATCATCAAGATCGAGGCTGAGGGAACTGTCCTTGAGAGTGGGTTCAAGCAACGCCACAAGATTCCGGGCGTATAAAGCACTGGCGTGATTGGGCACCGTGCAGGGCAGATCATTGCCACCAATGAGCTTCACGCCCTTCCTTTCAACGGTCTGGCCTGGAACGGTGCCGGCGCAGTTGCCACCTTGGGCCACGGCCAGATCGACCACAACCGCACCAGGCCGCATGCGATCCAGCATGTCTTCACTGATCAAGCGCGGAGCCTGACGACCAGGGACCTGGGCGGTGCAGATGGCCACATCTGCTTCAGCCAGCTGGTCGGACAACTGCTGACGCTGCGCGGCCAGAAAAGCATCGGAGGCCTGCTTGGCGTAACCACCGGATTCCGCAGGCTTGTCGTCCATTTCGGGGGGTTCGATGAACCTTCCGCCGAGAGACTCCACCTGCTCCTTCACGGCAGGACGAATATCGCTCACATAAACCACGGCACCCAGTCGGCGTGCGGTGGCCACCGCCTGCAGACCGGCCACGCCGGCCCCGAGGATCACCACCCTTGCCGGTTGAACGGTTCCCGCCGCTGTCATCAGCATGGGGAAGTAGCGGTCCAGGGCGGCCGAAGCCAACAGCACGGATTTGTATCCAGCGATGTTGGCCTGCGACGAAAGAGCATCCGCAGACTGGGCTCGACTGATCCGGGGCAGGAGCTCCAGAGCCATGGCCGAAAGGCCGCTGCGCTGGAGATTTGCCGTGAGCCCTCCGTTGTCGTATGGCGCAAGCAGACCAACCACAAGGGCACCCTTGCGAAGACGTCCCAGGCTCACCTCAGACGGACTCTGAACGCATAAAAGTGCATCTGCGGCCGACCAAGAAGCTCCATCGCCGGGGTCGGCCAGTTCAGCTCCATTGGCTCCATACGAATCATCGAGGTAGCCGGAGGCTGAACCAGCCCCCCGCTCCACGGTCACATTGCAACCGAGAGAGACGAATTTTTTAACCGTGTCGGGCGTCGCTGCGACCCGTGTTTCACCCGGAGCTGTCTCAACCGGTATCAGAAGTCTGGGCAAGGCGTGCACATCCACCGACCCACGAAAGGTTACGGGGTCAACCTCTGAAATATCCGCAGGTTTTCTGAAGAACCAACGGCGCTCCCGGCAAGTCTGGCTAGGGGGAGAACGTATTGATTGTTCCCCATGGGTCTCAGCGCAATCGAATGCCCGGATGGCGTTTGCCACAGTCATCACGGTGGGCATTCCGTGGACCGTCAGCACATGCAGACAACCCTGAATGAACATGGCAGGGACTGGTGCGAGCGTCTGGCGGAGCGGATCTACGAAATCTCCGTCGACAGCTTTTCCCAGAGCGTGATGCCAAGCCTGCATGCCTCGGGCTGGCAGCGCCGTCATCTGGACTGGGAATTCAAGCTGAACGAACGTGAATCCGAACCCGACCGAACCCTGGTGGACGGAATCATCAACGCCACGGAGAGCTTCCTCCGCAGCAGCGAGGTTCATCGCCTGTTCATCCAGGAGCTTGTGCAGGGAACCTTCGCCGAGGCGGAGGAGGATGACCTGCGAAACCAGGCGGTCAAAACCCTGGTGGAAACTGAAATCGTGGCGATGCTGGCAGAACGGCGACAGGAGCTACTCGATCGCCTTGCCGAACACCTGATGGAACCCGCAAAAGGAGATTTTCAAGCGGCCCGTAGGGCCTCAGAAGACGCGCTTGAAGATGTGGAGCGCCTTGTGGTGAATCACGCCGAAGCGCTCTGAAGCAACCCTTCAAATGATTGGGAGCAGCTCCTGCTCCACACAACGGGCCTGCCTCCACCGTCCCCAGCGGCGCAGGAGGCGGGTCCGCAGAATCAATGGATCGATGTCGCACTCATCGTTCCAGCAGAGGTCCAACCATCGACGCCAATAATCGAGCATTTCGGATGATGGAGGGCGTTGGGCCATGGCTGACGCCCGGACGATGCCGGAACTAAGTCTGTTGGCCGGAAGCTAAAGATGCCAGGCGGGTTCGGAATGGTTAAAAAGACTCATCTTTCCCACAGCCGCTATCTCGTTATTCAGCTTCGATGTGGAGGATCGGCCTCCGGCCACGGTAGTCCGACCACGGAAATGGCAGCAGCAACTGATTCAGCTGCTTCGCCGTCGACTTGATGGAGACAACAACGCGAGCCAGGACCTGCTGGTGTTTGCTGGACCCGGTGCCGGCAAGACGCTGGGCGCGCTGCTTGCTTTTCAGTCCATGCAGCGGGAGGGGCGGTTGCAGCGTTTTCTTGTCTTCTGCCACCGCACATCGATCCTTGAGCAATGGCAAAAAGCGGCATCTGGGGTGGGACTGAAGCTGATGTCCTGGCCCGGTTGCGGTGAGGAGGCCGCTCTGTCGGATGGCCTGCTTCTGACCTATCAGAGCGCTGCGCGGCAACCTCAGCACCTTGAAGACGCTCTGCAGGCATGGCCAGCCCATGGGGTTCTTGCGATCGCCGATGAAGCCCACCATCTGGGTGTGGATCCTGAAGACCCCACAGCGGCGATTTGGGGACAGACCTTCTCGGAACTGACATCGCCGATGCGTCTCCGACTTGGGCTGACCGGCACGCCCTTTCGGGCTGACAATCTCGGCTTCTGCGCAGCTCGACGCATCCAGACCATTCTGAACGGGGAACGGATCGAGCAGATCCAGCCCGACCTGTGCGTTGAGCCTCGAGAGTTGATCGCTGCCGGCGATGTCAGGCCCCTGGAATTCCGATTTCAGGACGGCTGGGTGGAGCACAGCCTGGAAGGGCGTCCGGATCGGGACGTATCACCGTTGTCGCAGGAACAACGAGAGAGCTGGCGAGCACGCAACCTCCGACGGGCCATCCGCTTGGCGGACAGCAGCGGCATCGGACAGCAGGTGCTGCTGCAAGCTCAGCAGCGCCTGACCGCTCTCCGTGAAAGCCATCCAAGGGCGGCTGGGCTGGTGATCGCCCGTGACATCGACCACGCCAGTGCAATCGCGGCTGTTCTTCGGGAAGACGGCCATCGCGTTGATCTGGTGCACTCTCAGGACACGGAGGCCCCAGAGCGGCTGAGCCGGTTTCAAACCGGTGAGGCGGACTGGCTGGTCAGCATCGACATGTGCGCTGAAGGCTTTGATGCACCGCGGCTGCGTGTTGTGGCCTACCTGACGACCGTGGTGACCCGCAGCCGTTTTGTGCAGGGGATCACCCGAGCAGTACGGATCACTCCGGATCTCGCCGCAAGCGAACCAATCCCTAGGAAGCCTTCGTATGTCTATGCACCAGCCGATCCATTGCTGATGGAATACGCGCGCTCATGGTCGGTGGCGGAACCCTACATTCTGCGCATCCGTGAACCACAGAGCGACGCGGTCCCTTCCGTTGGGAGGACCTCAACGGGGCCAACATTGCCGCTGGAGGCCGTGGACGATGGCGCAGCTGCGGTGATCCGACTCAAGACGCCACAACTTCCATCTTTTTTGCAGCGTTGACAACATCTTTAAGCAAAGAAAAATGCGAACTTCCATAAATCAAGGTCCACTGAAAGACCTTTGATCCATCAGATTGATGCACGACGAGGAGCGAAGCATGGACGCAGCAATGGAACGTCGAGTGACCGTTGCAACCGGTTGGGCATCCACTCGGATCTCCATGCTGGACAAGGATGAGCGCTACGAAGACAGTTACGCAATCACGCAGGAGTTCCGAGAATGGATTACCTGCATCGGGGAAGACGACACCATGCTTGAGGCCAATGTTTTGGCCGTTCCCCGCAATCCGAGCAAACGGCGACGCGAACGCGATTCAACGAGTAGTGATAACCCAATTGAAATCTAAAGAATTCATTAAGCACTCTCGATTGCAAGATCAGATACTCATCTATTTTTCAGCCAAATCCCTCTCCGGCTCAGCTGCCTGCGCCTCTAGACTCAACTCATAGTCATTCCGCATAAGAGATGTCCGCTGACCGTTCCGGGCAAGTTGAGAATGTTGTGATCGTTGGCTCAGGACCAGCCGGATACACCGCAGCCATTTACGCCGCACGGGCGAATCTCCAACCTCTCCTGATCACTGGATTTCAGAGAGGTGGCATCCCTGGTGGCCAACTGATGACCACCACCCACGTTGAAAACTTCCCGGGGTTTCCTGATGGAATCCTGGGCCCGGACCTGATGGACCTGATGAAGGCGCAGGCGGTGAGATGGGGGACGCACCTTCTCGAAGCCGATGCCGATTCCATCGATCTCAGCCAGCGCCCCTTTCGAATCGAAGCTGATGGTCAGACCATCCTCAGCCATGCGGTTGTGATTGCCACAGGAGCCAGCGCCAACCGTTTGGGCCTGCCTTCCGAAGAGAAGTACTGGAGCAGCGGCATCAGCGCCTGCGCAATCTGCGACGGTGCCACGCCGCAATTCCGTAACGCTGAGCTGGCCGTCGTGGGTGGAGGTGATTCCGCATGCGAAGAGGCTGTTTATCTCACCAAATACGGCAGTCATGTGCATCTGATCGTGCGCTCTGATCAGCTGCGTGCCAGTGCTGCCATGGCTGATCGGGTGCTGGCAAACCCTGCGATCACCGTGCACTGGAACAGTGCGGTGGAAGACGTGTCCGGCAACGACTGGATGGAACACCTCACCCTGAGAGATCGGACCAGCGGCGAAACCCGAACCCTTGAGGCCAGAGGATTGTTTTACGCCATCGGTCACACTCCCAACACAGATCTGCTCAGTGGCCAGATCGAACTGGATTCCAAGGGCTACCTCGTCACTGCTCCAGGACGTCCGGAAACTTCGTTGGATGGGGTCTTCTCCGCTGGAGACGTTGCCGATGCCGAATGGCGGCAAGGCATCACAGCCGCAGGCAGTGGCTGCCAGGCCGCCCTGGCAGCGGAACGCTGGCTGAGCCATCACAATCTGGCCACGCTTGTGAAGCGAGAAGCGGTTGAACCTGCTCAGGCGGAGCGTCCGGTGAACGTTGAGGTCACGACCGAATCAACCTTTGACCCCCAGGGTCTATGGCAAAAGGGCAGCTATGCACTCCGCAAGCTGTATCACGACAGCGACAAACCATTGATGGTGATTTACACCTCACCAACCTGTGGGCCCTGCCACGTGCTGAAACCACAACTGCAACGGGTCATCAACGAATTGGACGGCAACGCCCAGGCCGTGGTGATCGATATCGATGCCGATCAACAGATCGCTGAGCAGGCGGGCGTCAGCGGAACACCGACAGTGCAGCTCTTCCACCGCAAATCGATGGTGAAACAGTGGCGCGGCGTTAAACCGCGCAGCGAATTCAAAAGTGCGATTGAAGCGCTTCCCGCCTAACGGCGACGGGGACCTCCCGGGCGGTTGCCACCTGGTCGGCCGCCAGGGGCACCCGCGTTTCGCTCGCGATACGTGATCCTTCCCCGGGTGAGGTCATAGGGACTGATCTCAACCAGAACTTTGTCCCCGGCCAGCAACTTGATCCGGAACTTCGTCAGCTTGCCGGCAGCACGGCAGAGACATTGGTGACCAGCCGGCTGCTCAAGGGTGACCAGATAGAACCCATTGCCCTGTTCCTTCTCGATCACGCCCGAGGTTTCGATCATGCGCCGGCTTCAGCTCGATAGAGACGCAGCTTAAAAGGGCACCGCCCCTGAAGCCCTCAGCAAAGACCTCACAGCACCTAGGCTCCTCGCCTCGAAACTATGCAATCCGTGATCCTCCCCCCGCTCACCATGGACCTCGGGCTGCTGCTGATCTCCATCGGCGTTGTCAATCTGTGGAGGGCCCGCGAAAACGCCGGTTGACCACCCTTTTGCTCCATAAGCCCTACGGGGTCCTCAGCCAGTTCACCCCGGAACCAGGCAGTCGATGGGGATGCCTGGCTGACTTGGTAAGGGTTCCAGAGGTTTATGCAGCAGGCCGGCTTGATGCAGACAGTGAGGGGCTGCTGCTCCTCACAAATCAAGGGCGCCTCCAGCAACGACTCACAAACCCACGCTTCGGCCATTGGCGCAGCTACTGGATTCAGGTTGAAGGCTCCGTAACCCAGGATCAGCTGCAAGCCCTACGAACTGGTGTAATCGTTCAAGGGAAAACCACGCGACCAGCGAAAGCCAGAAGCCTTACGTGGGCCAATACTCCGCCGCTTCCAGAACGGGATCCACCCATCCGATACCGAGCCAACATTCCCACCAGCTGGCTTGAACTACAGCTCTGCGAAGGCCGTAACCGTCAGGCACGGCGCATGACCGCAGCCGTTGGCTTGCCCACTCTGCGGCTCATGCGCCGCAGCATTGATCTGATGGATGGACAAGCACCCCTGGATCTCGATGGACTTGCCCCAGGAGAATGGCGCGAGGTCAATGCTGCGGAACAGAAGCGGCTGCTTCGCTTGATCAACAGCAGGCGCAGGCAGCCTGGGGAAGCTCGCCGACAAGGGTGACCGCCCGGAATTCAATTCCCTCAACCACACGCCAAGGGGTTTCACTGCGGTCGGCAAAATGCACCTGCTCAAAGCCGAGGGCCTGGAAATCGGCAATGAACGCTTCCTCTTGCCAGGCACCACTAATGCAGCCACTCCAAAGTTCAGGGTCCTGTTGGAGGGCCAGCGGTACAGAACGATCGCAGACGATGTCGCTGATCGCCACCCGGCCGCCAGGGGCCAGAACCCGACGAATATTGCTGAGAAGACGCTGACGGGACGCCGGGTTCACCAGATTCAGCACACAGTTGCTCAAGACCACATCAACGCTGGCGTCAGCCACCAGTGGAGATGCTTCTGCCGTCTGCTGATCCAACGCTTCGATGGCGCCCTCGATAAAAGCAACATTGGCGAAACCGATGGCATCAGCCACCTCTTCCGCAGCGCCGCGGGAGAGAGCCAGCATCTCAGCGTTGCGATCGACGCCAACAACGCGACCCTCCGCCCCCACCACCTGGGCACAGATAAAGGCGTTCTTGCCGCTGCCGCTGCCCAGATCAAGAACGCGATCTCCGGATCGAACCCAACGGGTTGGGTCCCCACATCCATAGTCGCGCTCAACGACGGCATCGGGGATCACCGCAAGCAGTGCGGGATCGAACCCCACCGGCGTGCAAAGACAGGCTTCCTGATGCTGAGCAGCTGCTCCATAGCGGTCTTCAACCGCCTGGGTTTGATCGAAGGACGATGGTGTGGTGCAGCATGAATCCGGCATCAACCAATGGCCTCCTGAAGTTCACGAACAACGTTCCACTGGCCATACCAGTAATTGGCCTCGGCCCTTCGGGAGGAATCATCGAGCCCGTCGATGGCATCCGGACCCAACGATTTCCAGAGTTCATTTCCGCAGGCTCGATTGAGCCCCTGCTCCGCTTCATCTGAGAGCAGTTGCAGCCGGCGCTGCAGGTTTTTCAGCTGAGCAACCGCCATAAAGAGAACAAAAACAACTCAATAGTACAAACAAACCAGTCAGATTGGTTGATCAGAATGGCAACTTCTTCTTGGCGTCTTTGTCGAGATCAGCTTCCATCTCACGCAGCCGTTTGAGAATCGTGTCGTAATACTCGCGAAGGTAACTTTCCATCCCCGTTGTTTCGGATGGATCGAGGCCAAACGCGGCGTAAGTCGAGTCCATCGGTGCATCCAGAGACTGGCCACTACCGGTGACTTCTGCAAATGCCAGACGCTCCGCAATATTCACTGTAGGTTCAAAGAAGGAGGCAATGGCTTGCAGCGCCAAGATCGGAGCAGGTCCCATGCGGAAAACACGGGCAGACTTATCCGTGCATCTCTCGCAGAACTGCACGACTTCTCCACTGTTCCAAGCCTTCGGGCCAACTACAGGAAAGCTGTTTCGAATCGTCTCCGGACGATTGAGAGCCGCCACAGCAAATCGAGCAACGTCCTGGGTGTTCATGTAAGCAATTGATGTCGGCGAACCACTCACCCAAACGGTCTGACTCTCGAGTACGGGGATTGCAAATTGACTGATCACGCCCTGCATGAAGGCAGCAACCTGCAGGATTGTGTAGTCGAGCTCTGAAGACTCAAGAAGGTTTTCTGTGCAGGCCTTGATATCCATCAAGGGAACGGAGCGGTGACGATGAGCCCCCAACAATGAGAGGAATACGAAGCGTTTGACCTCGGCCCGCTCACAGGCCCGCAAGAGGTTCACCTTTCCATCCCAGTCGGTGATGTAGATGCTCTTGGGGTCGTCCGGCCGACTCGTTGCAGCATCGATGACCGCATCAACCCCATCGAGGGCGTAGTCGAGACTGGCTGAATCGAGAAGGTTGCCTCTTGTTAACTCGCAACCCCACTCCTGCAGAAATGCAGCTTTGCGAGGGGTCCGAACCATGCAACGAACCTGGTGGCCTTCATCGAGGGCACGGCGGGCGATCTGTCGACCGAGGGTGCCCGTGCCACCTACCACCAGAACCTGCATGGGGCCCATCTGAACAAGTCTGGGAGCCTAGATGGCCCGTGCCGAGAGTCGAGAGTCAGTCACCCTGAAGCTTGAGCAACAGGGCACCACCCGCGAGACCGATGGGAATGAGTACCCAGAAGATGGCGGCTGTTCCAAAGATCTCCGAAGCCATAACGATGTCGCGCTACTGGAGCTATTAAATCCTGTCTCGTGAGAGTGCGCTGCAGGTCTGTAACAGGTCGGGAAAATCAGCGTCGGTGCGGATCTGACCCCCCATCAATCCACTGGCAGATGCTTGATGACCCTTCTGGCGCAGGGCCTGCACGAGGTCGTTAATGGGTGGCGGACCACTGCTTCCAACACGCTTGGCGAGCTCTGCCGTAGGCCACACCGTGGGTGGAATGCCGTGATCCGCGACAAGACGAAGCAGCAAACGGCGACTGGAAGTCGCGATCGCATCCGACTGCACAAGCCAAGGATCCGCCAGAAGCGCCATCAGGGTTGCCTGATCCTGAAGCGGACCGATCCACAACGGACCACTGACACTCCAGTGTCCTTCCCCTTCAGAGCAGTAACAGGGAGGCCAGCCAGTGAGCTTCAACAGTGGTTGAAAGTCTTGCGCTCCACAGCATTCACAGCGAGCCACCAGGCCGAGGCACTGCTCCTCCAGAGGCTGCAGTTGTCGGTGGAATCTCACCGCCAACCTGAACGTGCGTCCTTCACTGAAGCTCAGAAGAGGCTGAATGCCGCGTCCCAAGAGCCATGCCTGGCGCGCCAGGAGCCCCAGCTGCTGCCTCAGGGCTATCTCCCAGCTAGCCGGATGAACACGAGCTGCTGAACCCAGATTGCGAATCGCTGCTCGACGGTCATGGCCGGTGGGCGAACGGCCATCTGTGCTTGCCAGCAGCAGGATCCCCCCAAAGCGAAGCACCTGCAGCACCGGCTGCAGCAACGCCCCGGGAGCACCGAAGGCATCAACATCAACCAGATCAAAGAAATCCCCACCGAGGTAAGCCCTGGCCAGCAGCTGATCTGCCGGAGATGTGCTGACCTCAGCCGAAAGGGCTGCCGCCTCCAGGTTCGCTTCCAAGAAGGCCCGTCGATCGGCATCTGCATCATTGACATGCAGTTGCACCGGAACACAGTCCGGCGCCTTGGATTCAAGCCCCCAGCGCACGGCCCGGATGCCGCACCCTGCCATGAGATCAAGCCATCGCAGCGGCCCAGAGGCCTGGCTTCGTTGAAGCCGCGCAAGCAGAACCGAAAGATCCCTGGCGGGACGAGATTCCGGTCGAAAGAATCCTGACCCGAGCTTGAGAACAGCGGCTCCTTCGCGATAGTGGGAGTCGAGAGAACTCAGGTCTGTGGTCGCTACTGTTGACCAGACTGCCGATTGGGGTGTCCAGCAGATCTGGAGTTGGAGGGGGTACCGCTGCCATTGGCGTGTGACTGGCCCAGCAGGAGCGCCTCCACTACTGCTGCTGCATGGTTTTGGAGCATCCAGCAGCCACTGGCGCCGCACGGCACCTCGCCTTGCCGAACGTGGTTGGAGGGTTTACAGCCTTGACCTGCTCGGATTCGGGGCCTCGGAGCAGCCCGCTCGTCCGCTCAGCAACGGGCTCTGGGGATATCAGGTGTGTGCATTCCTCAGGCAAGTGGTTCAGCAGCCCGCGGTGCTGATCGGCAACTCGCTTGGAGGGCTGACGGCTCTGACGGCAGCCGTTCTGCAACCGAAGTGGGTGGATGCGGTGGTGGCAGCACCCCTGCCGGACCCAGCACTGCTGAACCCCGTACCCAGAACAATGTCGCGATGGAAGCGACGGTGGATGCGACGCCTATTGCGGATCATCCTGCGTCTGCTGCCACTTGAGCTGCTCGTTCCGCTGATCAGCCGGACGTCACTGCTGAAGTTGGGATTGCAGGGGGCGTACTTCAACAGCGTTGCAGGGGATCGGGACCTGCTCAAATTGATCGCGCGCCCGGCACAACGTCCAACCGCAGCACGGGCGTTGCGGGGAATGTGCTTCGGCATGGCCCTGCGTGCTCAGGCCAGCACTGCTCCCGCCTTGCTGGTTGCTCTGCAACGGCCGTTGCTGTTGATCTGGGGTCGCGAGGACCGCTTCGTGCCGCTCAGCATCGGTGAGTCCATCCATCATCAGCACCCCCACATCGACCTTGTGGCACTGGAAAGCTGCGGCCATTGCCCCCACGACGAAGTGCCGAAACGCTTTATTGACGTGCTGTTGCCCTGGCTGGACCGTAACTTGGGTGACATCAGACCGGCAGGGGACAACCAGCGGCGATGAAACACACCCTTTCGGTGGTTGTGGAAGATGAATCCGGCGCTCTGAGCCGGATTGCAGGCCTGTTCGCTCGACGCGGCTTCAACATCGACAGCCTTGCCGTGGGTCCGGCTGAGGCGGAGGGACAATCGCGCCTGACCATGGTGGTGGAGGGTGACGACCAGACCCTTCAGCAGATGAGCAAGCAGCTCGACAAGCTGGTGAACGTGCTGCAGGTTCTCGATCTCACCAAACGACCAGCCGTGGAACGGGAGCTGATGCTGCTGAAGGTTTCAGCTCCGGCTGAGTGCCGCAGCGCTGTGTTCGAGCTGGTTCAGGTGTTCCGCGCCAAAGTTGTGGATGTGGCCGACGAGGCCCTCACCCTTGAGGTGGTTGGCGACCCGGGCAAACTTGTAGCTCTGGAACGCCTGATGGCCCCGTTCGGCATCCTTGAAATTGCACGCACCGGCAAGGTGGCACTTGAACGGGCCTCCGGCGTGAACACCGAGCTGCTCAAGGTCTCACCGAGCGAAAGTCGAATACCAGCCTGACTTCACTGACTCAAGCTGGCACTGTTGATTCGATCTCCCTGCTCGATTTGGTCGACAACATCGAGTCCCTCAATCACGCGACCGAAAACGGCATAGCGACCATCCAGTTCCGGCAGAGGTCGTAAGGCCACATAGAACTGAGCACTGGCGGAATCCGGAGCCTGGGAACGAGCCATGGCAACCGAGCCACGTTCATGGTTCAGCACCAAACGCTCCAGCTCAGCGGGGTTGGAGCTTGCGCGGCTGTAACGCGGTGTGTCTTCCCCCTGGAAAAGAACCTCCAGTGGTATCAGGCGAGCCTGGCCGGAGGAAGGATCCACAAAACTGCCAGTGCCGAGTTTGGTCAACGGCACCGATCGATCACTCGACTGCGGGTCTCCCCCCTGAACCACGAAAGGGACAGGCTCCTTCACCACTCGGTGAAACATCGTTCCGTCGTAGACGCCACGGTTGACCAGATCAACGAAATTTCCGGCGGTCAGTGGCGCAGCATCCCCATCAACCTCAATCGTGATGTCCCCCCGACTGGTGGTCATCTGAACGATCGCTTTGCCCTGGAGACAAGCCGCCTGAGCGTCAGCACAGCCTCTGGACACTTCCGCCCGAGGGGAAGCACTGCAGCTGATCAGGAGAGGAATCAGTAGAAGAGACCAGAGAAAGGAACGCCGCATTGGAATCAAAGACCTTCGAGATTGACGCCCAGGAATTGGGCCAGCTCGGCTCCATCCTGCTCCAGCTGTGCCAGAGGCAGAGGTTCACCCACGCGAGTCAGAGGCATATCGCGACGACCCTGAATACGCAGTGCGACACGACGACGTGAATTGAAACCATCGCGAACCTCAACTTTCACGGCCTTCACGTCTTTGAGTGGAATCTCGACGTTCACCGGTTTGCGGAAACCGCGACGGCTGATGGTGACCATGCCGGCTTCCCTATCGAAACGATTGCTGCCACCACCAACATTCACGGCAATGACATACCAGAGGTAGCTGGCCAGAAGAGCAGCAGCGATGCTGTAAAGCCCCATCACCAATCCCTGGGGGACAAAGATCAGAGCAGAAGGATGACCCAGGGGGAGAAGATCACGCCCCAAGTAGCTGGACAGAGACGCGAGCAGAAATCCAATGCCGCCGATGCTGACAGCAGCTGCGACAAGAAAGTTAGACAAGCGGCGGGAGCCGAGCACTGGCTGCTCAAGCACGTCTGCGGTCATGGCCGACCCAAAGCGGGAGTCCATTGTGAATGCAGATGCCGTCCCCTGGGGGAAGAGGAAGAAATCCCTAAGAACTGATGCGATACGAGGGATTTCAGGTCCAGCAAACATTCCCCAACAGACCCTTTTTGATTGTTAAG
>QCUJ01000030.1 GCA_003210795.1 Synechococcus sp. AG-679-B05 | reverse complement strand
TCGTGGGTCTTCAGCATCGAACGCAAGCTGACTCGGCGACTAGTTACTGAAGAAACTCAGCCAGGCTGGCGTGAACGTCATGGTCATCGGATTCGTCCGAGATCAACCCAGCTATCTCAATTCGCATTACACCCAGCACGTCAAACGATTCGCCACAGCGAAATCGTTTGAGGCCTATGCCGCAAAAGCGATGCGGAGATCCATCCATCGAAGCTCCTGTGATCCAGAGCAACTGTTTAGCTGGCTGATGCATCACGCCTCGGTGCGAACGGTGTTCTTTCCCTACGGCAGATCGATCGCACAACCTGCTGCACAACACCGATATCCCACTGAACCCTTTGCGCAGTTGATCCACTGCCTGAAGATTCCCGATTCAGCTCGCTTTCAATGGATCGACAACGTGAACGCCCAGCCAGGTGATCTGGCCATTCGCACAGCGCTGCAGCTCAGGCTGGAGCTCAAACGCGATGGGATTCGTCTGGATAAAACAGCCAAGCAACGGGCCAGGGCACTGCTCTGCAAGGAAGCCGAACAGCGCAACTGGGCCCAAACGCCCTACATAGGTCTGAACCCGGAACTCAACCGGCGCATTCGGGATCATTTCTCAGCAGCCAACAACCGCTTTGCCCAACGCGTCTGGGGATGCCAGTGGGATGAGATCTTCACCCCTGGGGAATCGGCGGAGGCGCGGAGTCCCATCGACGCGGAACGGGATGACATGCATCAGGCCATCAAGCGGATCAGGCGCAAGCTGTTTCAATCGCGACCCCTTCGCGATGCCATTCGCAACGTCATGGCTGCATCGCGCTTTTTCAATAGGAGTTAACGCTGTTAGCGTCCGATTTCATCTCTGAGCTGTCGATGTCCGTCCTGCGCTCCGCCGCGTACGCCGCCCTCGGACTGGTACTTGGACTGCAGGGCAGCGCCAGCGCAGGCGGAGGCGTGACCATCAGCAGCTATGGCCAGCGCGCTCTGCTGATTCAGGGCGGAGGGCAGTCGGTGCTTTTGAACCCTTATCGGGCGGTGGGTTGTGCCGCTGGACTGCCGGAACCGCGGGTTCAGGCCGGTGTGATCCTCGCCAGCTCCGAACTTGCCGATGAAGGGGCTCGCGGTGTCGCCGCTGGCCGTTTCCTGGTGAACCCCGGCTCCTACCGCCTCAATGGTCTCAAGCTGGAGGGGTTCTCCAGTCCCCACGACAGGCTTGAGGGAAGGCGCTTCGGCAACGCCACCATCTGGCGTTGGCAGCAGGGGGGTCTCAACTTTGCCCATGTGGGGGCCACCGCGGGGCCGATCGGCCCTGCTGACCGTGTGTTGCTGGGTCAACCCGATGTGCTGATCGTTGGTGTCGGTGGGGGCGCCAAGATCTTTGACGCATCCGAAGCTGCTGAGCTGGTGCGGCAACTCAACCCCCGCCAGGTGATTCCCGTGCAGTACGTCATCGGCGATGCACCAGCCAACTGCGATCAGGCCACGGTGAAACCGTTCCTGGAGGCCATGGCAGGCACCAACGTCCGCGACGTTGGCCGCAGCGTTCAGCTGCCGGGGGCCCTACCCGACACGACCCAAATCACGTTGATGCGCTGATCCGAGCAGAGCAGACAGGTCGTTGCGGTTCCAGCCGGCGATCACGGCCAGCAACAGCAGCACCCTGGCTTTCTGAGGATTAAGGCTTCCGGCAGCCAGCAAGCCCAGTCGTTCGTCCTCAGGGTCCTCGTAGACAGGTCCGAAACCACAGCGGTTGGCCCGCAGCATCAGAGGCAGGGTGTCCGGCCACGCCGCAAGCGCCCTTCGCTCCACCACCGAAAGCTGCCCGGCACCGGTCCCGGTGAACACCAGGCCTTGGATCCCAGCCTTCAACAGGGCCGGGAGCACAACACCTGGCGGTTCCACGCAACCATGCAACACAGCCACCTGAGGCCACCGCTCCGGCAGCTCAAGAATGGCGAAAGGCGTTGGCGGACTGGCGGAAGCCGAGGACCAGTGCACCCCGGCGTCATCCACCCAACCAAGTGGTCCGGTCGCGCTGCTGATGAACGCCCCCACCCCCTGGGTGGCGCATTTGGTCACCTCGGCAGCGGCATGAATCTCTCCATCCATCACCGAGAGCACACCTCGCTGGCGTGCCTGCGGATTACAGGCCACCTGCACGGCCTGAAACAAGTTGAGCGGACCATCCGCACTCAGAGCCGTGGCCGGTCGCATCGCGCCCACCAACACCACAGGCCGGGGGTCATCGATCAACTGCTGCAACAACCAGGCCGTTTCCTCCAGCGTGTTAGTGCCGTGGGTGATCACCACTCCGGCCAGGGCAGGATCGCTTGCGAACGCCAAACGGATGCGCCGCACCAGCTCGCGCCAGTGCTGAAAGAGCAGATCTGCACTGTCGACATTGGCCACCTGCTCAACGCGGATCTCGGCGAGGTCTTGCAGCGACGGCACGGCATCCAGCAGGTCTTCGCCCGCCAGAACACCGGCAGTGTAGATATTCAGGCTGGCGCCATCAGCACCGCGGCCGGCGATGGTTCCACCGGTGGCAAGCAACAGAAGCCGAGTCACTGATCCAGACGAAGAAACGCCTCCATGAACCGCTGCATCTGACTGGTGGTTCCGATGCTGACGCGAAAACAACCGTCAATTAAGGTTTTACCAGCCATCGATCGGATCAGGATGCCCTCACCGCGAAGGGCCGCATCCAACTCCGCCACAGGTTTCTCAGGCCAGACCAGCAGATAGTTGCCGCCATCGCAGTGGTGGCGAATCCCGGCTGAACGCAAGGCTTCAACCGTCCAGTCGCGGGCCCGCAACACCTCGGCCACGTAGGCATCCACATAGGACTGATCCGCCAGTGCGGCGAAGGCCGCAGCCACGGCCACACTGTTGACCTCGTAGGGGCCGGTGACCCTCCCCACCCGATCGATCACATCGGGATGGCCGATGGCAAAACCGATGCGCAGAGCAGCCAGACCGGCAGTTTTGGAGAGTGAGCGAAACACCAGCAGGTTGGGCGTGGCGCTGAAGTCGGCCATGGGGAGAACGCTGTCGCCGGTGAAGGCTTCATAGAGCTCATCCACAACCACCAGCGTCTGCGGAGCAGACGCGGCAAGGTCGAAAATCGTTTCCGGTGCCAACCGGGTCCCAGTGGGGTTGTTGGGGTTGCAGATCAGCAGCAGCCGCGGGGTTGTCGCCTGCAACGACGCCCGAATGGCAGCCAAAGGGAAGGCGAATGTCTCCCCCTCGTAGGGGATTGAATCCATGGTCATCCCCTGCATCCGTGCACAGGGGCTGTAGTACCCAAAGGTGGGAGACGTGGTCAACACCCGTTCTCCGGCGTCGCCGTAGGCATGAAACACCGCATGGATGGCGGCATCCACGCCGTTGAACAATCCCACTTGATCAGGTTGCAACCCAGGTCGACAGCCGGTCTCGAGCAGGTTGTTCACCACGGCGTCCCGCAGCCCATCGTACTCGGGGTAAACGGCGATCTCTTCGGTGCTGAAGCCCCGAACCGCTTCAGCCACCAAAGGGCTGGGGCCAATGGTGTTCTCGTTGAAGTCCAACCGCAACATGGAGCGGCGCCCCTCCAGGGGAGCGCTGTAAGCCTGCAATTGCTCAACCGCTGCGCGGGCTGCTGGTGGAACGAAGCCGTTGGAGGTCACAGGCCCGAACCAAGACTTAAAAAGTCTGGCAAGAATCCCAGCAAACGGCTCAAGAGGCGATCACATGCGCTCCAGCGTGGGGATCCCCAGCAGACCCAGTCCACAGCGCAAGGTATCCACCGTGAGACGGCAGAGGGCCAGACGGGAGGGGAGTGCCTCGGTCTCAGCCCTGAGCACCGGCACCTGGTCGTAGAAGCGGTTGAACACCTGGCTGAGTTCAAACAGATAAGAACAAAGACGGTTGGGGAGCAGTTCCTCCTCCACCTCGGCAATCACGGCATCGAACTTGAGCAGTTCTCTCACCAAGGCCCATTCCTGCGGCTCTGTGAACCGGAGCTGCTCCGTCGACGCATCCAGATCACCCCCTTTACGGGCGATGCCGGCGATCCGCACCACCGCATAGAGCAGATAGGGGGCCGTGTTGCCCTGCAGGGCCAGCATCCGATCGAAGGAGAACTGGTAGTTGGTGATCCGGTTCTGGCTCAGATCGGCGTATTTCACCGCCGCAAGGCCAACGGTGCCGGCCACATGGTGAATGAACTCTTCGGATTCACTGCGCTCCTCCTGAGCCAAACGCGACCGCAGGTCAGCCTCGGCGCGCTCCACCGCCTCATCCAGCAGATCGCGCAACCGAACCGTGTCGCCGGAGCGGGTCTTGAGCTTTTTACCGTCCTCTCCCTGCACCAGCCCGAAGGGCACATGCTCCAGCCGGGATCCATCTGGAATCCACCCAGCGCGTTCCGCCACCTGAAACACCCCGGCGAAATGATTCGCCTGGCCTGCATCGGTGACATAAACCACCCGACGTGCAGCGTCTCCATTCGGTGCTGATCCGAAGCGATAGCGAATCGCCGCCAGGTCAGTGGTGGCGTAGTTGAAACCCCCGTCGCTCTTCTTCACGATCACCGGCAGCGGCTTGCCGTCCTTGCCCTGCACGCCCTCAAGGAACACACATTCAGCCCCGGCATCAGTGACCAGCAGACCTTGTTGCTGGAGACCATCGATCACCGCGGCAAGAAATGGGTTGTAAAAAGACTCACCCCGTTCGTTCAGGCGGATGTCCAGACGGTCGTAGATCTTCTGAAACTCGCGCCGGGACTGGTCGCACAGCAGCCCCCAGGCCTTGAGCGACACGGGATCACCGCCCTGCAACTTCACCACTTCCTCCCGTGACGTGGCCTGGAAGACCTCGTCATCGTCGAAGCGCTTCTTGGCTTCGCGGTAAAAGGCCACCAAATCACCGAGGTCCACGGCGTCAGCGGTCTCCAACGCTTCCGGGGCGACCTGCTTGAGGTGGGTGATCAGCATCCCGAACTGGGTGCCCCAGTCACCCACATGGTTCAGACGCAACACCGGATGACCGCGGAATTCCAGCACCCGCGCCAAAGAGTCACCGATGATCGTGGAGCGCAAGTGCCCAACGTGCATCTCCTTGGCGATGTTGGGGCTTGAGAAGTCCACCACCACTGGAGCCGCGGCCTGCACCGCGGGAACACCGAGCCGTTCATTTGCGAGCCGTGATGCCACCTCCATCGCAAGTCGCTCCGGCCGAAGGGTGAGGTTGATGAAACCTGGCCCGGCGATCTCCGGTTCAAGGCAGAGGTCCGTGAAGGTCGGGTCCTTAAGCAGTTGTTCAACGATTGCGGTGGCGATCTGCCGCGGCGGCTGCTTCAGCGGCTTGGCCAGCGGCAGCGCGCCATTGGCCTGAAAATCACCAAATTCCGCCTTACTGGCAGGCACCAACTGAGGGTCGAGTCCAGCCTCGACTGCGGGGAAAGCCCGTTGCATCGCTGCCCGCAACTGGGACTCCAGGATGTGGGAGAGGCTGAGCATCAAGGCCGGAGCAGACGCTGCCGATCATCCTCCGGCGCAGGTCTCCCGCCTTGATGAACGTTGCAGCTGGATCGTTTTGCACTCACGGCGATGTCGAAAGCCACGAGGGAAAAAACGCTCTAAGCGGATCATGCGGGTGACCAGTGATCGGGTTGATGCCGGGCTTGCTCCTGATCGGACTGGATGGTGCCTCTTTGGCGCAACCCACAGAACTCTGATCCACACCAATGAAATGATCGAGAACAACTCGTTCAGCAAACCTGACGCCCGGTTGGAGCAGTGGTGGCAAGAACGCGTCCACTTCCTTGGGAAACACGAGATGGATGGGGAAGCACGTGCGCTCTACCTTGAATTCCAGATTGACGAGCCAATCAGTTCGTTCCAGTGATTCATATCAGCCTTTAACAGATGTCGTGCATCTGAGATGATGGACAGCAAATAAGCGCACCAAGTTCTGGGTCTTACGAGTGTTCGTCTTGAACCTGAGTGCAGATAAATTTTGACGCCTAAAAATCAGCCAAACCAAATCATTTGACCACAAGCAAAGCGGAATGAAGCGCAGATGGATCCAGACCAAAGTCTTCTACGAGAACCAGCTCAAACCAAACATCTCACCAGAGCGGAATAGGGTTGGTCGATTTAATAGGGCATGAACACATCCATCGATCAGGATGGAGAGAGCCTGAATATCTCAAAAGACAAAAAATCCAATCCGGCCGTCATCGCAACAGCAGATCAGCAAGACCAGAGCAACGCAGACTCCGGCTGATCCGTGGTGACCATGTCCGGGGCATGGAAGAAAGCCAATCCTGCTGTCGGCCCAAGGTTCGACGGGATGCACTTCCAAATATCCTGCCCGATGGGGTGCTGGCCATGACAGTCTTTTTGAAGCCGCCAGGGGGGACCCATCCAGAACCACAGGGAATCACCTACATCCGGGGACCAAACAACAAAGAACCCCTCAAAATCTCAGGCAATCTTTCAACCAAAAAGACTCAAATAGACCTTCATATAATATTAATTAAAGACATAATTCCTCAATTTGCGCCTACGTCAAAATTAACGGATACAACTTGAACACATTCCGTGTGTCTTGATGCCAGGAACCGACCCTGACATCCCTGGCAAGGTCGGCTGTCGATCCGTGGCGCCTTCAGAAGGGACTGGAAACCTTCGTCCAGCGAGCCCCTCAGCCATGAGTGACTCATTGTCACCATGCCCTAAAGAATCAACGCAGACCACCCGAGTGACGCACATCAGCGTATCAAGAATTACAAAACAGGCTCGCAACAGGGTCAGCAGATAGAACAACAACGAATTCAAATCGCTGAAAATTTCCACTTATCGAAAATTTCGTAACGCTGTCTACGAAATGAGCAGCAGCGAGGTGACAAAAGATCGTCCAGCAAAAAGGAGTGTTAACCGGGTGAAAGCAGAGTGGTCACCCCTCATTACGGTTCCAAGGTCGACTCTTTCTCGAAAATGCAGTCTTATGGCAATTCATCAGTCAGTTATGACTGGTGGGCCGGCAACGCAGGAGTAGCAAAGCGATCAGGCTCGTTCATCGCTGCCCATGCTGCTCATGCTGGCTTGATCATGTTCTGGGCAGGAGCCTTCACTCTGTTTGAGCTGGCTCGTTACAACACCGCACTGCCGATGGGTGAGCAGGGCCTGATCCTGATTCCTCACCTGGCAGGTCTAGGTTTTGGCGTTGGCGAAGGTGGAATTGTTGTTGACACGCAGCCCTACATCGCAACTGCCGCCTTCCACTTAGTTTCCTCCGCGGTGCTTGGTGCCGCTGGCATCTGGCATACCCTCCGCGCACCCAAAGACCTTGGCGAAGCAACCGGGCGTGCACAGAAGTTTGATTTTCAGTGGGACGACCCCAAGAAACTCACTTTCATTCTGGGTCACCACCTGATCTTCCTTGGCCTGGGCGTGATTGCCTTCGTCGAATGGGCCAAGCGTCACGGCATTTACGACACTGCCGCTGGTGCAGTTCGCACCGTTGAGCCCAACATCGATTTCGGCATGGTCTGGGGTTATCAGACCAGCTTCTTAAGCATCAGCAGCCTGGAAGATGTGATGGGCGGCCATGCTGTTCTCGCATTCATTCTGACGATCGGTGGCGTCTGGCACATCATCAGCAGTCCGTTCGGACCTTTCAAGAAAGTACTGATTTACAACGGTGAATCAATCCTCTCTTATTCATTGGCCGGCATTGCTCTGATGGGTTTTGTCACCAGCATCTGGTGCGCACAGAACACCACGATTTACCCCACTGAGTTGTATGGCGAAGCACTTCAACTGAAGTTTGCCTTCTCTCCTTACTTCAGTGACACCGTTGCTTTGGCAGACAACGCCCACACAGCTCGGGCCTGGCTTGCCAACACCCACTTCTATCTTGCATTCTTCTTCCTGCAAGGTCATTTCTGGCATGCTCTTCGTGGCATGGGCTTTAACTTCAGAAGCGTCGCCAAAGCTTTTGAAACCATGGACACAGCCAAAGTCAGCTGAAAGAAGTAGGAATCTAAAAGTCAAATTTTCAACCCCTCACCCATGAGGGGTTTTTTCATGTCTTAGACAATTCGGCTTCAAATCAAAGCCTCATGAAGTAACGAATCTCACCTGCCTAAACATCGTAGATCACCATAAAAATTGAACTCATTTGCCATAATCATGTGGTCGCCCTTGGACGGGGTTTGACGGGTCAATTACAGGTCATCTCTTGCTTGGTGAATGCGAGAGGTGACTTGACCCTTTTGTCTTTCAAGCACAACCTATTTTTTGCGACCTGGCAACAAGGAGAGCAATGCTCCTTTCATATCGTTTGTTCTAGAAATAAAAACAAAGCTTCCAAAAAAAGCAAGCGTAGCGATAGACAACACCAACACAGTTGTGTTGTCTAAAATTAAATTACCAAGCGTCAGACTCGCAACGAGGGTCATCATTTCCGTACTGATTTCGACTGAAACTCACGATACAAAGCACCTGCTTCCTCCAAGCAACCTGAACGGATCAAACTTGAAATTCTTTCCTCCCACCAGGGATTAATACGGGCCTCCGCGACCAAGAAAAATGCACTTTTATCCAGGAAATTCTGGGAATTACATTTTCCTGGATCAGCAGGTTGCATTTATATCGAATAAGTTCGTGAAACAATAACTCCACAACATGATCAGACTGTGTCGATTGCATCAGCCTTCACGGCATAAGGCACACCAGCAATGGGTTGAAGGTGAAGCTAGAGCATCGGAAGTCTCTGGATGAGCAACAACACTGACCATCCCGAACCCTGGCCTCAGCTGAATCGCATGCTGAAGTCGAGCCAACGGCTTCGGGTGACCGGGGCACTGGTAGAAATCAGATCAATCCCGGTGGCGGCATAGGCCTTCAAAGCCTCTGGCTGCACTCCAGAAGCCTCCAAGACCACACCAGTGCTGCTCAGCTGCCGCAACCGAGGCACCAGGTCCCTGAGCTGGTTAGGCCCGAATTCATCCAGCAACACCCCATCGGCTCCGGCCTGCACCGCCTCGATCGCCTGAGCGGCAGTTTCAGCCTCCACGATCACCCGGGCCGGCCACGGTGCCCGCTGCCGGACGGCCTGAATAGCAGCCGTGATGCCGCCAGCCCAGGCGATGTGGTTCTCCTTGAGCATGGCCGCATCATCCAGACCCATGCGGTGATTCACGCCACCACCGCAGCGCACCGCATATTTCTCCAACACCCGTAACCCAGGCGTGGTCTTGCGGGTATCCGCCAGCCTCACCCCGCTTCCCTCAAGATCAGCCACCAGCGATGCCGTTGCTGTGGCAATCCCCGACAGACGCATGGCGAGGTTCAATGCCGTGCGCTCCCCTGCCACCAGCGCCGCAGCCGGGCCAACCAGTTCCAGCAACCGGTCGCCGCTGCTGATGGCGGCGCCATCTTCGATCAGCAGCCGCACCTGCACCTCAGGATCGAGCCGCTGAAAAAGACGCTTCACCACCTGCCCCCCACAGAAGCGACCGTCCTGCTTGGCAATCCAATGGGCCTGCCCCTGGCGGTCCTGCAACGCCGCAGCGCTCAGATCGCCACGGCCGAGGTCTTCCTCCAGCCATCGATCCAGGGCACGCGTTAGCGCCGGGGTCTGCCAGTCCACACCGGATTTGACGACTTCGCTGAGGCTATTTCCCAATGCAGAAACGCGAGAACACACGATCCAGAACCGCCTCGGTGAGCTCCTCTCCCGTGATCTCCCCAAGGGCACGAATGGCCTCGCGCAGATCAATGGTCCAGAAATCCCACGGCAACTGCTGGGCCGCCACCTCGCGGCTGCGGTCGAGCGCAGCGGCGGCAGCCGCAGCCAGGTCGCGCTGGCGTTGGTTCAGTGCCAGCAACAGCCCAGCAGCCTCGCCCGCTCCACACCGCTGCAGCAGAGCCTTTACAAGATCCTCTTCACCAATCCCCTCCAGCGCCGAAAGGCGAACATCCGCCGGTACTGGCACCGCCCCTGGGGGCAGGTCCGACTTGTTCGCCACCAGCAGCCGCGGCACCACCTCGGGAATGCGTTCCAACAATTCCTGGTCCTCGGCCGTCCAGCCCGCATGGCCATCGGCGATGAGCACCACCACATCAGCGGAGCTCAAAGCTTCCTCGCTGCGCGCGATCCCCAGCTGCTCCACCGCATCTTCCGTGCTGCGAATGCCAGCCGTATCCAACAGGGTGATCGGAACACCCTCCAGCACAATCTCGCTCTCCAACAAGTCGCGCGTGGTCCCTGGCAGGTCGGTCACGATCGCCCGCTCACGACGACTCAGGCGATTGAGCAGGGAACTTTTTCCCACATTGGGGCGCCCCACCAACGCCACCCGCAACCCCGTGCGCACAGCATCACCGCGCTTCCCGTCCTGCACTAGCTGCAGCAGTTCATGGCGCACCCGCTGCAGCTCCACCAGCAATGCATCGGCATCCAGCCGGGGCAAATCGTCCTCAAAATCCACCCGAGCCTCCAGCTCGGTCAACTGATCGAGCAACCGCTCCCGCAGAGCCGTGATCCTCAGCTGAATCCCCCCATCCAGTCCCGCAAGGGCGAGATCGGCAGCCCTGTGGCTGCGGGCTGCCACAAGCTCACTCACCGCTTCGGCACGGGTGAGATCCAACCGGCCATTCAGCACAGCCCGCTGGCTGAATTCCCCCGGCAAAGCCCGCCGCACCCCGGGCTGATCCAGAACTCTCTCCAGAACACGCTGCACGGCGATCAGCCCGCCATGGCAGTGGAGCTCCACCACGTCTTCACCGGTGAAGCTGCGTGGTGCGCGCATCAGCAGCAACAACACCTCATCCAGACGCTGCTGACCTGCGGCATCGAACACATGGCCGTAAAGAATCCGGTGGGAGGCCCATTCCTGGTTGCCAGGACAGTGCACAACAGCACGACCGGTCGCTTCCGCCGCTGGACCGGAGAGACGGATCACAGCGATTCCCCCCTGGCCTGGGGCAACCGCCGTTGCCACAGCGGCAATGGTGTCAGAGGTGGGCAGCGGGGTGGTCAGCGGGGGGATGGTGATCGCAACCCCATTCCTAAGATCCTGTCCACTTTCCGCAACAGTCCTCTGGTCATGCGCCGGCTGCGGCAAAAGATCCGCACTCGTGTGCGGCGAGGCATCCGTTGGTTATGGAGCCAGAAGGGTTCACCGGGTGAACGGGCCCGGGGAGTCGCCGCGGGGGTGTTCTGCGGTTGTTTCCCTTTCTTCGGGCTGCAGATGATGCTGAGCGTGGGGCTTGCCTCACTGGTGCGAGGCAATCGTCTGCTGGCGGCGGCGGGCACGTTGGTGAGCAACCCACTCACCTACGTGCCGCTGTATTGGTTCAACTACACACTGGGATGCTGGGTCCTGGGGCCGGCCCCAGCCACAACGGTGCTAGCGGGGGTGAACCGCAGCAACCTCTGGAATCAGGGCTGGGACTTCAGCCAGCGGATTCTGCTGGGATCGGCACTGGTGGGTGTGCTGATGGCACTGCTGCTGGGACTGCTGGCCTTCCACCTCTATGGGTGCAACTCCACTCCCGTCAGCTTGTCCCGGTCCGGGCGATATCGATCACATCGGCCATCGAGCGGATCTGATCCATCGTGCGACTGAGCTGCGCAGATCCCTGCAGCTCCACCCGCAGATCAATCCGTGCTGGCCGCCCGGCTGAGGTCGTCACCCGAGCGTCACTGACGTTGATCGCCCCATCGGACAGTCGCATCAGGATGTCCTTGAGGATGCCGACGCGATCAATCACCTCAATCCGCATCTGCACGGGGAACCGCTGACGCTCTGCGTCGCGATGGTCGTTCCAACGCACCGGCAGGCGCCGTTCACTGGGGATCGCCTCCACATTGGAGCAATCCTGGCGATGCACGGTGATCCCATGGTTGCCGAGGGCCACGGTGCCGACGATCGCTTCACCCGGAAGAGGGCTGCAACAACCTCCAAGCCGGTAGTCCAGACCTTCAACACCCAGAATTGCGTCGTCATGGTGAGGCCGCTGGGGTGCTGCATCACGCGATGGCACCAGAGCACGGGCCACCTCCTCATTGCTGGGAGGGCGACTGTCCTCCTCAGCGAGCAAACGGATCTCTTCCCGTAAGCGGTTGAGCACCTGATGCAGGGTCACCGCACCAAAACCAAGGCATGCCAACAGGTCGTCGGTGTCGCCGACATTGCAACGGTGCGCGACCCGCGCCATAGCCGCGCCATTCAGCAATGCATCAAAACCGTCGCGACCGAGCTCCCGCTCGAGCAGATCCTTGCCGCGCTCGATCGTCTCGTCGCGATGGCTGCGTTTGTACCACTGACGAATGCGATTCCGCGCCGTTGGTGTGGCGACAAAATTCAACCAATCGAGGCTGGGATGGGCGGTGGTACTGGTAAGGATCTGGACGAAGTCGCCGTTCTGCAGAGGGGTTGCCAACGGACAGAGCCGATCATTGATCCGCGCTCCATGGCAGTGGTTCCCCACCTCGGAGTGAATCCGATAGGCGAAATCCACCGGCGTTGCCCCATTGCGCAGGCCCACCACATCGCCGTTGGGGGTGAACACAAACACCTCCTCGTCGAAGAGGTCCTCCTTGATCGAGGAGAGGTAGTCGTTGTGGTCGTCGTCACCCCCCTCCTGCTGCCAGTCCACCAGCTGCCGCAACCAGTTGAACCGGTCGGCATCGCTGCTGCTGCTCGCGGGTGAGCCGCCTTCCTTGTAGGCCCAGTGAGCGGCGATACCGAACTCCGCCACCCGGTGCATCTCCACCGTGCGGATCTGCACTTCGATCGGCCGGTGACGACCGATCACCGCGGTATGCAACGACTGGTAGCCATTGGGCTTGGGAAGTCCGATGTAATCCTTGAACCGACCGGGAATCGGTCGAAAGGTGTCGTGCACCACCGCGAGGGCGCGATAGCAGGTTTCAACACTCGGGGTGATGATTCGAAGCGCCGCCACGTCGTAGATCTCGTGGAACGCCTTCTGCTGGCGCTCCATCTTGCTCCAGATGCCGTAGAGATGCTTCGGACGGCCACTCACCTCACAACCGCTGAGACCAGCCCGCTCCAGCCGTTCATTCAGCAATCCAACCGTCACTGCGAGCCGCTGCTCCCGCTCGCTGCGCTTGGTGGCCACCTCCTCCTGAATTTCGCGGAAGGCATCGGGCTCCAGCAACTTGAACGCCAGGTCTTCCAATTCCCACTTGAACCGGCCGATTCCGAGGCGGTTGGCGAGAGGTGCATAGATCTCCCGAGTTTCCCGTGCGATGCGCTGCCTCTTCTCCTCCTTGAGTGCCCCAAGGGTGCGCATGTTGTGCAGCCGATCCGCCAGCTTCACCAGCACCACTCGGATGTCACTGGCCATGGCCAGAAACATCCGGCGCAGGTTCTCCGCCTGGGCCTCGGTGCGGTTGTTGAAGTGAATGCCGCCGAGTTTGGTGACACCCTCGACGAGCTCACGCACCTCAGCGCCGAAATGGGCTTCGATCTCCACAAGGCTCACATCGGTGTCTTCCACCACGTCGTGGAGAAAGCCTGCGGCGATCACCGGTGCGCTGGCACCGATATCGCGCAGCAGGTCTGCCACCGCCACCGGATGGACGATATAAGGATCACCGCTGGCGCGGAACTGGCCTTCGTGCAGCTGAAAGCCGAAGTCGAAAGCGGCGACCAGCAACGCCTCCGGATCGGTGGGACAGCTCTGACCGATGCCGGGAGGCACGTTGACGATGCACTCGCGCAACCAATCCGGTAACGAAATGCCGTAGTCGTCGGGATGCCTGACCGGATGCCGCCTCAATTCCGGAAGGCCGCGCGGTCGCCGCACCGAGCCACGGGTGGTTCGGGGGGACTTCGGTGACGCAGCAGCGTTGTGCATCCGACCCTATGGGTCAAACCATGGTATTCAGAGCTGGTCCCCCCGTCCTGCCCATGGACCGGCCTGTTCTCGAGCTCGAACAGCTGCGACTGCAATACCCCAGCAGCAACAACTGGACGCTCAACGGCCTGGATCTCCGGCTCGAAGCGGGAGAAACCCTGGCCCTGGTTGGTTCCTCGGGCTGCGGAAAAAGCACGGTGGCCCGGGCGGTGCTGCAGCTGCTACCCCCCGACACGCTCTGCGAAGGTGGGCTGAGGCTGACCGGCGAAGATCCACGCCAGTTGAAACGCGCCGAACTGCGGCAGCTGCGCGGACGAGCCGTGGGATTGGTGTTTCAGGATCCGATGACCCGGCTGAATCCGCTGCTCAGCGCCGGCGGCCACCTGCTGGACACCCTGCGGGCCCACCGTCCGGACCGACCGGCGGCATGGCACCGCCAGCGCAGTGAGGAGCTGCTTGAGCGGGTGGGCATCGGTGGGCAGCGCTTTCGCGCCTATCCCCACGAACTGAGTGGCGGCATGCGCCAGCGGCTGGCCATCGCCCTGGCCATCGCCCTGGAGCCGCCTCTGCTGATCGCGGATGAACCCACCACCAGCCTCGATGTGGCGGTGGCCAACCAGGTGATGGCAGAGCTCAGTGAGCTCTGCCGCGACCTGGGCAACGCCCTGCTACTAATCAGCCACGACCTGGCGATGGCTGCCCGCTGGTGTGACCGCATGGCGATGCTCGATGGAGGACGCAAGGTTGAGGACGGACCCAGCCGTCAGCTGTTGACGGCGCCCCGCTCCGATGTGGGCCAACGGCTTCTGGGCTCCGCCCGGGAGCGCGAAGGGGGCCAAACGCCGGAGCATCCCCCCAGCGATCCGGTTTTACGCGTGGAGGAGATGCGCTGCTGGCATGCCATCGGTGGCCTGCCCTGGTCGCCGCTCTGGCTGAAGGCCGTCGACGGCGTCAGCTTCGAGCTCAGTGCCGGAGAAAGTCTTGGGGTGGTTGGAGCCTCCGGCTGTGGCAAGAGCACTCTCTGCAGGGCCCTGATTGGGCTCAGCCCGATTCGCGGCGGCAGAGTGGATCTGCTGGGGCACGATCTGCTGCAGCTGAAGGGTGAGTCGCTGCGCAAAGTCCGGCGAGCCCTGCAGATGGTGTTCCAGGACCCTCTGGCCTGTCTCAACCCTGCCCTGACCGTGGGGGATGCCATCGCTGATCCACTGCTGATCCACGGCATCTGCAGTCCTTCAGCGGCACGGGAGCGCAGCAGGGAGCTGCTTGAACGGGTTGGCCTGAGCCCCGCCGAAGACTTGCAGGACCGCCTGCCGCGACAGCTGTCGGGCGGTCAGCAACAACGGGTGTCGATCGCCAGGGCTCTGGCCCTTGAACCCCAGGTACTGATCTGCGATGAGAGCGTGAGCATGCTCGATGCCGAAGTGCAGGCCGACGTGCTGGGCCTGCTGCGAACTCTGCAAGACGAGCTTGGTCTGGCACTGATTTTTGTAACCCACGACCTGACCGTGGCCAGTGGCTTCTGCCACCGCGTGATCGTGCTGGACCAGGGTCGGATCGTGGAAGAGGGGCCAGGCGATCGCATTTTCGCCGCACCACAGGCCAACATCAGTCGCACCCTGGTCGATGCCTGCCCCCGCTTGCCAACCCCCTAGGAGCTCAGCAGCGCGGTACGTCCACCACAATTAGATGGGGTCGCACCGGTGAGGGCACAATCTGGTTGCGAAACGAACGCATCAGGGACGACATCCAGAGTCGACGACAGCGCAGACGAATGGCCAATGGCAGACCGCTTGAACTCGCTTCATAGAAAACAACCAATTTGATTTGTCAACCAGTTAAACCACCACACCTCTGACATCTGCGGCCCTTCATTAAGAACCGAGCACTCATGGATACGTCATTCAAGAATTTCCTCTCTGAGCTTGGGCGACTGATCCATGATCGATCGATCATCAGTTGCGTTTACCCGAAGCTTGTCGCACTGGAGGCGGTGAACGAACTCACCAAGCTCAACAGCTCCCTTCCAGGCCTGATCAGCACCTCAAAGGAAGCGGTTCTGAATCATCTCAAGGAGAATCCTTACCCAGCAGTTGTATTTGTCACAGAACATCTTTTTGACGGTTCAGGGTTGGAACTGATTCAGACCTTGACCGAGTCAAATCTTGACCATCGCTTCATTCTGATTCTTACTAACAACCACACACTGAATCCAGCCATTTTCCAAAAAGCTTATTTTTCAGGCGTGGTATGCGACCACAACATTGGAGGGCCTACATGCGTTCTGGCGGCAGCACTTCGTGCCGTCAATCAGAATCAACAGTTCATTGACCCTGAACTTAATCGGGTCCATCCCAAAAAAACCAATCCACCAAACGTTCTCAGCGAGAGGGAACAAGAGGTGCTGCAACTTGCCGCCGACGGAATGAGCAACAAAGAGATGGGAGCGGAGCTTTATATCGCCCCAACAACAGTACGTGGTCACATGCAGTCGATTATGCGCAAATTGCAAGTGAACAGCCGCACCGCAGCAGCCGTTGCCGGACTGAAGCTCGGACTTCTGAATCAATAAATCATCAACAAGACGGCAACTTTTCCTGGTTCATCCACATCTCAACCGAACCATTTCATCATTATCTCAGCATTCAAAAGAGTTCAGACCACTGGGCTTCGATTTCAACTTGGATCACTCGATTCTCTGAACAAATCCAGCAACAAACCGGCTCTGTGGGTTCATGGGCTCAGCACTGACCTGACGCGTTGCGCCGCCGTAAGACCCCCAGCAGCTTCTCCATCACCGGAGGCATGGGTGCTTCAAACACCATCCGTTCACGGTTGATCGGATGATCCAATCCCAGTTGAAAGGCATGCAGCGCCTGCCCCGGTAAATCAATCGGCAATTTGCGGCAACGGCTGTAGGTGGGATCACCCACCACCGGGTGATTCATATGCGAACAATGCACCCGGATCTGGTGCGTACGGCCGGTATCGAGCTTGAAACGCAACAGCGAATAATCGCCCAATCGCTCCTGCAGGCTCCAATGCGTGCAGGCATAGCGACCGTTCTCATCACTCACCACCGCATATTTCTTGCGATCCGCCGGATGCCGCCCGATCGCCCCCACGATCGTTCCGGAATCACCTGCTGGCAACCCATGAACAACAGCCAGGTAGTCGCGGGAGGCAATCCGTTTCTGAATCTGCACCTGCAAGCGCACCAGAGCCTCCTGGCTTTTGGCGATCACGATGCAGCCGGTGGTGTCCTTATCGAGCCGATGCACAATCCCCGGCCGCAACTTGCCGCTGATCCCAGGTAAGTCCGGGCAATGGTGCAGTAAGCCATTCACCAGCGTGCCGTCCTTGTTGCCTGGGGCGGGATGCACCGTGAGCCCTGCAGGCTTGTTGATCACGATCAAGTGGTCGTCTTCAAACAGAACATCCAGATCCATCGGCTCCGGCTTCAGATAGGGCAGCGGTTCCGGCGGAGGCATCCACAGCTGCACTTCATCTCCTTGCCGCAACGGGGTCTTGGCCTTGCCCGTCTTGCCGTTCACCCGCACATAGCCGGCATCGATGAACTTCTGAATGCGAGCACGGCTCTGTTCACTGCGCTGGCTCACCAGCCAGCGATCCAGCCGCATCGGCAATGGTTTGGGGTAACTGAGGGTGACCAACTCACCCTCCCCTTCGCCAAAGCGATCGGTGAAGGTCTCCTCCGGCAGGGGGGGCCGCTTCCAGGCGGGGCTCATCCCGGCAGCTCCAGGGCAATGCTGCCGAGGGCTGACTTGCGGAAATCATCGAGCAAGCGCTGGGCCATGCGAGCTGTATCGCTGGAGGTGTGGCGTGCTGCCGCAGCCTCCAGCCAGAAGGCTGGATCGGCCGTGTCGCCCTCTAAAGCGACGCCGTAGCGACTCTCCAGCTGAGCGATAAACACCCCAGAGGCCTCCTGCGGCACCAACTGGATTAACCGATGCAGAAAGGCCTGAGCCACCAGCTCACCGTCGTAGGCGGCCTGGCCGATGTCATCGCAGAGGGCTAGATGCAGGGCCGCCTGCTGATCATCCAGCCGCGGCGGCAGAACCCCCGGAGCATCCAGCAGGTCGAGGTCCTGGCCCAGCCGCACCCAGCGCAGCGTGCGAGTCACCCCAGCCCGGCGGGCACTGGCCACCACCTTCTGCCTCACCAAACGGTTGATCAGCGCCGACTTGCCCACATTTGGGAATCCCAGGGTGAGCGCGCGCACCGGCCTGGGACGCATGCCGCGGTTGCGGCGGCGTTCATTCAGCTGAGCCCCGGCCCGAATCGCCGCCTGCTGCACCTGCTTCACACCGGTTCCGGCCTTGGCGTCGCACCACACCGTGCGTTGCCCCTGGCCCTTGAACCAGGCCTCCCAGCCGGTCCGCGCCGCCGCCGTCACCATGTCGCGCCGGTTGATCACCAACAGATGCTGCTTGCCTTTGATCCAGCGATTGAGGTGAGGATGCCCCGTGGCCAAGGGAATGCGGGCATCGCGAACCTCAATCACCAGATCCACCTTGTCGAGATGGCGACGCAACTGCTGCTCCGCCTTGGCGATGTGGCCGGGGTACCACTGAATCGGTGGCGAACTCACGACGGCACCACCAGCACAGGGCAGGACACCAGCTCGATCACTAAGGCCGCCGTGCTCGTGCTGTCGATCTCCAGGTTCACGCCGGGGCCGCCCATCACGATCACATCCACATTCAACTCGGCCGCCATCTCAGCAATCACAGCCGCCGGGCTGTCGTCGGAGAACTGCACCGGACGCTCGATCACGGTGCAGTTCAGCTCTGCTGTGTCCAAACGGCGCTGAACCGCCTCAAACTCCATAACTCCCCTGGCCTGATCGGGGTTCAGCCGCAACAGCACAACCCTGCCATCAGGGCCGCAGGCCAGGTTTTTCACCTGCGCAAGGGTTGCCGGATCAATGGCATGGGAAGCCAGCGGCAACAGGATGGTTGAGAACATCACAGCAACCAGCCAACAGGCTCAACCGTTCTGGCCACCCTGCAACGACAAAACACGGGTTAACCTCGACGCCGTTTTCTTACCGCACGAGACAACCCTATGGCGAAGCGTTCCCTGGCCAGCCTCCAAGCCGGCGACCTGAGCGGCAAACGCGTTCTCGTGCGGGTTGATTTCAACGTGCCGCTGAACGATGCCGGTGGCATCACCGACGACACTCGCATCCGTGCTGCCCTGCCCACGATCAACGACCTGATCGGCAAGGGCGCCAAGGTGATCCTTTCCG
>QCUJ01000029.1 GCA_003210795.1 Synechococcus sp. AG-679-B05 | reverse complement strand
TTGCTGTTAAATCTCGTTGACAGTTGAAATGAACTTTGTTGTTGGATAAGGAATTTGAAGTGATAGTTCTTCGTACTTTCTGATGATGCGCTCATTCAAGTGATTTAGGGCATGCATAAAGCCGCGATGCGTGTCGTGCTGGGCCTTGTAGCAAAGGATAAAATTGTAACAATCATCGGAAATACGTAGGTGAGCCGCATTGAATTTCAGCATTGGATCCTCTTGTACGACCTCCTCTAGAATGCTTGGGAATTTCTCAATAAGATCTGCCGGAGTTCTTAGCCCAAGTCTGAGAATTTGGCGGCTTAAGCGTACTTGGTCAATGTATTGGAGGGTCCTTTTTAAGACTGCTTCTCTCAGTTCAATGTATTCGGGCCAGGTGTCTAAATCTTTTGTCTTCAGTAAGCAGTAAATATCCAGTACGAGGTACGCTTCCTTGCGGTTGATGCTAACAAAACTGCTGACAAAGGCTTGCTGGCTAGTTAAGTAGCTTCTGGTAAGCTGAATTAATTCACTTATCTGTAATGTAGTTAGTTTGTCTGTGATGTCAATATTTAAGCTGAGTCCTTGGCACTCTTGATGGCCCAACTGTTTGCTGTAGTTTTGAATCGTGTTTTCATCTGCGGCGGCATTGGGGATGGTGATGACGCTGTCCTGCGTTTGAATCTCAATTGAGCGAAGACCGATTTTTCTCACAAACCCTGTGGCATCGCCCACGCGGCAGAGCTCTCCGATTCGGAGGTGTTGATCGGCCTGGATGGAGAGTCCGGCAAACAAGTTGCCAAGCAGTTTGGACGCGCCCAGGCCGATGGCGAGACCTGGAACCGCGGACAAAGCCAGCACTGCTGACGGTGATAATCCGAGCATCAGGAGCAGCCGGTAAATCAGACCAACACCTGAAGCGACGGCCAGAGTTCTGCACACCGGCATGATCAAGCTGATTTGACGTCGTCTGGCCAAGATCTGACTTGAGCTTTTGTTGTCCAAGCGATGCATTCGATGCCTAAGGCTTCGTCCTATGGCTTCAAGGGTGATGTATATAAGAAAAACAAGAAGGCTGAAATAGATAATCTCGAACAGGAAGGTGATAACAATTAACGGCGTACCTGTGAAATTAAGGTAATCATCAATAAAGATTTCTGTGAATTTTGTTAATACGACGATCGGAGTAATGGAGAGACTGATCTTCCAGTAAGTGGAGGCAAGGTTCGTAGAATTGTTAAGCAGTCCGCTCTCGCTGCTGTGATCGATAGGCCGCTCTTTAGCGGCTAATGCGGCGAATTTTTTAAAACTATAAGTGCCAACAATTGAGAGTGCAAAGCCATAGGTGATTAGAGCGATTAGCCCAAATATTGTTTGAAAAATTGTCTCGCCTCCGAGGACTTCTTGCTCTAAAAAGTCATGGCCCCATCTCGGAATAGAGACATACCATTTGGGCGGAACGAGATGCCCCGGTGTGTGGATGAAGTCTTTATAAAAGGTCGGCGTTTTGTATTTGCTACCCGTCATCTCTGCAAGTCTGGGATATATTTCCTTGTACATTTGTGACGCATTTTTAGTGGTTTCGGCGGAGAACAAATATCCGAAGCCTGTATCGTTTGTTCCCAGCCGATTCGTTAATGAGATTGGCGTACCGGGTAATCGCCAAATGAAGGCTTTGTCGAGTGATTTGCTTGCGATATCCTGCTTTGCCTCGCCTTCAAAGAGCTTGATGGGCTCAATGGAAGTGTAGAAAACATAATCAAGCAAATGCTTGATTTCGATGGCCGACTCGTCTGCTAGATGTCCACGGACGCTTTCGGGGAATTGCGATGCATCCAGTGCCTTGACGGCCACTTCGAACAAGTGCTCAATGTTCTCGATTTCATGCTTGGTTTCCTCGTTCCAGAAAAGACCAGGACTGTCTTTGTATGACTGACTGATTTCATCGGCTCTGTTGCCGACAATCGCCATGACCGCATAAAAGTTTAAAAGGGTTTCCTGTGCTGTATTCCCAATGACTTCGCCGATCGGATTGTCAGTCCAGATGTTGTAACGTCGCTCTAATTCGTTGTAAAAAGGTTGTTCTGCAATCGGGATATAATCATTCCGGTGCGGCTCGGCTGACGGCACGATTTGTTTTGCTCCGTCGGCATTGGCCGATGCTGCCAGTGACCATGCGGAAGAGATTAGTCCTGAGAAGAGCATGACGCTCAACATCGTGCTGATCAGTGCCTTCCAAAAGCTTCTCAGGGTTCGTTTCACCAGGCGTGTCTCAGCAAGAACCTCATTGTGTCTACAGATTCTTCGTTTGAGTAGTTGTTGGGCTATTTCATGACGTCAGTTTGGGGCTCGTATGAGGTGAAAGCGAGAGCCCTTCTTGATTCACTCTGGCTTGGGTCGCTTCTCAAGCATGAACAAGTATTTTGACGCAGCGCCCGGCATCATTTGACGTGCGATTCTGGGAATGAGAATCATTCCCAGTTCGGGACTGTGAGCTGTTTCGATGCCGCTGGCTATGTCTCAGGTGTGGTTAGTCCTGGGTCCTCCCGGTTGTGGGAAAACCTCCTGGATTCGCGATCCGTTGGTGCGGCATCCAGGCCCTTGTGCCTATTGGCGTCTTCAAGGCCCCTCCTTCGACAACCTTGAACAGGGGCTGGACGGTGGCATCGATGGCGCTTGGCTCAACGATCAGATCCCTGAATTACAGATTCCGGCAGGCCAGCCTTCCGATCTGTTGATGGACGACAGGCTGTTGCGGGATCAAGAGTTGTTGATGGTTGTTGAAGTGCAGCATTTTTAAGGTGCTATCAGCACCTGCGCTGAAGACATTCATCCACAGATTTCGAAGCAATTGGCGAATCTTCACCTCAAGCCGGGTCGGATCTTGAATTTCGGAGTGGATTCATATTTGCCCAATCAAGACACTCTCAACTTCACCACATTGGAAGCCTTAGATATTGATCTTCAGGATAGTATTTGGGATCCTAATAGCCTCAGCAGCTTCTGGTTCGAACTGGTGAATGGAGCCTATGGAGATGTGTACCGAGCTAAAGCCCTGCTGAATCTCCCAGATGGGCGTTGCTTTTTCTGCAACTGGATTGTCAGCCAGCAAGGATCGCAGTTTCTTCCTTTGGAACGCATCGAACCACCCCATGGCCGACCGAAACGGTTGTCGCGTCTTGTCGTTCAGGGAAAGGCGCTCAACCTAACAGGTATTCGAAGCACGATTGAAGAATGCTCATTCAGCGATGAAGTGCTTGAACTGCATCAGGCACCACTCCGTGAAACAAACAACAATTTGCAACCCACCCGATGACCACGACCCATGCAGTGATCTCTTGCCTCCATGCCAATTTGGCAGCGTTGGAAGCAGTCTTAGAGCATATTGACTAGCAGGGCATCAGCACCATCACTTGCCTTGGTGATTTAGTGGGCTATGGCCCTTAGCCCAATGAAGTTGTTCAACTTGTGCGAGAACGTGCCATTCCAACGTGCCAGGGATGCTGGGATGAAGACATCATCGATGGCCTGAATGCCTGTGAATGCAGTTACCCCTCACAATTGGCAGAAAAGCGTGGCCACCGTGCTCATCATTGGACTGCAGATCAATTAACCGAAGAGAACAAAGCTTTTTGGGCTGGGCTTCCGATGACCCTGCATAAAGATCAACTTCTGTTTGTGCATGGCAGCCCCAATAGTTAGCATGAATATCTGCTGCCTGATATGAATGCATTTGCAGCTCTCGAACGTGTCGAAACAGCAGGTGTAGAAACTCTTTTCTGTGGACATACGCATCAGCCCTACATCAGAGAACTGAGTGGAGGCTCGATCCAGGTGAAGGTGCAAGCTCGTGGCATGAAGACCCCCCGAGAAGAAACGATGACTCTTCCGATGAGACGCATTGTTAACGCTGGATCGGTGGGTGAACCAAGGCATGGCAATACCAAGGCAACCTACGTTGTTCTTGATCCAATCAGCGGTGATATCAACATCCGAGAAGTGGACTATGACGTTGCCAAAACGTGTCAGGCAATATTGGATGCTGGATTACCGGACGTCTTTGCATGGCGTCTCAGACACGGCTTCGAATATGCAGAGAGAGCCGAAGATGCCAGTCATGTATGTGAGCGCTGATGGAACGTTGGGCTTTGGTGAGTGGTCTTAAAGGTGATGCCGATCTCTATAAACAACTACAACGGGATCTGAAAAGGCAACGGGGAGTTGCCTATTTATTTTTGTTAGGTGATTTGATTGGTCCAGATCAGGATTGCAATTATTTAATCAATCGTTTACAGCAGCCAAAGCCGGGTGATCTTCAACCCCACTGCATCTACGGATGGTGGGAGGATCAACTTCTGGCCAGTTGTGGTTACCGCGGTGAGCAACGTGCTCAGGAATCTCGCTTAGAACATGGAGAGACGTTTCATCGAAGATTGAAGCAGGGTGTGGCGGCAGAACATCTGCCATGGCTGGCATCATTGCAATATGGCTTTATTGAGTTGGATTGTGGCCTCATCCACGGCAGTTCCGTTGATGTCGGCGATAGCCTTGATGAATCCACATCGCCATTGCTCTTGCTTGATCGGTTAACGCGGCTCGATGTGAATAGGTTGTTTACGGCTAGAAGCGCTCGTCAATTTCGACTTGAGCTCAGTGGTGGGCAGATCACCTCATGCGTGAAAGATCACTCTGGTGAGCAGAGTCAAGAACATGTTGTTCCCAAGCGCAGTGTGATTGGAATCGGCGCCGGTTCTGAGTACTGCATTTACGAACCCGGCAGTGATCACGTCAGTTTTCAAAGTGCTTCGGCGAACAGAAGGCATTTAAAGCAAGGTTTTGTCTGAGCTGTTGGGAGAGGCTGAGTCGTCCAGCTGGTTGGATTGACTGGTATAAAAAAGTATTTGTGATACGAGTATTTTTTCAAGTGCTTTCATGATTTGTGTCGATCATATTTGGATTTGTTTGTGCGTTCGGGTTTCAGCGCGCCAGCATCCATAGCAGCATTGTGTAAGAGTCTTTGTTGTTAGCTCCGTAGTCGTATTTCCAATCGTCAACTATCCCAACAAGTTGCTGCTGGGCATGGGTAATGAATTTGTCAGTCCACTCATTCATGCTTGATGTCCAATCGTCTTGGAGTCTGACCGCTAGTGGTCGTGCTCTGCTCCGCTTCGCTATGGAGGGGTTGATCAATCTTTAACGAAGTTGCCGACTTCTTGATTGATGTGTGCTCGTATGGCTTTGACGACTTCTAGATTTGCGGAATCAGCACTTTTGAATAGTCCGAGATCTCTGCACTGTCCTTCAATGCAGTAATGAGCCTTGAATTCTCCTTGTGCCGTTACTTCAACCCACTTCCAATTGATACAGGAAGGCAGCGGGCCCTCGTTTCTTGGTAAGCGCAAATGCTTAAACGTCATTGTGCTCAATTCAAATAAGCATGAGCCTAGGCTTTACGTCAGGGATCGCTGATATTTTAGGGCTGTGCTTAATGCCTATCTTGCATCATCTTTCTTTGATTTGATTCGATTTTGGCCTTCAGAGCAGTTGAATTACCCCTCTCAAGGTCCATTCGGTGGATCTTCCTTCGTTGTGTCGAGCTCTCTGGGTGATGAGTTTCGAGTTTCTTTGTGAATGTCCGCTCATGGCAGCGGTGAGCCATGAATACTGCTGTGATCCAGGTCACTGGTGTGAAGTGTTCGTAGCCCAGCAACGCTGACTGATCACCTGCTCAACTTGGTTTAGAGCCTTTGCAGAATTTCTCAGGCGGCAGCCGAAGCCTTGTCGTGGATTCCCTTCATGGATCCTTTCAGGCTCGCGACATCCTGCAGTCCTTCCGCGCTGAACCATGGTGCATTCGCCCAGCTGAAGCCTTCGCCGAATGTGTTGTCAGGAGCTACGACATACCAGTGGCAGTCAACGTCTGGAACGTCAACAGCACACTTGGACCAGTCACTGTTCCACTGAGGAACCTGCACCCACATCACTGCTGCCAACAGCATGGAGAACAATGCTTTCAGCATGAGGCTGGTGAGATACGACTGAGACGCTAAACGAATGAATCAGTGTTTGGCGGTGGAATGTTTGCGCTTTCGCCCTCTCCCGTCTCCCCAAGGGCTGATGTCAGCTCCGATTCCCCACGCGATCTTGGCTGTTTCAGGCAGCTTTTTGTGGTCGATCGCACACGTTGGGCTGGTCGAAGGCGACGTTTCGATAGAAGACTCCAAACGCGAACGATTCATGCCCAATGGCGACAGCCAGCTCAATGAGTTTTCTTTGGGGCTTGGCTTCATTGTGATGGCCACCACCGTGATGGTCGTTTCTTTTGCTTACATCGACCGCATCCTCTGACAGTCGCTGTTCTGAGCGCCAAACCACTGGGTGAAGGTGTTGGTTGAGAACTCCTTGCCGAAGCACCACCATTCCGGTAGTCGACTGCCCCGCCGCCGACCTCAATCTTTTAGTATTTATACTTACGCCTGTTGTTGACGCCCCATGCTGAGCTCGTCGGGTCTGATGCGGGATCGTTGGTTTCTTGTTCTCGATCCGGAGTACGCGTCATCAGAGAATCCGCGCGAAGAGATAGTGGCTATCGAATCCGAAGCTGATCAGCAGGCGCGTTTATATCAGCACAACAGCCTTCGCCATGCAGGATCCCTCGGTTTGGGCGAGATTTGGTCGATTTTGAATCCCTTTTCAATCGTTCAGTTTCTGCGATTCTCCATGGCCGATGTGTTCTGAAAGGTTTGTTCACTGATTCATTTTTTGGTCGGTAATTCTTCGCTGGGATCGAACTGCGCCACCAATTTGTTTGTTGCGGTGAGGATGCGAACCGGACGGCCAATCTGTTTGCAGATATCTTGAGCGCGATGTAAAGCTTGTTCCTGGCTGTTGGCAGAGCCATGCAGATGCCACTCTTGAAAGGGATTAAGTTCTTCAATCTTGAATTCTGAATCTCGCATGGTGTGTTTGGTTCATGGTTCTGGCGAGAACCCCTCGCTCAGGATTTGAATCCTGTTGGATTCGAGATTGATCCGGTGTCTTCAGAGGTGTTGACCACATCTGGCGGACTATTTTTTTGTTCCAGTTGACGATCGATCCAGCGAGAAAGGATGTAAATCCCAATAAAGAGAGGGATATAAAAGGGTGCTGTTGAACTCTGATTCAGATCCATCAAGTTGACTCCAGTAACAGCTGCCGTGCTGAGAACCAGGTAGATGGAAACCCTTCGGACTAGTGGTGATCGAATCATTGGCTTTGCCTGGTGAACGGCGTGTGTTCTTCCTTCGAGGAAAGCAGGGAAGGGGACCCTCGACCCTTCCCATTTCCACAGACTCCACCAGTAGAGTCTGTTAAGACGATGCTACACCAGATGTGGTGTTGAGCTTGACTGTGCGCCGCAGATCTGTTCTGCTTGAAAACTTGGTTTGGCGAAACGCATCCAGTGTTGTTGTTTTGACAGCCGCCGTTGAAGGTCTGCTGAACAATCAACAGATGAATCTCGACAACATCAAGCACACGCTTCCCCAGTGGCGTGGTGACGAATCGGCTCAGCGCAAGCGTTTCCTTAAATCTGAAGAAGCAGCGTTAGCTGAAAATTTCGGTCCGAATTGGCGTGATTTGCTCGCTGAGCAGATCGCTGACAAATCCCTGGATGGCTGATGCGGCCAACAGCTTGCGTTGGCCCACGCTTCACTTTTCCTTGAAGATGCTCGGCCCCTGCTTCTGGATTTCTGCCGACTCTTCGGCCCTCAGGGGAGTCACAAATGAGACATGGTGGAGACCCTGGTACGGGTCGAGAAGTCGATCCTTCAGCAAGCAAGCGACCAAGATCTTCGTGGACGTCTTGCTGTGCTGAAGGATTGGTTCTGAGGCTTCAGAAGCAGAACGGCAGGAACTGGGTGCGGCAAGCGGCATAGCCATCAACCAATGGGCCGAGTCCTATTTGATGGGCAATGCCGGCGCCGGTGAGCCCTTCGGTGATGATGCCGATCACGATTCCGAGCATGGCTGCACGGCCGTTAAAACGCTCTGCTTGCTTCAGCTGATCGAAATGAATGTCGCGAGCCGCTGTGTTTTGAAACCAGTTTTCGTTGGCCTGAGGCATTGAGCTGCGAGCAGATGTAACAAACAGTAACATCAAGTTTGCTTGGCGAGTAGAAGTCGCTCTCCGGGGATCGGATCAATCCAGTTGATGCCCTCCGGCAGTGCCTCCCCTGCTTCCTGAGGTGATCCCTGCAGTTTCAGGATTCCGCTGAGGGCGCCGTTGAAGCGGACATCACCACCTGCGGTGCTGGCCAGAATCGTTTTGGGCTGGAAGCGTTCCACCAGCTGCGGCACAACGCTGCAGCCCTTCACGAAGGCTCCAAACACAGGTAACCCCAGGTCGACCATCGGGGTGATCACTGCATCCAGTGGCTGTGGCCTCACCGATGGATCCAGAAAGCCATGGGGTTCCAGGTAAAGACAACCAGCGACGTGTTCGAGCACGTAGCCGTTCTCCACTTGCGGCACCGGTGCCCCGGCGGTGGCGCGAATCACCAGATCGTGATGTTGGGTCTGTTGCCCGGGCCGCAGAGCCGTAACGGTCTGGAATCCGAGTTGTTCCGCGACGCGGACGGCACTGTTCGAGCCGATCACCGGCAGGTTGCGGGGGAGCTGGCCAAGGGTGGCCGGGTGGGCGTGGTCCGCGAGCCCCTGAGTGAGTAAGAGAAGGTCCAGCTGGTCGGGGACGGCGCGATCATGGGGTAGCTCCCCTTTCAACAGCCATTCCCCAGGAGGGAAGCTCAGGGTTCCTGTCAGCCAGGGATCCACCAGCACCCTGAGATTTTCGAATTCCAGCAACCAGCCATTGGCTCCGAGGTAGGTGGCGGCCAGGCTCATATCAGGGAGGTTTGCCGGTTGCGGCAGTCGGTGCAAATACCGAAGAACTCAAGCGTGTGAAACAGAAGATCGAAGTCCCCGAAGCTTTTCTGCGGCACATCAATGGCGTGAATGGGGCAATGCTCCAGCGGTTGGGTCTTGCCGCAATCCACGCAGGTGAGGTGATGCTGATCGCGTTCCACGGGGGCGTAGAGCGCTTCGCCACTGGGCAGATGACGGCAGCGCACAAATCCGCGCTGTTGCAGCACCCTCAGGTTGCGGTAGACGGTGGCCAGTCCCATCGGGGACTGCTTTTCAAGGTGGCGGTGCAGCTGCTGTCCGCTCATCTCACCACCACTGCTGCGCAGGGACTCGAGCAGCGCCTGCTGGCGGGAATTGATCGTGAGGGGTGCGCCTCTCATGGCATCAGAGGGACACAAGCCAGCGTCCTGCGCAACTCAGAACCAGCATCACCATGCTGCCCAACTCCCAGTTGAAACGTTCAGGGATTATCAGTCGCCTCGCAAGCACGACGCTACCGATCAACTCAATGGTTACCAAACCACTCTGGCAGAAACCGACAACATGCGGGTCGGCTGACCAGCTCGGCCAACCTGCGGGAAGCAGTGTGAACCCTTCCAGCATCCCCACCGGCAAATGTCGAGCCAGAAGCACAGCCCACAGCAACGGCAGGGCTGAATACAGCCACCTGCGCTCCAGCTACAAACCAATCGCGGCGAACCCTGCCGCCAACAGGGGCGAAGCCCATCGATCGGTCTCACCGTGGGGCTATGCCCGTGGCTGCCTGGGAACGATGGCCTGGATAATCCGACCCCAAACCATGAAAGGACACACCGCGCACCAAAGTCGCCCCTCCAGCGGATAGCTGAGCAGGATCAAGGGCCACCACCAGGCCCAAAATAAATTAAGTGCCGGGTTGTCTGAACGCGCCTACGGTCCGAGCCAGAGGGCCAGATTCACGGCAACAAACAGCCAGCTGACCAGGCCGAATAACAGGCCATTCCAGACTTTCGGCGCCCGCATCCATTCCCGCAGCTGAGGTTTCCAGCGCCAGATGTCGAAGCGGGATCGTTCTTTTCTCTGATCCGTCCAGGACACCTCCTCCGCCAGGACAGGGGGTGGTTGGTTCTGGTTCTGACGGCGGGCCTGGCGCAGGGCCCGTCCCACCAGGCTCTCCAGCTCGCGAAGGTTTTTGGGAAATCATGGTTTTGCAGCCGCCGCACCACCGTTTCAGGTAGGTCGGGCGGCTCCTGCCACCCCAGGCCCGGGCATTGCAGGCGAGCTGATATCGCAGCCACTCCCCTAGATCTGCCCGTCGCACGCGCAAAGGTGGAACACGGATCAGCTGGCTCACGGCATCCAGCTCCGGCACTCAGGTTTCGCTGGTGAAGATCATGCGGCCGGAGAAACCAGAACGCTGTCCAGACGCCATTTCGGCCAGGAGCTGCTGGAGGTCAGGGTCCAGTTGGTCGACGCCGATCACCAGCAGCGTGTTGTCTTCAACGGCATCCAGGAGAGTTGCAACCTTGGATCTGAGATCGGCAGGCTGCAGTCTCACCAGCAGCTTGCGACGCCTGCTGGAGCCGAAGTGAACCAGCGCTGCGAGGTTGTCTTTCCCCAGGCCCGGTTCGCCGCGGATCATCAGTGTCCGGCTCTCCGGATCCTTTGAAGCCTTGATCAACTCCTGACGGAGCCGCTGGGCATAACGGCTGGAGCCGACCACCCCTCGCTGAGGACGCCCAGTCGCATAGGGGGTCAGAAGCGAAATAGCGGCTGATGCGTCAGTCACCAATCAGCTCTTCACTGAGGTGCCACAAGCGCTGGCGCTGTTCCGGGTCGAGGGCTGCGGGAGCAATTCGGCAGAGAGCAGGGTGCCCACGCAACCCAGCCAAACCCCCAGGGCCGTAGTGCTCACCGCCCTGGGCTGTGGCTGCAGTCGCGGCATGCAGTTGGGGCAGTGCACCCATGGCTGCACTTTGGAAAAGGGGATCCATCAGCCGATAGGCCAGGGCTTCGAAGCGATTGCCGCCACTGGCCAGCGCCGTGGGTTGCAGGTCGGTGCGAGCGATACCGGGATGGGCCGCCAGAGAGCGAACACTGCTGTTTTGCTCCCGCAGTCGTCCGTCCAGCTCGAGGGCAAACATCACGTTGGCCAGCTTGCTCTGGCCGTAGGCGCCATAGCGGTCGTAGCCCATGCTCCAGCTGGGATCGTCCCAGCGGATGCGGCCGAAGTACTGGGCGCCGGAGGTCACCGTCACCACCCGAGGATCGGGTCTTTGTGCCATCAGTGGCAACAGCTTCTGAGTGAGGGCCATGTGGCCCAGGTGGTTCACCCCAAACTGCAACTCATGACCCTGCGCAGTGAGGGTGCGCGGGGGCGCCATGACTCCCGCATTGTTGAGCAACAGATCCAGCTGGCCGTATCGCTCGCGGACCGTATCGGCGGCCTGTTCAATATTGACGAGATCGGCCAGGTCCAGGTCGAGCAGATCGAGGCGGGACAACCCCTCCTCGATTAACCGGGTTTTGGCTGACTCAGCCCGGGATCTGGAGCGGCAGGCCAGGATCACGGTGGCTTGTCGAGCCGCCAGGGCCCGAACACTCTCCATGCCGAGTCCACTGTTGGCACCGGTGACCAGTGCAACACAACCCTCCAGCGAAGGGATGTCGTCAGCGGTCCAGCCCATCGGTGTTCAGTCTTCTGGGAACAGCAGATCAGCCAGCTCGTCTGCATCCACGTCGTAGACGCGCGCCAGACTGGTTTCGATGGCGCTGGTCACCTCGCCTGGAAGGAAGCGCATGGCATTGAGGGCGTCCTCGGCGATGTCGTCGGTCAGCAATGTGTCGTCGCTGTCGAGTTTCTCGTCGTTGATCACAGCCATCACCCAGCTTTGGTAGGCGTAGACGAGATCGGAGAATTCGAGTTCGGGATCGTTCAGATCCAGGGCCATCGGGAGAATCGCCAGTGGTCTCAGTCTGACCTTTTGAAGGAGAAGATGGAAAGCATGGATTCCGCCGATTCCACTGGCCTGCAGGCCACATTGTTTGATTTCGCCATCGCGGAACTGGTGCGTCAGCACCGGGACAGCTTTCAACCGCTGTGGACGTTGGACAGCTGGGTGAAGCTGCTGATCTGGTTGTCGCTGAACTGCGGTTGTTCGGGGGATGAGTCGGGAATGACCCGTTTCGTCGAAGCGCTGGGTCCCACAGTGACCACTCGGATGCGACGGGTGTTCTTTGAACGGGAGCTCGAGGATCTCGATTTGCAGGTGATGGCCGATCCAGCCGAGCAACAGGTGCTGGTGTTGCCCATGGGGCCTGGGGTTCCCCTGGATGTCGATCGCGCTGCCGCGGTGATCGAGCGGGTGCAGCTTCAGAGCCTGGTGGCGACGGACCGCAGCCGCTGGCAGTTGCTGGATGCCGTCGTGGCGATCCCGCGACTGAACTCTGAGGCATGAATCTGATCGGGCGCTACTGCAACGCCGGCTTTGAGGCAGTGGCCGATGCGGTAACGGAGTTCTATGGCCGCCGTCAGGATCTCCGGCGAGCAGGGGTGGCCTTCGGCGCCGAAGGGGATCACAAACCGGCCAAACAGAGCACGGACATCAGCTTGGTGGCGATCGATCGCTCCGAACCGGAGTCCTTCGCTCTGGCGCAGTTGGTGATGCGAGGGGTCACAGCCGGGTTGGAGCGTTATCTGCAGGAACGGCCGAAATTCCAGGAGTGCTGTCCGGACCAGAGCCTGTTTGTGAATCCGATCTTCAACCTTCAGCACTACGCCCCCGGCGAAGGCTTCAAGCGGTGGCACTGCGATTGGACTATCAGCGATGAGGCCACCGAACCTGTTCACCGTGTGCTCGCCTGGATCCTCTACTGCAACGACGTGGATGAGGCGGGCACCGAGTTCCACTGGCAGGATCACCATGAACCGGCGGAAAGGGGGAAGCTGGTGATCTTCCCCGCTGGTCCATCCCACATTCACCGCGGCAGGGTGAGTGAATCAGCCAGCAAACTGATCGCCACCGGTTGGATCAATGCCGGGCGGCAGGGCGACTACCTAAGGCGCCTAGCCGATTGATTCGCTTTCTTCCGCCTGGAGCATCTGGGATGAACCACCGATCCGCAGGGTTTCGTCCTTGGATGGGGGCCATTCCATTGGATACACCTGCCGCTGAGGGAAGGGAATACCGATTCCGTTTTTTGCGAAAGCCGTCCAGATTGACTGGCGCAGGTCGCTTCCTACGGCGAAGGCTTCGAGGGGGTTTCGCACCCAGAACAGCAACTTGTAGTTGATTGAGGAGTCGGCGAAATCGACGGTGAACGCCGCGGGGGCTGGGTATGGGAGGACTTTGTCGTGATCCTTCGCGACCGCTTCTAGGTTCGCGATCACCTGTGAGGGTTCATGGCGATAAGCCGCTCCCACCACGACGGCATCCCTGCGGGAGGTTTCTTCAGCGGTGTACGACTCGGCCTCTTGCGTGAAAAAGTTCTGATTGGGAATCAGCAGTTCCGCTCCATCCCGGCCGCGGCGCTGTTGGGTGGCCCGAATCCCCAGCTTTCGCACCGTGCAGGGATCACCGTTGATCATCAGGATTTCACCGGGACGTACGGAGCCTTCGAACAGCAGCCAGAGGCTGCTGATGAAATTGGAAATGATCTCTTTGATGCCAAAGCCGATGCCCACGGAGAGACCACCGGCCACAGCCACCAAAGCGGTTCCATTGATGCCGTCGTAATAAGCCACCCCCATGACTCCAATTCCAATCACCGAGTACTGGAGGATGACTTCCAGAGCCGGTTGCCTCTGGGGTTTCAGACCTAGGAACAAGCCTCCGATCCAGGCCACAAAAGCAGCGGGCCTGCGGGCGTAAGCCGCGATTAAATAACTGAGTCATCGCTGGTGATGCCTTCGCTGGTGTCGATGGTGCGAACCATGTCGACCACTGCCGGCCCTTCGATTCCTGCGCAACCACTCAAAAGCCAACACGCCAGGCCTGTGAGCAACGATCGATGGAGCGCAGCTTTCATGGTTTGCCAGACGTCTGCTGAGGTTAGGGAGGGTCGCTGAAGACAGCAGGTTCTTTTGCGAGCATGGCCCGATCAACTTTCAGCGTCCCGTGCCCGAACTGGCCAAGACTTACGACCCGGTTGGTACGGAAGCTCACTGGCAGCAGGCCTGGGAGGACCAGGGGGCCTTCCATCCCGATCCGCACGCGCCTGGCGATCCGTTTTCGGTGGTGATCCCGCCGCCGAATGTGACCGGCAGCCTGCATATGGGGCATGCCTTCAACACGGCCCTGATCGACACGATCGTGCGCTACCAGCGCCTGGCGGGAAAAAATGTGCTCTGCCTTCCGGGCACGGATCATGCGTCCATTGCGGTTCAGACGATCCTCGAGAAGCAGCTGAAAGAGGAGGGCAAGACCCGCCACGACCTCGGTCGCGACGCCTTTCTTGAGCGGGCTTGGCAGTGGAAGGCCGAGAGCGGTGGACGCATCGTCGGCCAGCTGCGGCGCCTGGGCTATTCCGTGGATTGGAAGCGACAGCGCTTCACCCTGGATGAGGGGTTGAGTGAGGCGGTGAAGGAGGCCTTCGTGCGGCTGCATGAACAGGGTCTGATCTATCGCGGTGAATACCTGGTGAACTGGTGCCCCGCCTCCGGCTCCGCTGTGAGCGACCTGGAGGTGGACATGAAGGAGGTGGATGGCCATCTCTGGCATTTCCGTTATCCGCTCAGCAACGGCGAAGGCCATCTCGAAGTGGCCACCACAAGGCCCGAGACGATGCTCGGCGATACGGCGGTGGCGGTAAATCCCACCGACGAGCGCTATGCCCATCTGGTGGGTCAGACCCTGACGCTGCCGTTTGTGGGCAGGGAGATCCCGATCGTGGCCGATGACCACGTCGACAAGGATTTCGGCACCGGTTGCGTCAAGGTGACGCCGGCCCACGACCCCAACGACTTCGCCATCGGCCAGCGCCACGGTCTGCCCCAGATCACGGTGATGCGCAAGAACGGCACGATGAACAAGGAAGCGGGCCAGTTCGACGGGCTGGATCGCTTCGAGGCCCGCAAGGCGGTGGTGGACGGATTGGAGGAGCTGGGGCTGCTGGTGAAGGTGGAGGACTACCGCCACAGCGTTCCCTATTCCGACCGCGGCAAGGTGCCGGTGGAGCCCCTGCTCTCAACCCAGTGGTTCGTGAAGACGGAGCCCATGGCGGCCCGCTGCCGCGAGGCCCTGGAGAAGCAGGATCCACGCTTCATTCCCGAGCGCTGGGAGAAGGTCTATCGCGACTGGCTCACCGATATCCGCGACTGGTGCATCAGCCGACAGCTGTGGTGGGGCCATCGCATCCCCGCCTGGTTCGTGATCAGCGAAACCGGTGGCAAGTACACCGACACCACCCCCTATGTGGTGGCTCGCAATGAAGCGGAAGCTTTGGAAAAGGCCAAGACCGAATACGGCGCTGATGCTGAGATTGAGCAGGACGAAGACGTGCTCGACACCTGGTTCTCCAGCGGCCTCTGGCCCTTTTCCACCCTGGGTTGGCCCGACGCTGAGAGTGCCGACCTGCAGCGTTGGTATCCCACCAGCACCCTGGTGACCGGTTTCGACATCATCTTTTTCTGGGTGGCCCGGATGACGATGATGGCCGGCGCCTTCACCTGCGAGATGCCGTTCAAGGACGTCTACATCCACGGCCTGGTGCGGGACGAGCAGAACCGCAAGATGAGCAAGAGCGCCGGCAACGGCATCGATCCGCTGCTGTTGATCGACCGTTACGGCACCGATGCCTTGCGCTTCGCTCTGGTGCGGGAAGTGGCCGGTGCCGGCCAGGACATTCGCCTCGACTACGACCGCAAGAAGGACACTTCCGCCACGGTGGAGGCCTCCCGCAACTTCGCCAACAAGCTGTGGAATGCCACCCGCTTCGCCCTGATGAACCTGGGCGGCGAAACGCCGGCTCAGCTGGGTGATCCCGATCCCGCGGCTCTGCAATTGGCGGATCGTTGGATTCTCTCGCGTCTTGCCCGGGTGAATCGGGAAACGGCCGAGCGCTACAGCAATTACGGCCTGGGTGAAGCGGCCAAGGGGCTGTATGAGTTCGCCTGGAATGACGTCTGCGATTGGTATCTGGAGCTGAGCAAGCGCCGGCTCAATCCCGGCGACAACCCCTCAGCCGAGGTCCTTGCTGATCAACGGGTGGCCAAGCAGGTGCTCGCGAAGGTGATCAGCCAGATGCACCTGATGCTGCATCCGCTGATGCCCCACCTCACCGAGGAGCTCTGGCACAGCGTCACCGCCGAGCCGGAGACCACCTTCCTGGCGCTGCAGCCCTGGCCCGCTATGGATGTGTCGGCTTTGGATGACGCCTTGGAGAGGTCTTTTACGGAATTGATCGGAGCCATTCGGGTGGTGCGCAACCTGCGGGCCGTCGCCGGCCTCAAGCCCTCCCAGGCGGTGCCGGTGCGCTTTGTCACAGGCCGCGGCGAGCTCGCTGCGGTGCTCACTCAGGGCATCGCCGACATCACAGCCCTGACTAAGGCTGAATCGGTGGCGGTGATGGCTCCCGCCGATGCCGATGCCGCGCCGGTGGTGAAGGCTCTGGCAGGTGTGAGCGGTGAGCTTCAGGTGCTGTTGCCGATCGAAGGCCTAGTCGATCTGGATGCGCTCAAGGGCCGCCTGGAAAAGGACATCGCCAAAGCGGATAAGGAGATCAAGGGCCTGGCGGGTCGGCTGAACAATCCCAACTTCGCCGATAAGGCGCCTCCGGAGGTGGTGGCGGAATGCCAGGCCAACCTGGCGGAGAAGCAGGCGCAGGCGGATCTGGCGCGCAAGCGCATGGCCGATCTCAGCTGAATCGGTGATTCAGGTTGATGGGCTGAGCAAGATCTACCGGGTTGCTGAGAAGCAGCCCGGTTTCGCCGGAACACTGCGCCATTTCCTGCGACGCCGCACCCGGGATGTGGTGGCGGTGCAGGACGTGTCTTTCCAGATCGAGCCCGGAGAGATGGTGGGCTTTCTCGGGGCCAATGGGGCCGGCAAAACCACCACGCTCAAGATGCTCTGCGGCTTGATCCACCCCAGTAGCGGTCGTGTGCAGGTGGGAGGGTTCAGTCCGCAGAGGCGCCAGGCGGAGTTCCTGCGCCGGATCACTCTGGTGATGGGGCAGAAGCAGCAGCTGCTCTGGGATCTGCCGCCGATGGATTCGCTGCGGGTGAATGCGGCGGTGTACGGCATCCCCGATGGCGTGGCCCGGCGGCGGATCAGCGAGCTGGCCGATTTGCTGGAACTGGGGGAGGAACTCACCCGGCCGGTGCGCAAGCTTTCTCTAGGCCAGCGGATGAAGGCGGAACTACTCGCCGCACTTCTGCATGAGCCGGAGGTGCTTTTTCTCGATGAACCCACCCTGGGGTTGGATGTGAATGCCCAGGCCCGGGTGCGGAAGTTCTTGGCGGAGTACAACCGCCGCACGGGGGCGACGGTGTTGCTCACCAGCCACTACATGGCCGACATCACCGCGCTGTGTCCCCGAGTGCTGCTGATTCACCAGGGGCGGTTGTTCCATGACGGACCGTTGGAGGCGCTTGCGGAACAGCTGGCCCCGGAGCGGGAGGTGCGGTTGGAGCTGGAATCGCCGGTTGCACCGGATGCCCTGGAGGGGTTGGGGCGGCTGGAGCAGTTGGAGGGGTGTGACGTGCGGCTGCTGGTGCCCCGCGACCAGCTCACCGCGGTGGTGGCGCAGTTGCTGGACCGTTTCCCCGTGCGCGATCTCGATGTGACCGATCCGCCGATCGAGGAATTGATCGGTGGCCTGTTCCGGCAGGGGCGCGTTTGATGCGGATCTTCGGGCTGAACCGGCGGATCATCCGGGTGCTGTTGGGCTCCCAGTACGCCCACATGCTCGAGTACCGCGCCGAAATCGCTCTCTGGGCTCTTTCGGGCGTGTTGCCATTCATCATGCTGAGCATCTGGAGTGGGAGCGATGCCCGGTCCGGTCTTGGTCTGGATGGTGTGGCCCTGGATCGTTATTTCCTCAGCGCCTACCTGGTGCGCCAGTTCTCGGTGGTGTGGGTGGTCTATGCCTTCGAGGAGGACGCCCTGCTGGGGAGGCTGTCGCCCTATCTGCTGCAGCCATTGCACCCGCTGTGGCGTTACGTGGCGGCCCATCTCGGCGAGCAGCTCACCCGCCTGCCCTTTGCGGCGCTGATCGCTGTGGTTTTTTTTGCGGTCCAACCCCAGGCCTTCTGGCTGCCATCCCTGGGTGGTTTTCTGCTGGCCTGGCTGGCCACCTGGATGGCCTTTGCGATTGCTTTTCTGTTCCAGAGCCTGATCGCCACTCTTTGCTTCTGGAGTGAAAAGGCGAGTGCCCTCGAGCGGCTGCAGTTCATCCCGTTTGTGTTTCTCTCCGGTCTTCTGGCGCCGCTCACCGCTTTCCCGCCGGCGGTGCGGGCATGGGCGCAGTGGACTCCCTTCCCCTATCTGATCGACTTTCCGGCTCGCGTTCTCGCCGGGCAGCCGGTGGATCTGATCGCGGGTTTCGGGGCACAGCTGGCTTGGATCGCCGTGTTGTTGCCGCTGGTGCTGTTGCTCTGGCGGGCCGGCGTGCGGCGTTACAGCGCCATGGGGGCCTGATGGGGCGCTACTGGCGAACCTTGCGTCGCTTCTGGAGCACCGCCCTGGCGGTGCAGCTGGAATACCAGGCCAATGTGTTGATTGAGCTGCTGGCGGTGGCGATGAGCCTCAGCGGAAGTTTGTTTCTGCTTTCACTGTTTTATGGCCCCGATCAGACCCTGGGGGGCTGGAGCTGGGCCCAGGCCCTGATGGTGCAAGGTCTCTACACCGTGTTCGACGGCATGGCCAGCACCTGGCTGCGCCCCAACCTCGGCGCGATCGTCACCCATGTGCGCGAAGGCACTCTGGATTTTGTGCTGCTTAAGCCGATCGACAGTCAGTTCTGGCTGTCGTTGCGAACCCTTTCGCCGGCGGGGTTGCCGGAGATCGGACTCGGGCTGGCACTGCTGGCCTGGGGCAGCCTTCAGGCCGGGGTGGTGCTCACCCTGCCCACACTGCTCATGGTGCTGGTGATGCTGCTGGCCGGTGGGTTGATTCTCTATTCGCTCTGGTTTCTGATTGCTGCCACCAGCATCTGGTTCGTTAAAACCTGGAATGCCACCGAGGTGTTGCGAGCCCTGCTGGCCTCAGGTCGCTACCCCTTGAATGCCTATCCACCAGCCTTGCGGTTGCTGTTCACCGTCGTGTTGCCGGTGGCCTTCCTCACCACGGTTCCCGCCCAGGTGCTGCTGGGTGCTGCAGGGGCGCCGATGCTGCTGGCTGGCCTTGGTTTGGCGGTTGTGTTTTTTGCCGCAGCCCGTTCCTTCTGGTTGTTCGCCCTGCGCTTTTACACCTCAGCGTCCAGTTGAGTGCAATGCTCCGCCCAGTGGGTAGGTGATTTCGCTTGATCTCGTTGGTTCAGCACTGGCTCCCGGATGTGTTGGAGCTGCTGCGCTCACCGGCTGGAGCGCTGTTGTTCATTCCGCTTTACGCCCTGTGGGTGACGCTGCTGCTGCCGGGGGTGTGGGCTTCGATGCT